>JAAEOR010000069.1 GCA_024222895.1 Hyphomicrobiales bacterium | reverse complement strand
TATTGAGGGCGCTGCCGTGGGGCGGGGGGCGACATGTTGAGGGAGGATCCGGCGAAAGCCCCTGGATCATCGACGGGGTGCCGAACACGTTGACCTCGTAATTCTCCCGCTGGGTGCACCGGCCAGGCTGTCGACAGTCGATTGCCTTACCTCACCGACATACATCATCACCGTAGTCCCGGGCGGGGCGCTTGGGCGGCCCCGTCCAGGGAGACAGCTTTACGGCACCCGAACCAGTTCGGCCCTGCGATTGAGCCCGCGGCCTTCCTCGGTCTCGTTACTGGCCAACGGTGCAAGGAAGCTCGCCCCGGCTGCAAAGAGCCGGGTGTCCGTACGTATATCGGGTAATGAACCAGCCACCTATGGCACCGTCGCAGATTTCATGATGAATGGAATGACGGAGACCATCTGATCAAATCCCGAAGACCAGGAGCCCCGCCCATGAAAGCAGTCGGCGTGACCCGATCCCTTCCCGTCGAGGATCCGCAGGCGTTTGTCGACGTGACCATGCCCAAGCCGACAGCCTTGGGTCGCGATCTGCTGGTCACCGTCAAGGCGGTGTCGATCAACCCGGTCGATACCAAGGTCCGCCGGCGGATGGGGACCGCGGAGGACGCCCCCCGCATCCTCGGTTGGGATGCCAGCGGTGTGGTCGAGGCGGTCGGTCCGGACGTGACGCTGTTCAAACCCGGTGATGCGGTCTACTACGCCGGCGACATCACCCGCCCGGGGTCCAATGCCGAGTTTCAGCTGGTTGATGAGCGCATCGTCGGCGCGAAGCCGCAGAGCCTCGGCTTTGCGGAAGCCGCGGCCCTACCGCTGACCACGATCACCGCCTACGAGTCTTTCTTTGACCGACTCGGTATCGATCGTGACGGGGCCGACACAGGTCAGTCGGTTCTCATCATCGGCGACGGCGGTGGCGTCGGTTCGATCGGCATTCAACTGGCGAAGGCAGCCGGGCTGGTGGTCATCGCCACCGCCTCACGACCGGAGACCACGACCTGGGTCGAGGAGCTTGGCGCCGATCACGTGGTCAGTCATCGCGAGCCGATGGTCGAGCAGGTGCGTGCCCACGGGTTTCAGCATGTCGATCACGTGGCGATCTTCAATGACATGCGCCATTGGGAGACGGCAGTCGAACTGATCCGGCCACAAGGTGGGATCGTCACCATTGACGACACCGATAAGCCGATGCCGATGGCTGACATGAAGACCAAGGCCGCCAGCCTGCATTGGGAGTTCATGTTCGCCCGCGGACGGATTCGCACGACGCTGAGCCAGGTGATGACACCGATCAACGCCGAGACCATCCGCGCCGCCCACGCGCTGATCGAGACCGGCAAGACGAAGGGCAAGATCGTGGTGGAGTCGTTCTGACGTCGCTGCGCCGGTCATTCCAATATGCAAGAGGGCGTGGACTATGCGCATCGGGCAGCTAGGATCGGAGGACCGCGGCGGGATAAACGGAAATGACAATCCCCCGGTGCCGGAGGATACAGTGCCCGTCGGTGTCCGCCTTCGTTCTCAGCCTGGTGTGGAGGCACAGCCCATGTCCGATGTTCCGAAGAAACTTGTGGAGTGCAGTGAGCATGGACCGCAACAGGCCACCTACGTTTGTCAGCACATAGTATTGGGGCTGCGCGGGGACGAAGCACGTGGGTTTTGGTCAGCCGCTGATTCCGGCAATCCTCGACCGGACGCTTGGTGTACCGCGTGCAACGAATTTCTGCATGAAAAAGGAGGTGATTGGAATGATGTGACGGAAGCTTTCGCCAGCGTAACGCTTCTTTGCGGCGCGTGTTACGACCGGGCGAAGGCGATGAACGAACATCACGAGGGGGGAAAGGGAGGCGAATGATGCGTGACTTTGACGAGATCTACCGGATCGCGGCCGACCGCAAGGGCGGGCCGAAGGCGCTGGAGGCGTTGCTTTCCGAGCCACTGTCGGTAGCCGAACTCGAGGCGACGACCGATGACCGCTGGCTGGTAGCCATGGCCCGGTGCGTGTTCCAGGCCGGGTTCAGCTGGAAGGTGATCGAGGCCAAATGGGAGGGGTTCGAAGCAGCCTTCGACGGGTTCGACCCGGCCCGGGTCGCCTTCTATCATGGCGAGGACATGGACCGCCTGGTGACGGATAAGGGAATCGTGCGCAACAGCATCAAGATCGCCTCGGTGATTGACAATGCCCGCTTCATCCAGGACCTGGCGAAGGAACATGGTAGCGCCGCGTCGTTCTTCGCCCGTTGGCCGAACGAGGACTATGTCGGGCTGCTACAGGTGATCGCCAAGCGCGGTTCGCGGCTCGGATCGGCCACCGGCCAGCGAATGCTGCGCTCCATGGGGCGCGACAGTTTCATCCTGTCGCCGGACGTGACCGCCCGGCTGATCGCCGAAGATGTCGTCGCCAAGGCACCGAGCTCCAAACGCGACATGGCGGCGGTTCAGGTGGCGTTCAATGAATGGGCCGATCAGTCCGGCCGCGGCCTGACCCAGATCAGCCAGGTGCTGGCGTACAGCATTTGAGCGGGCCGGCGGGGGAGGCGGTTCCGGTGCTGGCGCGGCGTTGACAACCGCTCTGACCGCTCTCCCCAAGGAGAGGCGGCATCCTGCGGCCAAGCTTCATCCAAGGGAAGTCTCATGCACTATCCCGATCTGAAGGGCATCGTGACCGTTCTGAACACGCCGTTCACCGACGATGATCAGATCGACTACACGGCCCTTCAACGGCACGCGAGCCTGGCGATTTCGGAGGGCGTTTGCGGTTTCCTGGTGCCGGCAATGGCAGCGGAAGTGCAGTCCCTCAGAGGTACCGAGCGGGTCGACATGGTGAGGGCCGTTCTTGACGTGTCCCGGGGTAAGGCAGCGGTGGTCGGCGGCGCGTCGGCGGCAACGCATCTGGAACGATGCAGGAATGTGGAGCAACTGGCGGAGCTTGGTTGCGATGTCGTTCTGGTCAGCCAGCCCTATGAGACGCATGATCGCTTCATATCGGACCTGAAAGAGCTCGCGCAGGTCTCCGACCGGGCGCTGATGGTGCAGGACTGGGATGCAGGCGGATCCGGTGTCCCGCTTGCGGCAATCGTGGAGGCGCACAACCGGATCGAGGCATTCCAATACATCAAGGTGGAAACGCTCGATGCCGGCCCCAAATATACGGCGATCAAACGCGCAACCAATGGTCAATTGCACGTTTCCGGTGGATGGGCGGTGATGCAACTCATCGAATCGCTGGACCGTGGCGTCGATGCGTTCATGCCGACGTCAATGCATCGCATCTATGTCACCATCTATCGGATTTATCAGCAGGGGGATTGCGAGGCCGCCACTGACTTATTCAGGAAGACCTTGCCGATCCTGGCGTTCTCGAACCAGCACCTGGAGCATTCGATCCATTTCTTCAAACGGATGATGTGGCGGCAGGGTCTCTACCCGACGCCGCGGCTGCGAAATCCCAGGCACGTTTTTGATGATCAACATCAGGCGACGGCGGACGAGCTGATCGCACTTGCCTCCGGAATCGAGAGGCAGATCGGCGGATGAGGGCCTATGGATTTCTTCCTTTCGCTGGATCTCCGCCTCCGCTGAGATGAGCGGTTGCAATGTCGAGCCAGAACCACCGCTTGCCCCGGAGAGACACGGTGAAGAACGTCAATCGCCTGCGGCCAGCAATCCCGCCCCGCTCGTCCTGAACCAAACACGAAGGCGGCGGACCCAGAATCTTCATTTTGCTGGAATTTCGGCCTCTCCAGCGTGCGCGTTGTGCGTGCTTCGAGGCTCCGCTGACGCGGAGCGCCTCAGCATGAGGTCGGATTTCCTGGATTTACAAGCAAGCAAATCACGCGCAGATGCCGGGGTATATCCACTTCCTCATTGTGAGGTGCGAGGGCGGTCGCCCAAGCCTCGAAGAACGCATTTCCTGAGCCGACTCCTTTTCGGGGTGAGCCCGCCCCGTGCGCTCACCCGAAAACGTCTTTGAACCGGCCGATGCACTGGCGGAAGCCGGCCTCGAAGTCGCCGTCGCCGGGGTGGAACACGCTTTCGAACGAGACCACCCCGTCATAGCCGTCGGCACGGAGCGCATCGGCGATCGGCTGGAACTCGTCGGCCAACTGGCCTTCCCCCATCCGCCGCACTTCCAGGGTCGCGCGCGGCGTGTCGACCTGCACGTCCTTGATGTGGACATGGCCGAGATAGCCGTTGCGCACTTCCTCGTAGCCGTCGGGAAAGGCCCGCTCGTGGCACCAGCAATTGTTGGCCGGGTCCCACAGCACCTTCAGCGTATCCCTGGCGTCGAGATCGTCGATCAGCTTGCGGGCGGTGTAGTTGGAGTTAACCATGGTGCCGTTGCCGGTTTCGACCACCAGGGTGACGCCCTCGGCCTTGGCCAGTTCGACCGCCGGTGCGATCAGCGGCGGCAGGCTGTCCCAGGCGCCCTTGGCGACGTTCCACTTTTCCGCACCGTTGCGGCCCCAGAGGATCTGCTCCTTCTTTGAGGTCATGATTCGCACCAGCGGCGACTCCACCACATGGGCCATGGCAATCACTCGCTTCAGCGCGTCCATGTGCTTGGTGTGCAGGTCGTCGCCCGGCCGGTTGGCGGTGGTCATCCCGGCAAAGATGTGGCGCGACAGACAGGCGACCGGCTTGTTGTGACGGTCGAGCAGGTCCTTGATCCGAGCGATCTCGCCAGCGTCATGGTCGCCCACCTCCTTGTCCCAGACGAATTGCAGCTCGGCGTATTCGAGATCGAACTCGTCCATCACTTCGAGTGCGTGGGCGAGGTCGCGGCTGATGCCGTCGCAGATGACGCCGAGCTTCATGATCCCGCCTCCGGAGCGCGGTGAAGTTCGGCGCCGACGATCTCCTCGACGATCCGGGTCACCACCCAGTTGTCGCCGTCGGGATACTTGGTCTTGCCAGCTTGGAACAGCTGCATCGCCGTGGAGGCAGTGTGGAGTGGCACGCCAAGATCGCGGGCCATATCGAGACTGATCGTCAAGTCTTTGTACATGGTGGAGATCGAGGAGCCGGTGCCTTCGAATTGGCGGTCGATGATCTTTTCCAGGGCGTTGTTGGCGACCCCGCAGCCGGCGCTGGAGGTGGAGACCACCTTGTGAAGGACCTCGCCGCTGACCCCGGCCTTGGCGGCGAGCGCCGCGGCCTCGAAGGTGGCGGAGAAGATCGAACCGATCAGCGATTGCAGGCACGCCTTGACTGTCTGGCCTTCGCCGGGCTCGGTGCCGACCCGGTGGATGGTGGCCGAGACCGCCTCCATCACTGGCCGGGCGGCGTCGAGGGTTTCTGGCGTGCCGGCGGCCATCATCGTCAGCGTGCCGGTCTGGGCGCCGGGGAAGCCGCCGCTTACCGGCGAGTCGATGAACCGCAGGCCGGCGGCAAGCGCTTCGGTGCCGATGGTGCGGGCTTCGGTCGGTTTGATCGTGGCGGTGAGCAACACGGTGGTGCCCGGCGCCATGGTCGAGGAGAGGCCGTCGCCGAGGATCACCGCGCGCGCCTGGTCGCCGTTCATCACCATGACAAAGACGGCTTGGGCCCCGTCGCCGACCGCGGCCGGACTGTCGGCCGGCATCCCGCCCATGGCAACGAAATCCATCATGCGCTGCTCGCTCAGATCGAATCCGGTCGTCTCGAATCCGGCCGCGATCAGGTTGCGGGCAAGCCCCGATCCCATGTCTCCCAGTCCGATCACCCCAACACGCGTCATTGATTGTTTCCCGTTCTTGCGACCGGCGGACGCCGGTCTCGATTGTCAAATGGCCGTCTTGTCAAGGCCGCCCACACATACCCCGGTGGGTCGTCACCGGGTACCGGCAACCAGCATAGCATGCCGTGCGGTCGGGCCGACTGCCTGTGGGCTGCTGATCCAAACAAGAGCCGAAGGACGGACGGGCCAAGCTCACCAACGGTCCAGGCACTTGGGGCCGACGGTCTCGCCCGCCACGGTCAAAGCTGGCGGCCACCGGCTCCGACGCACCCATGCAGCTCGCATCAAATCGTCAAGCGCTGCACCAGTCCTCCGAGCATGCAAGGGACCAGGAGCGATTGGATGAAGGCGCCACAAATCCTCCGATATCCGTGGGCGATCCGGCCTTGGCGCTCGGCCAGGGCCGTCCCGGTGTCACCAGATGATTTCGCTCATGGTGCAGTTCAGTCCACTGCCGATTCCCATCAGGGCGATCCGCGATCCAGCCTCGATCCGGCCCGCCTCAACGGATTTAGACAGGGCGATCGGCAAAGCGGCCGGTCCGATATTGCCGAACTCCGGATAGATCGCCAGAACCTTTCCGGGGTCGATGGCAAGGGCTTCGGTTATCCTAATTGTGTGCACCTTGCTCACCTGATGGAGAACGACTTCATCGATGGATTGCGGCGTCCAGCCCAGGGCGGAGCCGGCCAACCTCCACGTGTCCCGAGCCAGCGCGACGCCGGCGGCCGTGAGTGCCTGCGTGTCGGTGGTCATGTGATCGACGTCCCCAACGCATAGCTGATGGTGTTGGGTTGCCGCCCGGCTGATACTATTAGTGAATCGATGCCTGGATGAAGCCAGATCCGCTCGCGCCAGCACCATCGCCGCGGCGCCGCTGCCCAATGTCAGGGTCGCGTAATTGCCCCGCAGAGCCTGCAGGTCGCAGTCTGGCCGGGCCAGCCTGGCGACGGTCTGTTCCACTACAAATCGGCTCGATTCAGCGTTTACGATCAGTCCATACGCGACCTGACCGCGCTCGATCATGTTGCCGACAAGATCCATGCCATTGAGAAAGCCGAGACAAGCATTTGACACATCGAAATTGAGGCAATCGGGACCGAGCCCGAGTTTGTGGTGGGTAATGCACGCGGTCGACGGTTCGAGATGATCACGACACACGGAGGTATTGATCAGGACGCCGACATCTCGGCGATCCACATTGGCAAGCGTGAGTGCCTTGTGCCCAGCTATTGTCGCTGCCTCGGAAACAGGCATGCGAGGGTCCCAGAATCGACGGTTGGCAATGCCCGACAGGCCATCAAGCAGCCCCGGCGGGAGCTTCAGTCTTTTTAGTGTCGCCGCAAGTTCAGCTTCAATCGTATGCGACGAGACAACATGAGGCGCATCGACGTGGCAGACGCCGGCAACAGCGACATTCGAAAAGTCCATCGAGTCTGACCTGAACAGATTGACTGGTTTGCGTTATCGCCCCGAAGAGAGTTGATCCCACGCCGTGGAGTTTCACCGCGGACATGCTTCGGCGACAGCAAAATCGCAGCTCGGATCGTATATAGTATGGTACCAAACGGTGCCAGTGGAGCGCTGCTGACTCTTGAAAAGTTCGGAATCTGCCTGTTCATGCCCGAGCCGGACTCGGTGTCAGGCCGGGTTGTCCTGCAGGTGCTGGTGAACGAAGGCGATCGCCATGCTGCCTTCGCCGACCGCCGAGGCGACGCGCTTGACCGGCCCGGAGCGAACGTCGCCGCAGGCGAAGATGCCGGGGACGCTGGTTTCCAGCAGATAGGGATCGCGCTCCTCCTGCCACTCATCGCCCTTGACCAGGTCGACGCCGGTGCGAACATAGCCGTGCGCGTCGCGAACGATCTGAGGTGGCAGCCAGCCGGTTTCGGCGTCGGCACCAATGAACACGAACAGCCCGCCGCAATCCTCGCGCCGCACCGAGTCGTCGTTGCGATCGCGGATGTCGATGGCGGTGAGGTTGCCATCGCCGTGGACCGCCGTGACCTCGCATCCCAGCGCCACCTTGATGTTGGACTTGTTGCGGATCTGGCCGATCAGATATTGCGACATGCTTTTTTCAAGCGAGTCGCCGCGCACCAGTAGCGTCACGGTCCGTGCGTGATTGGCGAAGAACATCGCCGCCTGGCCGGCCGAATTGCCGGCGCCGATCAGGTGGACGTCGAGTCCGTGGGTCATCGACGCTTCGCTGCGCGCAGCGCCGTAATAGATGCCCTTGCCGATCAGCCGGTCGAAGTCGTCGATGTCGAGGCGCCGCCAGCTGACGCCGCTGGCGATGATCACTGTGCGGGCCTTCACCACCTCGTCGCCGTCGAGATAGATGGCGCGCTCCACCGGATCGATCCGCACGATCGATCGCGATACCAGAATCTCGGCGCCAAGACGGAGCGCCTGGCGCAGGGCGCGGTTGGCGAGTTCGTCGCCGGAAATGCCACTCGGAAAGCCAAGATAATTCTCGATTCGGGACGAGGTCTCGGCCTGGCCGCCCGGCGCCTCGCGTTCGACCACAACGGTGCGCAAACCCTCCGACGCGCCGTAGACGGCGGCGGCAAGGCCTGCCGGGCCGCCGCCGATGATGACCGTATCGTATTCCAGGCGAAACGGCGTCGTCTGCAGGCCGAGCAACTGGGCGAGTTCGCGCGGCTGCGGCCGGACCAGCGTCGTCCCCTCGACCAGGCGCACGACAGGACAATCATCCACAGCCGGCAACGGCCCGCCCCAGCGCTCGGCCAGTTCCGGATCGTCCGGTTCAAGCCAGTCGAAGGTGATCTGGTTGCGCGCCAGGAAACGGCGAACATTGAGACAGGCTTCGTCCCAGCGCTTGCCGGCGAGCACGACGCGGGGCTTTCGCTGCTCGGTGGCGATCCCCTGCAACCCGCCGATACGCTCTCGGGCGAGATCGCCGACGGCCTTGGCCAGCTCCGGCGATTCGGCCGCGGCGGCGTAGTATGTCCTGGCGTCCAGCTTGATGATGCGCGACGGCTCGCTCGCCCGGGCGCTGCTCTGGAACTGGGTGCCGTAGATGAGGGGCACTTCGCCGAGGATCTTGCCGACCGCGCGCAGGCCGATCTTGCGTTCGATGCCGTCGACGACCTTCAGCACGTCGAAGGCGCCGCTGAGCACAACATAGAGTGCCGGCTCGTCGCCTTCGTTCACGACATATTCGCCGGCGTTGAGATGAATGTCGGCGGTTCCCCGGCTAAGGTCGGTCAGGGCCGTTTCGGAAAGGGTCGAGAAGATCGAGATCGCCCCGAGTTCGGTAGTGGTCAGCATTGTCGTACCTCGTAATCCGCGGGCGGCGTGGCGAAGGCGGGAACCATCGGAGGTTACCAGTAGCAGAACCCGGATAGCGTTGGAACGGCTGCAGTAAGCCGTTCGCGGGGGCGTCCGAGATCGAATTGGAGGTGGGGGTGACGGCTGGGACCAGCGTTGGTCTGACGGATCCGTCGACCAAGTGGCCGGACCGCCCTCGGCGCGAACGTACGACGAT
>JAAEOR010000068.1 GCA_024222895.1 Hyphomicrobiales bacterium | reverse complement strand
CAGTTCCGGCAGGACCGCTGCGTCGATGACCGGGGCCGATTGTGGCCAGCCAAGGCTCATCGGGTCTTGCAGCGGGCCTTCAAGCATCATCTGAACGAAGAGCAGCATGACAAAGTTGAGGAGCAGGGTGGTCACCACCTCATCGGCGCCGAATCTCAGTTTGAGGAGCGCGGGTCCGAGCATCAGCAGGGCGCCCGCCAGCGCGCCCGCCGCCAGCACCAAAGGGACCATGATCAAGGGAGGCGCGTCGATCACGCCGGCGCCGACCGCGACGGTTGCCAGCGCACCGGCGTAAAGCTGGCCTTCGCCGCCAATGTTCCAGAGACGCGCCCGGAACGCCACGGCAGCCGCCAGGCCGGTCAGGATGAGGGGGGTGGTTCGTGTCAGCGTTTCCGAGAAGGCGAAGAGCGAGCCGAACGCGCCCTGAAACATGAGCCCGTAGGAAGACAGGATTGGAGCTCCGGCAAATGCCAGCGGGATCGCAGTGAGCGCCAGTGCCGCAAGTCCCGCGCCGATCGGCGCCGCGATCTTGATCGCCGGTGGGACAGACTGCCTGGGCTCAAAGCGGATCATGCCGCGTCATCCTCGCGGTGGCCGGCCATCATCATGCCGAGCATGCCGCGGTCGAGGCTTTCGGTCGGCCGGGCCTCGCTGAGCTTGCCGCCGGCGATCACGGCTACACGGTCCGAAAGCGTCAACAGCTCGTCGAGGTCTTCCGAAATCAGGAGAATGCCGGCGCCATTTTCCCGCGCGGCCAGAAGACGGCGGTGAACCTCGGTCTGGGCGCCGACATCGAGTCCGCGTGAAGGCTGGTTGGCCAGCACCAGCCGCGGTTCGCGGTCGAGAACGCGGGCGAGGATCAGCTTCTGCATGTTTCCGCCGGACAGAAGGCGTGCCGGTGCATGGGGTCCCTGGCAGCGAACGTCGTAATCGCGAATCGCTGCTTCGGCTCGGTCTCTGATAGCGTTGAACCTGAGAAACCCCCATCGCTGAAAACCCGCATCGCGCAACTCTTCGATCGCGACATTCTCGGCAACGCTCATTGCACCGACGATGCCGTCATGGTGACGATCCTCGGGGATGCGGGCGACACCCATCCTGGCGAAGTGATTCGGGTCATGGCGCCGAACCGGCTCTCCAAAGAGATGCATGCTGCCGGCGGAAGGGGAAATCAGCCCGGCAAGGAGAGCTGCCAATGCCGCCTGGCCATTGCCCGAGACACCGGCGATTCCGACGATCTCGCCGCTGCGAACCGCCAGTGTGGTCGGTGCCAATGAATTACGACCACCATCACCGGTAACGGAGACGCCGGTCAGGCCGATGACGGGCTCGCCGGCTGCTCGTTCGGTGCGGCGACTGGCGGGGATTTCGTGACCAACCATCATTTCGGCAATCTGACGACGGCCGGCGTCGCCGGTTGCAATCTCGCCGGCCATGCGCCCGTGCCGCAAGACCGCGATACGGTCCGACACCGACAGGACTTCGCCGAGTTTGTGAGAGATGAAGACGACAGCCAGTCCGGATGCGGCAAGCGCACGTAACGTTTCAAACAGACCCTCGGATTCCTGCGGGGTGAGCACCGCCGTGGGTTCGTCCAGGACCAGAACACGGGCGTCGCGATAAAGGGCCTTGAGGATTTCGACACGTTGCTTTTCGCCGACGGACAATCGCGACACCCGGGCATCAAGATCGACCGTCAGTCCGGAGGCCTTCATCTGCGCCTCGACTTTCCGGCGCGCTCCCTGGCGTGTTCGACGAAAAGAAAGGACAGGCTCGGTGCCAAGAACAATGTTCTCCATGCCGGTGAGGTTTTCGGCGAGCGTGAAATGCTGATGGACCATGCCGATGCCGGCGGCCAGCGCCGCATGCGGCGATCCCGGTTCAAGAGTCTCGAGTTCGCCGTCGGTGCCGGCGACCAACACTTCTCCCTCGTCGGCGACATAATGGCCGAAGAGGATATTCATCAGAGTGGTCTTGCCGGCGCCATTCTCGCCGAGAAGTGCCAGAATTTCGCCACGCCGAAGGTCGAGGTTGATATCCTCGTTGGCGATCATCGCGCCAAAGCGCTTGGTGACCCCGACAAGGCGAAAAGCGGTCGAAGGTCCGCCGTTTCCCTGGCTGACCGCCGCTGCGCTTGGCGCATCATTCATACAGATTATCCGCGTGCGTCCGACGCGGCCGGGGGTTCCGGCCGCGTCACCTGGACAGTCGCTACATGGTCGACTTCGGTTCTGCGTCGTTGACGTTGACGCGGAACAGTCCGTCCTTGATTTCCGTTTCCTTGGCTTTGGCTGTTGCGATGGCTTCTGCATCGGCGAGTGATTCGTCGACAACAAAACTTCCACCATCATAAGCCATGTAGCTGTATTGACCGTAGTCGGCCGGCTCGAAGCGGCCCTCGGTGACCGCGGCGATCGCACGGTCGATGGTCGGCTCCATGTGCCACAGCGCACTTGAAAGGATGGTACCCGGATAATCGCCGGCGGTGTCGATGACATTGCCGATCGCCTTGATGCTGCGCTCCTGGGCAGCGTCGGAGACGCCGAAGCGCTCGGCATACAGGACATCGGCGCCCTGATCGATCATTGCAAAGGCGGCTTCCTTGGCCTTGGGCGGATCGTACCAGGAACCGATGAAAGTCACGAGGAACTTGACGTCCGGATTGACCGACAGCGCCCCTTCTATGAAAGCGTTCATCAGGCGATTGACCTCGGGAATCGCATAACCACCGACCATGCCGATGACGTTCGATTCGGTCTCCGCGCCGGCGATGATGCCGGTCAGATAGCTCGGCTCGTGAATGAAGTTGTCGAACACGCTGAAGTTCGGCTTCGACGAACCAAATGACGATCCCATCAGGAAGGCGGTATCGGGATAGTCGGTCGCGACCTTGCGGGCTGCACGTTCGACGCCAAAAACCTCACCGACGATGAGATGGTTCCCCGCCTCGGCATATTCGCGCATAACCCGCTCATAGTCGGTGTTGGCGACGTTCTCCGAGAAAGCGTATTCGATATCGCCGCGATCCTTGGCGGCGTTCAGCGCCTTGTGAATCCGACTGACCCACTGCTGCTCGACCGGAACCGTATAGATGGCCGCGACCTTGATCGGCTTGTCCATTTGGGCCGAAGCCGGAGCGCCCAGACTGAGCGCGGCGACGGTTGTTGCTGCGATCGCAAGCGCTGCGCGCCGTGTAAGCATTTTTTGTGTCATCCTGGTCATTGAAACCCCTATTATGGAACGTCTTTTCGATTTGCGCGAGCCGGATGGATCAGGAAAAAAGCATGCCCTGCCTCCGCCCGCCTCTGTCGCCAGTCATATCACGTAGGTCTTTGTTGCGGCCAGTGCGGTGCTTTACTGCTACTCGGACAGGGCTTAAACTCCGTCGCTGTCCTGGGGGCGGGACGGTAGCACCGGGAGCACGATCCATGCGCGACGTCGTCCGTTCCGTACGTAATCTAGCAGCCGTTTCACTCATGGCTTTCGCCGGGCTCTCCGGCACCAGCCATGCGGCAGAACCGCGGATCATCGAAACACCGAATGCGGACTATGCGGGTTTCGATTACGAAACGGTTCAGGATACGACCATCGAGGCCTGCCGTTCGGCTTGTCTGACCGCCAACAGGTGCAAGGCATTCACCTTCAACACCGAAGCGGGCTGGTGCTTCCTCAAGTCCGATTTCGGTGTTCTCGCCGATGCGCCCGGGGCGATCGCGGGCCGGGTGGTTGAGTCGATCGATCTGACGCCGGGACTTCAGGAGCGTCGCCTGGCCAATCTCGACTTCGTGCCCGGTGACTATCTGGACGAAGCCCGCGCTCTGGCCATTTCACTTCCCCGCCGTTTTGACCCGCGGGGCAAAGCATATGAGGCGCTGCGAAGCCAGGGTGTCAACGCCTATCGATCCGGCAACTACGATCGCGCCGCGAGCCTTTTCGGCCGCGCTCTGGCGATAGCCGACGACAATCCCGGCCTGTGGCTGGATTTTGCCGTCGCCAGCCACGCCCGGTCACCGGAGAACTGGTCAGACCGGCAGGCGGCCTATTCGGACGTGACCGCCGCCGCTATCAACGCCTACGTGCGGTCGGACGATCCGGCCAACGAAGCGAAGGCCCTGGCAACCATCGGTGACGGTTTCCGGTTGCGCGAAATCTGGAAGCCGGCGTATCGGGCGTATCGGGCCAGTCTCGCGATCCAGGAAAGCCCCTCGATCAGCAGGACCTACGATGAATTGATCGCCGAACATGGCTTCCGCATTCTGTCGCACGAAGTTGATGCGGATGTTGCCAATCCACGCATCTGCATCACGTTTTCCGACGATCTGCCGGTGACGCGGCCGGAGCTTGCCGACTATGTCGTGGTCGAGCCTGATGCGGGGCTGGCTATCGAACCCTCCCAGCGACAAATCTGCGTCGACGGCGTCACCCATGGGAACCGTTATCAGGTCCGTTTGCGGCAAGGCCTTCCCTCCACCGACGGCGAAACCCTCGAGCGGGCCAGTACGCTCGATGTCTTTGTCCGCGACCGGGCGCCATGGGTCGGTTTTGCCGGCAATGCCTATGTGCTGCCGGCTGGCGACAGTGCGACGATTCCGCTGACCTCGGTCAATGCCGATATCGCCAAGGCGACGGTGTACCGGATCGGCGAGCGTGGACTGGCGGCGGCGTTGCGCGACAATCAAATTCTGCGCGGCCTTGCCACCTACTCGGCCCAGACGATCGCCGACCAGAAGGGCGAGAAGGTCTGGGAAGGTGAGATCGTCATCACCTCCGAGCTCAATCGGAACGTGACAACCGCAGTACCGATCGGTGAAGCAATTCCGGAAATTCAGCCGGGTGTCTATGCCATCACCGCAAAGGCCGCCCTGGATCCGAACGAGTGGGGTAATCTTGCCACCCAGTGGTTCATCGTCTCGGACCTCGGTCTCACGACACTGTCCGGCAATGACGGCGTGCACGTTTTTGTCCGCTCCCTGTCGACCGCCGATGCAATCGAGGGCGCCTCACTGCGACTGGTTGCTACCAACAACGAGATTCTTGGCGAGGCTGTCACTGATGTGCGGGGCTATGCTCGCTTTGAACCCGGACTTGCCCGCGGTAGCGGCGGTGCGTCTCCCCAGCTGATCGACGCATCGACTGCCGCAGGGGACTACGCGTTCCTGGATCTCGCCCGGGCAGCATTCGATCTCGCCGATCGCGGCGTGGAGGGGCGCGCCGCGCCCGGGCCGCTCGATGTTTTTGCGACAACCGAACGGGGGATTTATCGTCCTGGCGAGACGGTTCATCTCACGGCACTGGTACGCGACGCCCGCGCCGACGCGGTCCCTGATTTGCCGATTACCATTTCGGTCGAGCGGCCGGATGGCGTCGAATACATGAAGGACACGCTGTCCGACGGTGGTCTGGGCGGCTATTCCGCCTCGATACCGCTCGAGGCAAACGCGATGCGGGGCTCGTGGCGGTTGAAGCTCTATGCTGACCCGGAGGGCGACGCTCTGGCCGACGTCGCGGTGCTTGTGGAGGATTTCGTCCCGGAGCGCCTGGCCTTCACGCTCTCCACCGACGCCGAGAGGCTTGTCGCCGGCCCCCCGACAAATGTCGATCTTGAGGCGCGCTACCTCTATGGCGCCCCGGCTCCAGGACTTTCGGTCGACGGCGACATCCAGATCAATCCGGTCCGCACCATGGCCGGGTTTCCCGGCTATGTTTTCGGTCTCGCCGAGGATTCGGTCAGGCCGGACCGCAGGCCGCTTGATCTCGCCGCGACCACCGACGCCGAGGGTCGAGCAACGCTTGCGATTGGCGTCCCCGCCGACCTGCCGGTGTCGACCCGCCCGTTTGCCGGCAAGGTCATAGTCCGCCTCGCCGACACCAACGGCCGTGCCGTGGAGCGGACGCTCGACCTTCCGGTCGAACCAGCCAATCCGCTGATCGGTATCAAGCCGCAATTCGAAGGCGATGAGGTTGCGGAAGGCGCGACCGTTGGCTTTGACATTGTGGTTGCGTCACCGGACGGGAAACGGGTCGGTGGCGATGGGCTCACCTGGAAACTCGATCGTCTCGAGAGCAACTACCAATGGTATAGATCGAGCGGTAACTGGAACTACGAGCTTGTCGTCATCCCGCGCCGGGTTGCGTCAGGCGAGATCGAGACGCTCGCCGACAAGCCGGTTGGTGTGTCGGCGGCAGTCGACTGGGGCCAGTATCGTCTGACGGTGGAGCGCGGTGGCGGGCAGCCTGCGGCTACCAGTTTCGATTTCTATGCCGGCTGGTATGTCTCCTCGGTCGGGTCGGAAACCCCGGATGTCCTTCAGGTGGCACTCGATAAGCCGGCTTACTCAGTCGGCGAGACGGCGCGGCTCAGGCTCGACCCGCGCTTCGCCGGCAAGGCGCTGGTCAACGTGATCGATGATCGTCTGATTTTCTCGACCGCGGTTGACGTTCCGGAGGCGGGAGCCACGGTCGACCTCGCGGTCACCGAAGCCTGGGGACCCGGGGCCTATGTGACAGCGGCGCTTTACCGGCCCATGGATCTGCCGGCCAAGCGGATGCCGGCCCGCGCCCTCGGCCTGACCTGGGCCGTTGTTGCTCCGGGTGATCGCGATCTTGACGTTTCACTCGATCTTGCCGACGAATTTCGACCGCGCAGCGCAATGACGATTCCGGTGACGATTCCAAACCTGCCGGCTGGCGAATCGGCGTTTGTGACCGTGGCGGCGGTCGATGTCGGTATCCTCAACCTGACCGATTTTCAGACACCGGCACCGGACGAGTGGTATTTCGGGCAGCGCAAGCTGGGTGTCGATATTCGTGACGTATACGGCTTGTTGATCGACCGGATGCAGGGTGTGCCCGGTACCATCCGCTCCGGCGGAGATGGCGGGCAGACGCGCCTGGCCGCGCCGCCACCGACAGAGAAACTCCTGGCTTTCTACTCAGGCATCCTGGCGGTCGACGACGATGGTTCAGCGACGGTGTCGTTCGACTTGCCGGACTTCAACGGATCGGTCCGTGTCATGGCGATAGCCTGGTCACGCACGGGAGTTGGACACGCGGCGAAGGACGTTCTCGTTCGCGACCCGGTCGTCGTTTCGGCGAGTCTGCCCCGCTTCCTGCGCACCGGCGACACATCCCGGCTCCTGCTCGAGATCAACAATGTTGCCGGGCCCGCCGGTGAATACACGCTGAGAGTCGAGCCCGACGATGGTGTCGGCCTGCCGATCGTCGACCGGCGCCGGGTGCTCACCCTCGAGGCCGGCGCGAAGGCCCGGTTCAATCTGCCGCTCGCCGGCCGCGCTGTCGGCGATCACGCGATCGATGTGACGCTTGAGACGCCCGATGGCCAGGATCTGGCGAAGTCCTTGACGCTTGGGGTTCGCCCGCCCGGCGAGCCGGTGACGCGGCGCAACATTGTTGCGTTGTCGGCCGGGGGAACACTGACGGTCGATGGCGAATTGCTGCGCGAATACGTGCCGGATACGGGGACCGTGACGGTTTCCGTCGGCGGCGCCGGGCGTCTGGATGTCGCCGGCATTCTCGCGGCTCTGGATCGCTATCCTTATGGCTGCACGGAGCAACTCACCAGCCGCGCGTTGCCGCT
>JAAEOR010000067.1 GCA_024222895.1 Hyphomicrobiales bacterium | reverse complement strand
GATCCGAGGCAGGCCTGCGAGGTAAGGCCGGACATCGAATCGATCGCGGCGTCGAAAGCGTCGACCCCGGCGGCAACCGCGGCAACCACCGAAGCGGCCGCAACGCCGGAGGTGTCGTGGGTGTGGAAGTGGATCGGCAGGTCCGTTTCTTCACGCAGCGCCGAGATGAGTTCGGTAGCGGCCGCCGGCTTCATCAGTCCGGCCATGTCCTTGATGCCAATGATATGAGCGCCGGCGCGTTCCAGTTCCCGTGCGAGTCCGACATAGTAGTTGAGGCTGTATTTGGCGCGATCCGGATCGAGAATGTCGCCGGTGTAGCAAAGCGCCCCCTCGCACAGCTTGCCGACCTCGCACACCGCGTCCATGGAGACGCGCATATTCTCCACCCAGTTCAGGCAATCGAAAACGCGGAAGAGATCGACACCGGCATCGGCGGCCTGCTGAACGAAGAACTTGACGGTATTGTCCGGGTAGTTGGCGTAGCCGACGGCGTTGGAACCACGCAGCAGCATCTGCATGAGAATGTTGGGCGCGCGTTCGCGGATGACCGTCAGACGTTCCCACGGATCCTCGGTGAGAAACCGCATGGCGACGTCAAAGGTTGCACCGCCCCAGCACTCCAGCGACAGAAGCCCTGGCAGCGCGCGCGAATAGGCCTCGGCAGCCGCGGCGAGGTCGAAAGTGCGCATTCGCGTTGCCAGCAGCGACTGGTGAGCATCCCGCATGGTCGTGTCGGTCACCAGGGCCCGCTTCTCGCTGCGCATCCAGCGGGCAAATGCCTCGGGACCATCCCGATCAAGACGCTGCTTTGCGCCGTCTGCCGGCGGGCTTTCGAAATGCGGCGGCGGGACGACCAGCCCATCGGCCGGCGGGCGGTTGCGGTCCCGTGTGTCCGGATGGCCGTTCACCGTCACATCGGCAATATAGGTGAGCAGCTTGGTCGCCCGATCCCGTCGACTGACCGCTTCGAAAAGCTCCGGCGTTTCATCGATGAACCGGGTCGTATAGCTCGCATCCCGGAATTTCGGGTGACTGATGATGTTTTCCAGAAAGGCGAGATTGGTCGTCACGCCGCGAATGCGAAATTCCCGCAAGGCCCGGTCCATCCGCGCGATCGCTTCGTCAGGCGTCGGCGCCCAGGCCGTGACCTTTTCCAACAGCGGATCGTAGAAGCGGGTGATGACCGCCCCGGAATAGGCCGTTCCACCATCGAGGCGAATGCCGAAACCGGTGGCGCCGCGATAGGCGGTGATCCGTCCGTAGTCGGGAATGAAATTCTGCTCCGGATCCTCGGTGGTGATCCGGCACTGAAGCGCATGGCCGTTGAGGTGAACGTCTTCCTGACGCGGCACGCCGGAACCTTGATCGCCAATCCGGGCGCCTTCGGCGATATGGATCTGCGCCTTGACGATATCGACACCGGTCACCTCCTCGGTGACCGTATGCTCGACCTGAATGCGCGGATTGACCTCGATGAAGTAGAACGCGCCGGTATCGGAATCCATCAGGAATTCGACCGTACCGGCGCCGAGATAATTGGCGGCGCGCACCAGTTCGACCGCGTAGCCGGCAACTTCCTGTCGGCGATCATCGTCGAGATACGGAGCCGGGGCGCGCTCGACCACCTTCTGATGGCGTCGCTGAACCGAACAGTCGCGCTCAAACAGATGGACAATGTTGCCATGGCTGTCGGCGAGCACCTGTACCTCGACGTGACGCGCCCGCTCGACCAGCTTCTCCAGGTAGACATCGTCACGGCCGAAAGCAGCCTTGGCCTCGCGCCGCGCCGCCTCGATATCCTTGACCAGTGTCTCCTCGTCCGGGATGACGCGCATTCCGCGGCCGCCGCCGCCCCAGGACGCCTTGAGCATCAACGGATAGCCAATCTCCGCCGCGATGCTGCGCACCGCGTCCATGTCGTCGGGCAAAGGGTCGCTGGCCGGCATGACCGGGACGCCGACCGAGGCCGCCAGGTCGCGAGCGGTAACCTTGTCACCCAGCCGTCTCAGGGTATCGGGTTGCGGTCCGATGAAGGTGAGGTCGGCCTGGGCGCAAGCCGTCGCCAGGTCCGGGTTTTCCGACAACAATCCGTATCCGGGGTGGATGGCATCGGCGTGGGACTCAGCAGCGACCCGGATGACCTCGGGGATCGACAAATAGGCATCGATCGGTCCGAGACCCTTGCCGATCTGGTAAGCTTCGTCGGCTTTGAACCGATGCAGCGCCAGCTTGTCCTCTTCGGCGAAAACCGCGACGGTGCGCAGGCCGAGCTCGTTGGCGGCGCGAAAGACTCGGATGGCAATTTCAGATCGGTTG
>JAAEOR010000066.1 GCA_024222895.1 Hyphomicrobiales bacterium | reverse complement strand
GTAGTAGATGATCATGCCGACCGTGAACCAGCCAAAGTAATTCGCCACGGGCACGCCGAAATACGGGCCCTCGGGAACCCATCGCCAGGCGTCGACGCTGACGGCCAAGGGATCCAGCAGCAAATCGGCACCGACAAGAAAGACGGCGCAAACCGCCGACTTCAAGAACACTCGCGAACTCCGCAGGAGCGAACTTGTCAGCCGCATCCCGCGCATTAGTACGACGGGAACGCTCGCCAGCGCGTACCACGAGAGCGGAATGAACAGTGGGACGCCGCCCACCTGCGGCTGGAGATCCGTGTGATACTCGTAATGGACCAAGAACGGGACGCCGAAGTGCAGGCCCAACAGCTCCATCGCGAAACCCGTCACCACCGCGGCTGCGAACAACGCAACCGCGTCGCGAAAGCTGGCCACGACGACCGAGTGTAAGAACAACGCCAGTGACAAGCTGATCGTCCCTGCCAGCAGCACCCAGTTCAACTCGCTCCAGATCACCTCGTTGCGGACCAGAAACGGAAGCCCCAGCGCGCAAGTCAACAGCATCAAGAAAACGAAAACAGCCCGCAGCGATAATTGTTGGCGGGTCATGCCGTGGGTGGCGGGCTATTTGGTGGGATCGGGCGCTGTCGACAAAGCACAAGTGCAACTCCGTATGCCGCAGCTGGTTGTGGTGCCTCAATGGGTCGTCCATCTCCCGGCCGAGTCGGCTGACGGGTGTTTGGCTTTCAAACTACCATCTATGCCAGTTGTAGCGATGCAGCCAGTCCGGCAGAAGTCTGGCGCGCTCGTCGGAGGACCGATACGCGCGGGCATAGGCCCATTCGCGCAGTACGGTCTGGATAAAGCGTTCAGACTTTCCGTTGGTCTTGGGCGTGTAGGGCTTTGTGCGGATGTGCCTGAGGCCCAGATCTCGACAGGTGTCGCGGAAAGCGAAGGACTTGTAGCATGAACCGTTGTCGGTCATGACGCGTTCGACCCAATCTTCGGATCGGAAGCATGTCAAAGGAACCGACGCACCAGGGTTGGAGTCGACTGGCGTTGGAGGGAAGAAAGAGCCAAGCCGACGACCGGCTCAGGTCAGCTCGACGCGTTTTGAGAGCGGGACCTTCAGATCATCCGGAAGAGAACGGCCGCGAAAGCGAACACCCCCACAATCGTCAGCAGGATTGCCAGGGCGAGTGCCGGGGCCAGGACTTCTCCCTGCTCCGCTCGGTCAGCGGATATTCCTCCCAACACGCGATACGGTTCGCTCCAAAGGTAGCGGACGCCCCGCTGGTACTGCCAAATCGCTATCGCCAGGCTCAGTATACCGGCCCCAATCAGACCCAGACCAACATACTGAGGTGTCATCGGATTGATCGCGGGCGCGACACCCGCCATATCACTGAAGCGCGCGAAGAACTGCACGATCGTGAAGCCGAAACCGATCGAGCCGATAGCCGTGCGGACCCAGGCCATCAGCGTCCGGTCCAGGCTGAGGCGCGTGCGCAACCAAGCGAAGTGACTGCCCGATGAAACCTCCACGTCAAATCGTTGCGGCGCGCCACCCTGCCCGAGCCTAACCATCGCTCACTCCACCAAAACCCGATCCGGCCATGCTTCGCTCCCGGCCCGCCTAGAGGAGCAGCTTCGCAAGCTGCGTCAGCATTTTTTTTATCGGCAATTCCATCGCCGCAACCAGCACGAATGGCAAGAACAGCAGGAATGCCTGGCGGGCCATATTGAATCCGCTGATCAGGGTCCCCGTCTTCCGTATGGCAGCAGCCGCCGAGTTGAAGTCAGCCAGCGATGAAAAATCCTGGACACTCAGCATGTCCCTCCCGGTTGGCTCTCCGCCTGTCCACTTTCGATCAAACTGGTCGATCTGGGTGGCGGCGGCGACGCCGTTATCGAGGATGTATTGCCTCTGTGATTGTCGGATCTTGAGCGAGAAGACTGAGAGTGGAAGATTGACGATGGCGACCAGAATGATCACCAACGCCACCACGGCGAAGCGATAGTCGGCCACGCTGACATCGAACCAGAGGACCAGGGTGCCGAGACTACCGGCCACCGAAACGCAAAGTGCAAATGTCGGCAACCACAGTACATCAAGGGCGATATGCAGGAAGCCCAAGCCGGCCGATCGGTCCGAATGATACGGGCGCAGTCTCATGTCGAGGCGCGCGGTGCGCTGGAGGAACAGAAACCAAAGAAAAAGCCTGTAGAAGAAGGTTAAGACGAAATAAGAAAAAATCGGCAGGGCCACCAGTATGTACCACCAGCCGGCTAGAGAAAATTCCAATTCATCAGGGGATCTAACCGTGCGCCACGAAGATGGTGTGCTCTGTGACAGAGCGTTGTAGAGAAATACATAAAAGGTCGAATACCCGTACGCGATGATCCCGCAGGCAATCATGGCGATCCGACTGTCTCGTAATTTCAGCACCCGTCGGATATTCGTTTCGAACGGACCTCTTTCCTGCTCGCTGATGATGCCCGCGTCGAGGAACTGCCTGGTGACCGACTTGAGACGCGGGTCGATCACGGCGGGCGATAGGATCAGGAGCGGCAAGGCGACCAGGAACCGCACATAGATTGCGACATCGAGCAGGAGCGATTCGCGTGGGTTCGGTCCGATCGCCTGTCCCTGAATGAGCGACAGGATCGCGAGGGTCACCCAGGTGGCCAGGATGGCAACGGCGACGAGCGAGAGCATCCGCCTGGGGTCGTTGGGCCGCCGCTCAACCGAGCGGGGCGGACTCAAGTCGAACAGCCTAAATGTCGACAAACCAGGTTCTGCGGCTTGCATTCTGGTGTCTTTTCCGCTGAGGTCTATTTTCGGGTTACCCACATCAGATCCGGATCAAAGTCGTAGCCCCACGGCAGCCCGTGGTTCTTCCATCCGTT
Source organism: Hyphomicrobiales bacterium (assembly GCA_024222895.1). Taxonomy (GTDB): domain Bacteria; phylum Pseudomonadota; class Alphaproteobacteria; order Rhizobiales; family Kaistiaceae; genus Bauldia. The sequence continues at coordinate 4,891 of JAAEOR010000066.1, read as the reverse complement.
CCTCATGTGCTTGCCGTGATAGACGCTACCGGGGTCGTCGACCCGATCCCCCTCGAACCCGTTGATGACATTGTAGACCTTGGTGAACTCTGCTTCAGCCAGGAGATTGACGGCCATGGCGGCACGTCCGCCGGTGGAGCACATCACCAGGATCACGCTGTCGGGAGCACAAGCGGCCTTTACTGCGGGGATGAAATCGGGGTTGGCTTCGCCGGAGCAGCCCGGCGGCCTCCCTGGCAGCGACTCGCCTTCGGGATCGAACTTCGGGAAAACGAGGGGAACGTTCTTGGCGGCGCTGAAATGGCCCCCGAAGAAATACTCCTCGAACGAACGAACATCGAGGACGTGGACGTTGCCAGGGTCAGCCCGCCACATGGCGTAGGCCTCGATCGGCGTCGCGTATAGTTCGAGGGCCGTCACGTTTGACTGGGGCAATTGATGCTCCGGCTGGACGGAAGGATTCTGCATCTCCGACATTCTTCTCTCTCCATTGAGATACTGCGACGAGAAATCGGACGACCGCACCTGCGGTACCTGCCAGGGCGTGTGGCGGTCGACGGAGCGACGGGCGTGACCCGAAACCCCACGGACCCGTCGCGGAGATGCCGCGCCGGGAGCGTGGAACTCTCTCGTTCGCTATCCGAGCCGCGCGTTCATGGCATGTTCGAGAGAAACCGCTTCCGGCAGCTTGGCTCCGCTGCTCTTCATCCATTCCTCTTCCAGCAACTCCGCCGCTGCTTTTTCGAGGAATTCGGGAGCGGCCCACTCGGACACGTCAAAATCGTTCTCGATGTAGCCGTGGCTCAACATGAAGTCCTTGTTGACGCGCAAGGCCTCGAGGTTGTACGGCGAAAGCGTGGGCACGAGGTCGACGTTCTTGATGTTGCGGTATGTGTCCTCGACATCGAGATAGTAGGTCTGCTTGTCGAGGATCGCCGCCGCGGCGTGCTTGTGCCGGTTGGACCAGCGCCCGACCTTGATGAGGCCCTTGAGGAGGGCGATGACCAGTTCGGGATGCTCCTGGCACGCCACGTCGCTGACAGTGCAGGTAGCCGGAACATTCGCGCCCTGCAGCGTCCAGTCCGGATAGTTGGCGAGGTTCTCGATCGCCTTGATCTTGCCGGTTTGCTCCTGGATGTGCTGGAAAGGACCGGTCTGGGTATAGATAGCGTCGACCGTTCCATCGAGCAGCGGCGTTTCCAGCGGCCGGAAAGCCAGGTCGTGCTTGTGGTCGCGCTTCAGCCACAGCTCCGACGGGTTGTCCATCGGAGCGAGCATCTCCGGCTTGTCGTACCAATCGTCGGGATAGGGAAACTCGACGATCTCGACATCGTCGCGGGTCATGTCGTTCAGCATGAGCATCAGCTCGATGCCTTGTTCTTCCTGGACCCGCCACCAGTCGTTCTTGATGACGTTGAGGCTCTTGGTCAACCCGACCTTCTTCCCCCTGAGGTCCTTCATGCGATAGAACGGGTCGCCGGCGCGAACTAACATGCAGCCGCCCTCGTAGACGTGGGTCGTTGCGATCAGCCGAGTGCGGCGGATGTCGGCCTGGACGTGGATGGCCGGAAAACATCCGCCATAGCGCATGAGATTATCCAGATTGTGGACGTAGTGCGGGTACCAGTCGTTCTCGGCTGTCGAGCGCAGATACTTGTAGTCGATGCCGAGCTTCTTGAACTCCTCGCGCACCCAGCCGATCTCCTGGTCGACATTGCTTGGGGACACAAGAGGGCAATTCGTGTAGTAGAATTCATTCCAATCGACGTCGACGGAATGCATTGTCTTACCCTTTATCGTTGTCGTACCCATGGTGGGCTTCTCCTTTGACCTACGCGAAAAGCTGGGCGGCCCATGCCGCTACCGTTGTTCAATGCTAGATCGGATCACATTGACCAAGATTGCGCTGGATCATCTCCTTGCTAGCATTTCGGGACAAATGGGCTGTCGCCGAGTCCTGCGCCCCGTCTCGAACAGGGATTCCAATCGACCCGCGTGGCTGCTGATCAGGTGATCGCCATTGATTGAACCGATATCCAAGCCCCTGAAGTCGGCGCGACCGTCCGGCCTGGTTGGGCCCGCCACTCGAATGGTCGGCGCGTTCACCGAGGTCCCTCGTCTCATCCGGGAGCTGGGTGGCGATCCGGGTTCGATCCTGTTCGAGGCGGGTTTGGATTTGAGCGACCTGGCTCAGCCGTCCGCCAGGGTGCCGCTTGGGAAACTGGTTGCTCTGTTGAATCTGGCAGCCACCCGGATCGGGTGCGAGCACTTCGGTCTGCTCGCCGGGCGCGTCTGGCGATTGTCGCACCTGGGACCGATTGGAGAACTGATGCGCAACTCGCCAAATGTCGGCGTTGCGCTCGAGGAGCTGGTCGTCTTCCAGCATCTCAACAGCGACGGGGCCGCTGCGTTCCTGCTGAAGAGGGATGAGACCGTAGACCTGGGCTACACGTTCTATGCTCCGATCAAGGCGAACACCGTTCAATTCTACGATGCCGTGATGGCTGCTGGCGTGAATTTCATGCGTGAACTGCGTGGCCCGCATTGGGCGCCCCAGGCAGTATTCTTTCCTCATTCCCCACCGGCAAACCTGGAGATCTACCGAACTCACTTCGGATCGGCGATCCTATTCGATTCCTTGATCTGCTCCCTCCGGTTCCGTTCAGACGAGCTCAACCGATCGATAGCGGGCGCCTGCAAGGAGCTTTATCAGCTCACGCTGCAACGTCTTGAGAGCGCGGGGAGCGGTTCGACCACCGATGTCGTGTCGCGGGTATTGCGCAGCCTGCTTCTGCAAGGCCACGCCAACAAGGACGCTACCGTCCAATCGCTGGCGATGCATCAGCGCACGCTTAGTCGGCGCCTGAAGAACGAAGGCACCACGTTTCAGGAGATCCTCGACTCCGTGCGGTTCGCGGTGGCGAAGGAGCTGCTGGAGAGTTCAACCGTGTCCTACGAGGAAATATCCGTGTCGTTGGGATACTCCCAGGTCGAATCCTTCCTCCGCGCCTTCAAGAAATGGACCGGCACGACGCCGGGCGGGTGGAGGAAGCTACGTCATGATCTCATGGCGTAGGTAACAAGCTTGCGTGGTGCTGGCAGTCAGATCGCGGCAGTCGTCCGCTCGGCAATGACCGTAGCCGGCGATGAAACGGGTGAGCGCCGGCTACAGTGAGTGAGCGTGACACCGGCCCCGCCGCTATCGTCCCATTTCACGCCCTCGATCAGGGCCGCGACGGTTCCAAGTCCGGACGTGCTGACCGTGCTGGTTCCAATCGGGTTCGTTGTTGGAGTCTACGTAGCCACCCATCATCACCGTTGGCGGGTAACGGCACTATCCGACCTCTTGGAGAGTTGTCCTTCCAACCCTGAAGCCTTGTCCAGCGCTTCCTTGCTCGCCGGGCTGAGTTCCAGCGTACGAGAACCGCAACCAGGAACACGGCGGCGACAACTGTCATCAGCACGATAACCAGGCTTGTTACCGGCCGGAACAGGTACAGGACGACGAGGGCGAGTGTTAGCGCGGGTCGCATGGGCACGTCTGGTTGCACGGCTTGATGTTCTATTCGTGGCCGGTTTTCAAGGGTGACGAACGGGTTCGTTTTTTCGTGTCCGACCCGGGGACATAGGCAACGGTTTGACCTCGGCTCAGCTTCTCACAGGAGAACCGGACTTCGGTGGGGCCAAGATCGCCCCGCGCCAAAGCTAAAGATAGTCGATTGCCGCGGCGTAGCCGAGTGTCGCCGCCTGCCGGACGCTGCGGTGGCGCTGCGCCTCCGAGATCACTTCGACGCCCCACAAGCCGTCATAACCGGTCGCTTTCACGCAGTCGACAAAGCGGCCGACATCCAGCTCGCCCTCACCGCAATGGCGTCGGTTGTCGAGCGTATCGCGCTTCAGGTCGCCGGGGACGGCGTTTAGCGCGTCGCAGAGCTCGACATAACCGATGGTCTCGGCCGGAATGACCTTGAGGTCTTCAAACGGCGCGCAGCCCCGCGCCACATGCCAGACGTCGAAGAGGACGCCGCCATTTGCGGCTCCGGCGTCCGCCACCAGCCCGGCCGCGTCCTTGATGCCGGAGATGTTCGACCATGGCATCGGCTCCATGACGATCCGGGTTCCGGCCGCGGCGGCCTCTTCGCACAGGGCTCCGAACCGGTCGACCATGCGTGCGTGTGGCCAGTCCTCGCCGTGCTGATCGGCAGCGACCTTGACATGGCAGGCGCCGATTTCGGCTGCACAGCCAAGCAGCAGGTCCTTGACCCGTGTTGCCGATTCCAGCCGCTCGCCGTCGGCATGCCAGTCAACAATGCATTCCAGTTCGAGATATTTGAGCCCGCCGTCGTCGAAAGCGCGGCGAATATCCCGCCATGACATCGTCCGCCGAAGCGACGTCAGGTCAGGATAGGCGAGACCGATGCCGGAAAAACCGGCCGACGCGGCGGCCGCGATTCGCTCGGCGAGCGGGTGGGGGCTGACTTCCTTCTCTGGCTCCTCAAACGGGACCGCCGGTCCGGCGAGGGTGAAATAGCTGGCGATCAGTTCGGGCGCGGCCATCACGTACTCCTTCGTCCCGGCATCGCGGTCGGCATCCGGGCTTCGTTCCCGTCGATTAATCGGCCCCGTTGCCGCGACAGGCGAGGGACATGCCCGCACCCGCCGCGCTCGCATGACCGGAAATCCGCTTGGACGACAAGTCTCATTCTGTGTTCTCCCATCTCGCGCTCCCTCACCCATCCACGGTCTGGATTGACCCTCAAGCAGTCTTGTCGCCGAGCCACCGCCGGCCTGTATAGAATGACCTTGTTCAATTTGAACAGAGTGGACGGGCAGCAGCCGCCGCAGGCTTCGCTTTGTTGATGCTTTGAATCCCAGGGCTATCAGGTCAAAG
>JAAEOR010000065.1 GCA_024222895.1 Hyphomicrobiales bacterium | reverse complement strand
GCGCCCGCCTTCGCGGCCCATTCCGCTGTGGTCGACGCCGCCGAACGGCGCCTCGGCATGGGCAAGCGCATAGGTGTTGATGCCAACCATTCCGCTGTGGATGGCCTCGCTCAGATCCTGGGCGCGGCCAAGGTCGCGGGTGAAGACATAAGCCGAGAGGCCGTAGTCGGTGTCATTCGCCCGCTCGACGGCATCGTCGAGATCGCGAAATGTGTTGATCGGTGCCAGTGGACCGAAGGGCTCCTCACGCATCAGGCGTGCATCTTCGGGAACATCTTCGAAAACGGTGGGTTCGAAGAAATAGCCGGCATTGGTCGACGCCGGTCGACGGCCGCCGGTCAGCTTCTTGACGCCGGCCGATTCCGTCTCTTCCGACAGGGCCTCGATACGGTCACGCTGACGGCGCGTGGTCAGCGGCCCCATGCTCGTCTCAGGATCACGGCCGTCGCCGAGCTTCAGGTTTTCCGCAAATTCGACGAACGTCTTCTTGAAAGCCGGCGCAACCGACTCATGGACGTAGAACCGGTTCGGCGCGATGCAGACCTGGCCGGCGTTGCGAAACTTGAACTGACCGCAGAGGGTCGCAACGGCCTCGACGTCGACATCGTCGCACACAATCACCGGACTGTGACCACCGAGCTCCATCGTGGTCCGCTTGACGGTCTCGGCCGCCTGGGCAAGCAACTGCTTACCGACGTCGGTCGAACCCGTGAGCGAAATCTTGCGCACTATCGGGGACGCCATGATCACCGACGAGACTTCGCTGGCCTTGCCGGTAATCAGCTGGATGACCTCAGGCGGAACCCCTCCTTCCAGACAGCATTCCACCAGAATTCGAGCCGTCGACGGGGTCTGCTCCGACGGTCGCACGATGATCGAACATCCAGCCGCGAGTGCCGGCGCGATCTTGCGGGACGGCAATGTGATCGGAAAATTCCAGGCAGTAAAGGCAGCCACGACACCCACCGGCTCATGGCTGGTGATGAGCGTCCCGCCCTGGCGAGAAGGAATGTTCTCGCCGAACAGCCGCTCCGCTTCGCCCGCGAACCAGTCGAATTGTTCAAGCCCGGCCTGCGCCTCCAAATCGGATTGGGCCAGCGGCCGGCCCACCTCGAGCGTCAACGCCATGGCGAGCTCGGCCCGCCGCGCCTCGATCCGCCGGGCAACGGCGCGCAGAACCTTGGCGCGCTCCCAGCCGTGGGTCTTGGCCCAGGCCTTCTGGCCCGCCGTGGCGGTCTCGATCGCTTCGGTCACGTCGGCAGCGTCCGCCACCGGTGCTTCGCCGAGCACTTCCTCCGTGGCCGGATTGACGATTTCTCTCCGGCGCCCGGAAGTCCCCTCTCGCCAGGTATCACCAATGAACAGTCCAGGCTGCTGGTACACTTTGTCGTCTCCCCGATCTTGAGCGTTTTGGTTGTTGAGAAGCGTCAGTCAGCCCCTCGGTCCAGGCGCTGTTATATAGATAATCTTACCTGTCACCTAGCACCCACTTGCCTGCCTCGGCTGCCGAGAGGGCGCGGCCGGGAGCGGCCACATGTGGAGCGACTCGCCCGGGCATATCCGGTCAAACGGTGTGACGCGACGGAAATCACGATCCCAGCCGCCGGCAAGGTGGCATTCGGTCGAGTCGGCCATTTCGGCAACTGGCTTCGCCTCGAAGCACGCCTGTCGAAGGGCGCCGAAAGGCGATTGACCGTCACGCTTCAGATGAAGGGATGACGGGGTCCGATCGGCCGGACATCGCGGCTACGCGCCGAAACACAGCCATTGCCTTCCTTTGGGCCTTCGCAGCCGGGCACGGGCCATAAACTTTGGTTCAATGGCGCGAGGAATAAGCGTTTTGGCAATGGAGAAAGGACGGCGTTCGCTTCGATATCGGGTCGACCCGCAACACCGCGGGTGTGCAAACCGACTGGAGCAAATCCCATGAAACTGACCAGAACCTCAAAGCTGATCGCCCTCGCTGGTGCTGTGGCCATGACCCCTGCCCTGGCGCTTGGCGCGGTCACCGTCGGAGACGAACTGGGCACGACGCTTGAAGCGGTCCGCGCGCAACTTGAAAAAGAGGGTTACACGGTCACCGAATTCGACGATGACGATGGCGAGATCGAGATCGAGGCAACCAAAGACGGCCTGGAGATCGAGTTTGTTGTCACCGAGGCTGGCAAGGTGATCGAAATCGAACTAGAAGACGAAGCGGAGATGGACGACGAGGACGACGACGACTAGCGAATGCAGATCCGGACCCCCGATCGATTGTCCACGTCCTGGTTGACGGGGGTTCGGAGTTCAACCGAGGTTGGCCAATCCCCACCGAAGCGCGATATCCGCATGTTGTTTGACCGCCGCGCCGGCCTGTGGGCGGTGTTCGGAGTGCAACTTGCCTGCGCGCTCTTTATCCTCGGGGATTCCCTCCTTGATGTCCTCGGGCTCGAAAAAACGTCGCCGCTCGGGGATTCTGACAGTTTTGAATATGTGATCGCCGTCGCCCTGCTTCTTGGTGTCGCGGTGACCGGACTTCAGATCAGAAGGATGCTCGGCCGCCAGCGGCGGATGGAGAACCAATTGATGGCAGCCTCGGGCGCGTTCGCCGAACTCCTGGAAGCCCATTTCGACGCCTGGAACCTTACGGCAGCCGAGCGCGATGTCGCGCTGTTGTCGATCAAGGGCCTGTCGATCGCCGACATGGCGAGGCTGAGGCAAACCAAGGCGGGCACCATCAAGGCCCAGTGCAATGCCGTCTATCGCAAGGCGGATGTCTCGGGCCGCCCCCAACTGCTCAGTCTGTTTATCGAGGAACTGATGTCGGAGAACCTGGTGCAACCGGACTCGCGGGCCGAGCCTCCCCGGTCTCAGCTGAAACACGACTAGTTCTGCTGCACGGTGATCATGACGCTTTGAGCGTTCGAAATTTGAAACCGCTCATACCCGCGGAGGCGGGTATCCAGCTAAAGAAAGACTCTGGATCTCCGCCTTCGCGGAGATGAGCGGAGGATTAGCCCGGAAACGGAAAACTCAAACAGTCAAAATCTCTGTGCAACAGAACTAGCTGCGGAGCCGCAGCCGGACCGTCTAGCCGTTTCAAACGTTAGCCGCCGGCTTCTGGCACCAGAAGAAGTAATTGCGCATCAGGTCCCGGTGATCCTGTTCCAACCGCTCCCAATTCGCCAGATTGGCTTGTGTCGGGTCGTCCGGGAAGGCATCCCGGTACAGTCGCGGCGCTCTGTCATCTCCGAGCATCTGCGTGACCAATCCGGTGGTGAACTCGAAGCCGAGGAAATCGAGCGCCGCTGATTCGACCATCCGGCGAACGCGGCGCATGGTGAAGGCGCTCTCCTGCACGTGCAGCACCAGGTCCCTGAAGCCGCTGGTGCTGTGAAAGTCCGGGCGCTGGGTCAGGCTGGCGAACGCCGCGAGGTCGCCGTCAGGGCGCACGATCCGTTCGCGGATCCTGCGGATTTCTTCCGTGGTCGCCGCCTGTCCGGATCCGTCGAGCCGGGTGCGCAACTGGTGAATGTCGCCGCGATTGCCCTCGGCATAGACCATCACCTGGATGACACCGCCGGGCCTCAGGCAGCTCACCAGCCGCCGGAATCCGGCTTCCGGATCCTTCAGGTGATGCAGGACACCGATGCATTCGATGCGGTCATACTGGCCTTCCAGCGCCAGGATATCGCCCTGCATGAAGGCAATGCTGGCAATGCCCATCCGCTCCGCCATGCGCCGGCCATAGGCGAGACTGCGAAGACTGAGATCGACGGCGGTGATGTCGACGTCCTCGTATTGCGAGGCGGCCCAGACCGCATGCCGGCCCGTGCCGACGCCGGGCAGAAGGAGCTGCATCGGTCCGTCGCGGGACGGCAGCGGGCCAAGGTGCGGAAAGCGCTGCTTCAGCACCTGATCCGCATCGAAACGGACGGCCGGGACCGGGAAATGGAGCCAGCGAGGGTACGGGTTGGCCTCGTACATGGTGCGAACCAGGCGGGAGCTGTCCGCGTCGATCGCGGTGAGCTGCGGTATCGACTGCTCAAGCGCGGCCCGGCGCGCCGGTTCGTTGACCGTGCGTTCCACCAGTGATCGGAAGGCCGGAATGCACTCGTCGAGATCGGCGGTGCCGATTCTGTCGTGTGCGCCGGACAACTCATTCGGGTCGCCGAACATGGCGTAGGCGAGCAGCAGATCGACGGTGCGTTTGTCGGGCGGGTCCCATGCGGCCGCGTCGAGCGCCGAAACGGCGTCGGCGAGCCACCCGGTCTCATCCCCGGCTTCGGGCCAGATGTACTCGTTGTTGTGGACCTGGGCGGCGAGCGCCGCTGCCAGGTTCTGCCATCCCCGAATGGCGCTCCCCCGGCTGATCATCCGAATGAGGCTGGCGCGGACCAGGATCAGAAACCATTCCAGTGTCGTGTTCCGGTTCACGGTCGACGACAGATAGACCATCAGGAGGATGTCGTCGCAAAGGCGCTCCAGGCTGGTGTCGGGGATGGTCGCATCGCCCGACCAGGCCGACTCGGCCGACAGCCGATATTTGAGCTGCAGCAGCCGACCGACGGTTGCCGCCAGGGCGTCGGGATTGCCGCGCGGCGACAGCATGCAGCGCTTCAGCAGGCGCTCGAGTCGTAACGAATGCTTGGTGAACGTCAGCCGCTCGGCAATGATAGTGGCACCACGGATGGCCGGTTCGTACCCCTCCACCGCGTCGAGGGCACGATCGAAGGCGTCCAGCGCCTCCAGCGGCTTGTTGCGGCGGAACAAAACCTCCGCCCGCTTGCAGGCATCCGCCGCGAGGCCGCCGAGGAAGATTTGCCGCTCATCCATTGGTCGAGACTAGTAGAGCGAATTTGACATTTGAGTCCCACTTGCGGCCAGGCTCAGGTTCAAATGTCAAATTCAAAAGCTCCACTAGGATCATATACTTGCTAGTGGTTCTTATGACTCCGACATTTGCTCGGGTGGGTGCTGCAGGGGGTAGCAAATGTCGGAGTCGAACCACTAGCCGCATTATCCATGCAATTCCTGCAAGGGGCGAAATCATTCGTCGACGCTCACGGCCCCAACAAGATGGTCATGTCCTCGTCGACAGCGACCGAGGCAACGACGACACCGCCCCGTTCGAGATTGTAGACATCGAAATCGCCGCCGGCCGTACCGTCGAGGGCAACATTGGTGTCATCCGCCACCCAGGCATAGACCGGCGCGCCCCCGCCTGGATCGAAGTCGTCGAAGTCGACGGTGTCGCCAGCGTCGCCGAGGATGACAAGGTTCTGGTGGCTGTCCGCCCCGGTGAAGTCGGCGTTGGGCGTCTCGGAAAACTGGAATGCGTCGAGGGCACCAAGGACCGCCGTATCGTTGCCAGTGCCGGTGATGTTCAGGACTTCGATTCCGGCAATCCGATTGTCGCCGATGCTGGTGAAATCGATGGTCTCGGCCGCCCCGGCAAACACCAGCGTGTCGGTGCCGGAGCCGCCGTCGATCTTCTTGAAGGTCAGGTCGGCGACGGTCAGCAGATCATCGCCGGCGCCGGAGCGGATCACATCAGCGCCCCCGCCGCCCGAAAGCTGGTCGTCACCCAACCCGCCGATCAGCATCTCGGCGGCGCCGGTGCCGTTGGTCACCACCGGTGTCGTCGAGCCGCCAAAGGCGCCGCCATAGAGCACATAGGCCTCGCCGGCATCGGCGCCGCCGTCGTCGCCGTCGCGGGCCCCGACGATCAGGTCGTCGAAGCCATCGCCGTTGACATCACCCTCCGAAGAAACGCTCCAGCCGGCATAGTCGTCGCCCGCATCGCCCTGGATGATGAAGCCTTCAGCCGCTGAAAGGC
>JAAEOR010000064.1 GCA_024222895.1 Hyphomicrobiales bacterium | reverse complement strand
TGAGCAGCCTGCCATCTATGGGCCTGAGGTCAGTGATGCTGGGTGTGATGTATGGAGCAGTGATGATGGAGATTCCTGTGTATGGTTGTGGGTCTTTGGTGGTGTCAGCACTGTGGAAGATGGTGTAAAGCGAGATTCCCAGGCTTTTCATGGTCCTTTCGATTCGACGTTTGCCGACACGCCAGCCTCGAGCCTGCAGGTCACGAAGCACTCGGGGGCTGCCGTAGGTTTCGCGACTCCGTTGGAAGCTCTGAGTCACCTCCACCTTGAGTTGCTCGTCCTCGAGTGCACGACGCCCGAGTCCGCGTTTCGCGAAAGCGTAGTAGCCCTGCCGCGTAACACCCAAGACTCGGCACAGACGAGACACCGAGAATGTTGCCTTCTCCGCGTGGATGAATGCGAACCTTAGTCGCTTTCCTTCGCGAAGAAGGCTGCTGCTTTTTTTAGGATGGCCCGATCCGTTTCCAGGTCCTGGACCCGTTTGAGCAGCTTGCGGTTTTCCTCTTCCAAGCGATCCGCCCGCTGCTCCGCGGTCTCGTCCGCAGGCGCAGTGGCCCTCACAGGCGACTTCCTAACTTTCCTCTTCGCCATTGCCTGACGATACCACCCGCGCAGGGTCCAGGCATTCACGCCAAGGCTCTCAGCAATCTCCATTGTCGTCCGGTCGCTCGACTCGACCAGGCGAATTGCTTCCTCCCGGAACTCAGGTGTGTAGCTGCGATTTCTCTGTCTCATGATTCCTCCGAAGAGGTGTCAACGAAACTGAGGGAGGCTCACGGCGCTCTGCGCCCACACGCGCCCACGCACAAACCATCCCACGCGCCCCATCTCGTTCAAGGCCCACACGTGCCCACGCACAAACCATCCCACGCGACCCACCTGGGAATGTCCCTCCCGCTGTTGATCACGGAAGTGGCGGTCTTGTCGGTTTGATGTTCATGCAGCTTGTTCTTGGTGGTCAACGCGGGTGTTTTGTTCAGGTCCACGAAGCGCGACAACGAGCTTCGGAATGCCCTTGTAGCCACGCAGTTTCCTGAAGCCACGGGACGCTTCGAGGATCGCAGTGGCGACCCAGCGGCCCACCATCGTGCCGTCGCGCCAGCGTTTGACGTTGCGCGTCACGCGGCGAATGGCTCCGTTCAAGTTTTCGATTGGATTTGTCGTCGAGAGCGTTCGCTCGAGCCAGGTTGGCAGCTTCATGTCCTTGAGCGTCAGTGTCTCTTCGAGGCCCTCACGAAGCGACTCCGCTGCATCCGGGTGGTCGTCAGCGAGGTGAGAGACCAGCTGCAGGAGCCGCCGCTTGGCTGTTGCACGAGACGAGCTGCGGTATGCGTCACGCATCGCCTTGTTCACACTCGGATGGAGCCGCTTCGGCAGGTGACCCAATACGTTGCGCCGCTTGTGCTCCTGGCAACGTTGCACCAGCGACCGCTTTCCGAAGACTTCGCGAATAGCCTTGCGCAGCGCCTTGCCGCCGTCGACCACGAAGAGGTACGACTGCTGACAATCAAGTCCGCGCTTCACGAGGTCGTTGACGAGACCTTGGCAAACCACCGTGTTCTCAGTGGCTCCTTGCCAAAGCCCAAGCGCGTGTTTTTCGCCGCTGCCATCGATTCCCAGTGCGACGATGATGACCTGTTCGCCCACCTCGATGCCGTCGAGCATGATCGCCACAAGGTCGAGGTCGCTGATGTCGCGGTTGCGCCATTCTTCAAGCCTTTCAGCTGTCACCTGCACGAATCGCCGGCTAGCTGCGCTCTTGCTCGCACCGTGACCGCCGAGCTCATTTGGTAGCGGCTCCACGGAGCGTGAATAGTTGCGTGTGGAAACTCCCAGCACCAGCTGCTCCGTCGTGCGCTCGTCCAACGGGTCCTCGTCAGCAAACTGCTCCCAGGTGGGCAGAGCGACCTCCTTGCCGGCTTTGCGGACTCGCGGCTTGCGGGCAACCACCCGCTGGCCGCCCATCACGAGACGCCCGTGCGTCGCACCCCAGCGCACCGGGTCGTCCTCTGCGCCTTTGCTGTGAGCTGCGCCACACAGGCGCTCTCGGTCCTGCTCGAGCATCGTGTCGAGCGCCTTCATGCCCTCCTGGACTACGAACTCGTACAAGTTCTCGCGAATCACCGACGCCAGCCACAGCGTGCGCTGCCCTCGGCCACGTGCCTCTTGGTTTGCTTTCTTGTTTCTGCGATTCTTCTTCATGGCGGTCTCCTGTCTTGCAAGCCCGAGATGGTCTCGGGTCGACAAGAACCGCCACTTCTTTTTCTAGCTCACGTCAACATCGAGCGGGACATCCCCGCAGCGCCCGCATCTGGCGCGCCAGGCGTTGCGGAACGCCCGACATCGAGAGGCACCCCGTGCCATCTCAACTGCAACGACCTGTGACAGGGGGCGCGCAACGTGACAGCTGGCCACCGAGGC
>JAAEOR010000063.1 GCA_024222895.1 Hyphomicrobiales bacterium | reverse complement strand
AGATCGGTCAGCTGTTCAGGGTCGAGCTCCCGTCCCGAAATTGCCTGGTAGCGGGCGAGGTCGATCCCCTCGGCGAGCCGGAGCCCCATCAGCAGCATTTCGTCGCCTTCTTCCTCTTGTGTGAGCAGTTCATCGACGATCAGACCGTCACCAGTCGATTCCACCCGCGCCAGCCACGCTTCCGGTACCCGCTCGGTCTCGGTCGCGTGCCCACCGTCGGGAAGCTTCAGCCGACCATGGGCGCCGGGACCAATTCCGGCGTATTCGCCATAGCGCCAGTAGATCAGGTTGTGACGGCACATCGCCTGCGGGCGCGCATGGTTGGAGATTTCATAGGCAGGCAGCCCGGCGGCAGCGCATAGGTCGCGGGTCACGGCATAGAGCTCCGCCGCGGCCGCTTCGTCAGGAATCGCGAGTTTGCCTGCCCGATAGAGGGCGGCAAACCGTGTATCGTCCTCGATCGTCAACTGGTAGAGCGACAGGTGGTCGGCCGCCATCTCGAGGGCCATGCCAAGCTCCCGAGACCACGCCGCCGGCGTCTGACCCGGGCGGGCGTAGATCAGATCAAACGAGATACGCGCAAAAGTCTTGCGGGCGATGTCGATTGCCGCGCGGGCGTCGGCGACATTGTGGAGACGGCCGAGAAAACGCAGGTCGGCGTCATGCAGCGCTTGAACCCCGAGCGACACACGATTGACGCCGGCGGATCGGTAGCCCTGGAACCGGCCGGCCTCGACGCTGGACGGGTTCGCTTCCAATGTGACCTCGGCGTCGGTTTCAACCGTCCAATGCCGGCCAATCGCATCCAGGATTGCGGCGACGGTCGCGGGCTCCATCAGCGATGGGGTT
>JAAEOR010000062.1 GCA_024222895.1 Hyphomicrobiales bacterium | reverse complement strand
GCCGCGACCGGCACGCCGGTCTTCGCCTACAAGGGCGAATCGCTGGAGGACTATTGGGACTACGCCCACCGGATCTTTGAATGGCACGATGGCGGCACCGCCAACATGATCCTCGACGACGGTGGCGATGCGACCCTGCTTCTTCACCTCGGCATGCAGGCAGAAACCAATTCCTCGGTGATTGCCCACCCGACCAACGAGGAGGAAGAGGTTCTGTTTGCCAGTATCAAGCAGCGCCTGGCCGACAAGCCCGGCTGGTACACCGAGTTCGCCAAGGGCATCAAGGGCGTAACCGAGGAGACCACCACCGGCGTCCATCGGCTCTATCAGATGGCGAAGGAAGGCCGCCTCCTGTTCCCGGCGATCAATGTCAACGACTCGGTCACGAAATCGAAGTTCGACAACCTCTATGGCTGCCGCGAATCGCTGGTCGACGGCATCCGCCGCGGAACCGACGTCATGATGGCGGGCAAGACGGCGATGGTGGCCGGCTACGGCGACACCGGCAAGGGATCGGCGGCCAGCCTGCGCAGCGCCGGCTGCCGGGTGCTCGTCGCCGAGGCCGATCCGATCTGCGCCCTGCAGGCAGCAATGGAAGGCTTCGAAGTCACGACCATGGAAGACGCGGCGCCGCAGGCCGACATCTTCGTCACGGCCACCGGCAATGTCGACGTCATCACCATCGACCACATGCGTGAAATGAAGCACCGGGCGATCGTCTGCAATATCGGCCACTTCGATTCGGAGAT
>JAAEOR010000061.1 GCA_024222895.1 Hyphomicrobiales bacterium | reverse complement strand
GGCGAAATCATAAATGACTTCGACATTGACTGGAAATGGAATGTCCGAAGCTGAGGGATGCGTCGAGGATGATAAAAGAACAATAAACGCGCAGAAAATGGCGCGTGAAAGTTTGCCCAAGGGGCTAGAAGCTGCCATAGCTGATCTCGATTGTGGATGCGGAAAACCTAATTCCGCCATTGCGGTGAATCGTGGTGATGTTTTAGCCGACATTCACTGGATGACCGGTATCTCAGCCTCAGATTGGGCGATTTCGGCTTTCCCTGCAAGCCTGACAGGCGGCCTCGGTGCAAAAGACGCTCGGTATGAGCCCAGGCGCCTGGCGGCGCAGGTCCCGTTCCCGGTAACGCTCAACGACGGGTTCCAGAACGCCGCGCCAGCCGTCGGCGCTGTGAACGTTGCCCGGACGAAGTTCGCTACGTTCCAGATCGCCGAACTGGTTGAACACGAACAGCGGGTGGTAGCAGGTGCAGGCAAAGTGGCCGTTATAGGCGGCACCTTCCTGATCGCCGTGGGTCGGGCTGACGCTGGAATCCATGTCGAGCACGATTGCCTTGGGCGGATGCCGGGCGTGTACCCGGTCAATCCATTGTCCTGACAGATCGACCAGTGCGGCGAGGTTCTTGTCGTCGGCAAGGAACTCCGTCTCGAAGCGCCCCATTTGGCTGGTCGAGGCGGCCTGCTTCGCAACGGCGCGACCGCCGACAATCCAACGCATCGCCGGATCACGTCCCAGACGGTCGGCGTCGTTCACGTCCTCATAGCCACCGAGGCGCCCGAAGACGGACTGGCGAAACAATCCCGTCATCGCGTGCTGGCCGTTCTTGCCGGTGCGCGGGTCAACCAGTCCATCGCCAACCATGTCCGTCAACCCGAGGGCGTCATCGAGCTCGCGGTAGGCAAGCAATCCGGCGTCGGTGGTAATCCTGGAACCATGGAACTCAAGCTTCAGGCGACGGTCGAAATCGAGCCTCAGCGGACCATCAACTGATTCACCCGCCGGGTTCGCCATATTCCTC
>JAAEOR010000060.1 GCA_024222895.1 Hyphomicrobiales bacterium | reverse complement strand
GGGGGCGTCGTCGAGTTTCCAGTCTCCACTATGAAGCGCGAGCCCGAGTGGTGTCCGGATTGCCAACGCGTTGGCCTCCGGGATCGAATGGGTAACGTTGATGTACTCGATATCGAACGGGCCGACCTTGAACCGATTGCCAGGGGTCACGACGGTAATTGGAATCGGATCGGCGTTTGGTTCGCCAGCGAGCTTTGCGCTCAGCATTCCAGCCGTAAAAGCTGTAGCAAAAACTGGAACTCCAAGCCGCGGCCATAACTCAATCAATGCGCCGTAGTGGTCCTCGTGGGCGTGGGTGATCAGGATCCCGGCGAGATTGATCCGTTCTTCTTCAAGATAGGAAATGTCCGGGAAGATGACCTCGGCGCCGGGGGCTTCGTCACCGGCAAACGCAATGCCGAAATCCACTGCAATCCACGTTCGGTCGTCAGGAGGGCCATAGCCATACAGGCCCAGATTCATGCCGATTTCGCCGACGCCGCCGAGCGGAAGGAAGACGAACTCGGGCCGAGCTGGATTGACGCCGCGTTTCAACGCGCTGTCGCCACTGTGCCGAAATGCGCCTCGCCGGAACTGACGGCGTGGTGTGATCCATCCGGTGCTCGAACCAATAATCGCCCACTGTCATCGATTGTCTCGAAGACGCCGGAAAAGACTTGACGCCCGGCTCGCACCGCTACTTCACCGCCCAGACCGGCAGCTCGCTGGAGCCACAACTCGCGAATTGCCGGGAATCCGGCCCCAAGATCCCATAGGTCGAAAAGCCCCGCCCATGCGTCGGCCAATGGCGCGAATACCGTGGCAGCATCCGCTGCTATGCCCATGTCTCGAAGCGTCGAGGCCGGATAGGGCAGATTCATCGGGGCCGAGATGATGTTGACCCCGATACCGACGGCAACAGCCATGCGGTCACCGGGCAGATGTTGTGCTTCCAGCAAAATGCCGGCTACCTTGTGTCCATCGACAAGAACGTCATTCGGCCATTTCAATCCAAGGCGTCCGTCGTCTCCCTCGCGCCGATCCGCCGCGAAACCCGGCGCGAGTTGCATCAACGCGCGGTCGAGTGACAGTCCGGCCACAAAGCCCAGTGTCGCGGCCTGTTCCGCTCCAACATCGACTACGACCAGAATACTCGCCGCAAGGTTTCCCGGTTCGGTCGACCACCGCCTGCCGCGTCGACCCCTGCCTTCGGTCTGATGATTGCTGACGACCCAAATGTCTCCCGGGTCGCCATCCCTGGCCAGAGTCAGCGCCTGCGCGTTCGTAGAGCCGATTGTGTCGTGTGCGTTGAGGCGGAGCCCTGCCGATCGGGCGCCAGGACCAAGCGCGAACTTCATCGCGTCAAAAGAACGTGCCGGCGGCCCGCTCGGCAGCGGCGCCGATCGGCCCGGCGATGACGGCGAACAAGAGAACGAAAGCACCGCTGACCCCCAGCACGACCCGAAGCTCTGCCGGCATTCGCTCGAAGCCCTCGGCCGGCTCGTCAAAATACATCACTTTGACGATGCGAAGATAATAGAAGGCGCCAACCACGCTGGCGAGGACCCCGATGACGGCGAGCACATACAAGCCCGCGTCGATCGCTGCCAGGAAGACGTAGAACTTGGCAAAGAAACCGGCCAGCGGCGGAATGCCGGCCAGAGAGAACAATATCATCGCCAACGCGAAGGCCATCACCGGGTGCGTTCTCGACAGGCCGGCAAGATCGCTAATCTCATAAACCATGCCTTCCCGACGGCGCATGGCGAGGATGCAAGCGAAAGCACCGAGCGTCATTGCAAGGTAGATCGCCACGTAGATCAGCACACCCCGCACGCCCGCTTCGTTGCCGGCAGCAAGCCCGACCAGCGCGAAGCCCATGTGTCCGATCGAGGAGTAGGCCATCAGGCGCTTGATGTTCGTCTGTCCGATGGCGGCAAACGCACCGAGCAGCATCGAGGCGATGGCAATGAACGACAGAATCTGCTGCCAATCCGCTGTGATCGGTGCAAATGGATCGATGACGACCCGGACAAACAGCGCCATAGCGGCGACCTTGGGAGCGGCGGCAAAAAAGGCCGTCACCGGGGTCGGTGCCCCCTCGTAGACATCGGGTGTCCACATGTGGAACGGAACTGCCGATATCTTGAACGCCAGACCGGCAATGAGAAAGACCAGGCCAAACGTAAGCCCGAGCGAAACTTCGCCACCTTGTAGAGTTTCGGCGATGCCTGCAAACGTCGTGGTCCCGGTAAAGCCATATACCAGCGACGCGCCGTAGAGCAGCATGCCCGACGACAAGGCGCCGAGAACGAAATATTTGAGGCCGGCCTCGGTTGCTCGTGTCGAGTCGCGGTTGATCGCTGCGATGACGTAGAGTGACAACGACTGGAGCTCGAGGCCGAGATAGACCGCGATCAGGTCGTTGGCCGAAATCATCATCAGCATGCCCAGCGTCGCAGTGACCACCAGGATCGGATACTCGAAGCGCTCGAACTTCTGGGCCCTGGCGTAGCCGATGGACATGATGATGGCGATCGACGACCCGATCAGAACCAGTACTTTTGCATAACGGGCGAACGGATCAGAGACGAACGCGCCGCTGAATGTCACGCCTTCCGCCGGCGAGAGGATGAGTACCAGTCCCGCGGCAACCAGCAATGCAATCGACAATCCGGTGATCAGCGATGTCGAACGCTCGCCCGCGAAAACACCGATCATGAGAAGCGCGAGAACGCCGACCGCAAGCAGTATCTCGGGCAGCGCCGGGAGGAGATCGGGCGTCATCGGGGCGACACTCTGCAATGCGGCGTCATGGCGAGACCGCCGCAAGCTTGCCGGCGGCCGACAGCGCGGCCTGATAATTGGACACAAGATGATCGACCGACGCGGCGGTTACATCCATGATCGGTGCAGGGAAAAAACCGAAGAGCAGTGTCAACACAACCAGTGGCGCGAGAATGAGTTGCTCTCTCGGTGAAAGATCCAGAATGTCCTTGAGGCTACCTTTTTCCAGCTTGCCGAAGATGACCCGTCGGTAAAGCCATAGTGCGTAAGCGGCCGACAGAATGACCCCGGTGGTTGCCAGGAATGCCACCCAGGTGTTGACCCGGAACGTTCCCGCGAGGGTAAGAAACTCGCCAACGAAACCGCTGGTCCCGGGCAGTCCGACATTGGCCATAGTGAAGACCATGAACGCCGCCGCATAAAGCGGCATGCGGTTGACCAATCCGCCATATGCGGCGATCTCGCGGGTATGCATGCGGTCGTAAATGACCCCGACGCAGAGGAACAAGGCGCCGGACACGATGCCGTGCGACAGCATCTGGAAGATGCCACCCTGGACCCCCTGCACCGTCATGGCAAAGATACCCATGGTCACGAAGCCCATATGAGCGACGGACGAATAGGCAATCAGCTTCTTCATGTCCTTCTGCATCAACGCAACGGCAGAGGTGTAGATGATCGCCACGACCGAGAGGGCAAAAACCACCGGAGCAAGATCGGCGGAGGCAAGCGGGAACATTGGCAGCGAGAAGCGCAGGAAACCGTAACCGCCCATCTTGAGCAATACAGCGGCAAGAATGACCGACCCTGCCGTCGGCGCCTCGACATGCGCGTCCGGCAGCCAGGTATGTACCGGCCACATCGGCATCTTGACTGCGAAACTCGCAAAGAAGCCGATCCACAGCCAGAACTGCATCCCGGCGGGGAATTGCACATCCATCAGTTTGGCGATGTCGGTCGTTGGGCATGTGGCCGCGATTCCACCGCTGGCCGGGTCGCACGGAACTACAGTGCCCGAATACCAGTACATGGCCATCATCGCGAGCAGCATCAGCACTGACCCGAGCAGCGTATAGAGGAAGAACTTGAAGCTCGCATAGACCCGGCGGGCGCCACCCCAGATCCCGATAATCAGGAACATCGGGATAAGGCCACCTTCGAAGAACAGGTAGAAAAGAACAAGATCGAGGGAACAGAAGACGCCGACCATGAGCGTTTCCATCACCAGGAAGGCGATCATGTATTCCTTGAAGTTCCGTTCGATCGTCAGCCGACTGGCAATGATGCACAACGGCATCAGGAAGGTCGTCAGGATGACGAACAGCATCGAGATGCCATCGACGCCGAGGTGATAGGTGATTCCACCACCGAGCCATTCGCTGCGCTCAACCAGTTGGAACTCGTGATCCGTCGGGTCGAAATTGATCCAGATGAACAGCGAAAGGACAAACGTCACTGCGGTCGTCCAAAGCGCAAGATTGAACACGTTGCGCCGGGCGATATCGTCGTCGCCACGAATAACCAGGATCAGCAGCGCGCCGACCAATGGAAGGAAAATGACGGTTGAGAGGATCGGCCAGTCGGTCATCGGGCGATCCTCACGGGGCGAACATAAGATAGGTGACCAGCGCAGCGACACCGATCAACATGGCAAAGGCATAGTGATAGAGATAGCCGGACTGGAGGCGAACAACGCGCGAGGTGACGTCAAGAACCCTGGCGGAGACGCCGTCCGGCCCAAAGCCGTCGATCATCCAGCCGTCGCCCTTGCGCCACAAGAAACGGCCAACCCATTTGAGGGAGCGGACAAACAGGATGTCGTACAGCTCGTCGAAGTACCACTTGTTGAGCAGGAACCGGTAGAGCCAGTCATTGCGTTCCGCAAGGCCTTGCGGCACCTCTGGTGACTTAATGTAGAACCACCAGGCAAGGGCCAGACCGATCAACATCATCACGGTTGGCGCCGCAACCACCCAGAAGGGCACATGATGCATTTCCTCGAGGATGTGGTTGGCATCGGCGACAAACAGCGACCCTTTCCAGAACTCCTCGAATCCATCCCCGACAAAGACGCCGTAGAACAACCAGCCTGCCAGTAAAGAACCGACCGCCAGCACATATAACGGGATCATCATCACCGGCGGCGACTCGTGCACATGGCTCATCACGTCGGCCGGTGCCCGCGGCTTGCCGTGGAAGGTCATGAAGATCAGCCGCCACGAGTAGAATGCGGTGAGAAGAGCCGCCAGGGTCACCAGGACGAAGGCGTAGCCTGAAAAGGCGTTGTGCCCGACGAACGCCGCCTCGATAACCGCATCCTTGGAGAAATGCCCGGCCGTCCCGTACAAGCCGGTCAGCGCGATCGTCCCGATAACCATCATCCAGTAAGTCTGCGGAATGAGTTTCCGCAGACCGCCCATCTTGCGCATGTCCTGCTCGTCGGATACGGCATGGATCACCGAGCCGGCGCCCAGGAACAGAAGCGCCTTGAAGAAGGCGTGGGTGAAAAGATGGAAGATGCCGATCGAATATGCGCCGACACCCATAGCGACGAACATGTAGCCAAGCTGGGAACAGGTCGAGTAGGCGATAACCCGCTTGATGTCGTTCTGGACCAGGCCAACGGTTGCCGCAAAGATCGCCGTGGTTGCGCCGATAAGGGTGACGAAGGCAAGTGCCACCGGTGCCAGCTCGAAGAGCGGCGATAGACGAGCCACCATGAACACGCCTGCGGTCACCATCGTCGCCGCGTGGATCAAGGCCGACACCGGTGTTGGGCCCTCCATCGCGTCGGGCAACCAGGTGTGAAGCAGGAACTGGGCGGATTTGCCCATCGCGCCCATGAACAGCAGCAGACAAGTGACGGTCAGCGCATCCACTTCCCAGGAGAGAAAACGGATCGAAATCCCCTCGGCCGAAGACGCGTTGGCGAAGATCGTTTCGTACTCGACCGAGTTGAACAGGACGAACACGGCAAAGATGCCCAGCGCAAAGCCGAAATCGCCAACCCGGTTGACGACAAATGCCTTGATCGCCGCCGCGTTCGCGGCCGGCCGTTTGTACCAGAACCCGATCAGCAGATACGAGGCGAGACCGACGCCCTCCCAACCAAAGAACAGCTGAACCAGATTGTCGGCGGTCACCAGCGCCAGCATCGCGAAGGTGAACAAGGACAGGTAGGCAAAGAACCGCGGCCGATATGGATCGTGGCTCATGTAGCCGATCGAGTAGAGATGGACGAGCGACGAAACCGTGGTGACCACCACCAGCATGACGACGGTGAGCGTGTCGATCCGAAATGCCCAGTCGACCGACATTGTTCCCGACGAGAACCAGTTGAACACCTGGACCCGCTCGGCGATTTCGTCACCGAAGCCGACAGTGAGGAATGCGATCCACGACAGAATCGCCGAAACGATCAGCAATCCGGTTGTAATGATCTCTGCCGGGGGCGAGCCGGCCGCCGCCGGCTCGTGATCGTGGCCGTTATCGTCGGCGCCGTTCTCTCCTTCCGCCGAATGCGGTCGCCCACCGCGCCGGCCGTGTGCTGCCTCGTTCGTTCCCGATATGCGCTGATGGGCGCCATAGACCGAGATCGCTCCGGCAATGATTGCGCCGATCAGGGGCAGGAAGACAATGGCCGAGTACATGTGCCGCGCTCAGCCTTTCATCATGTTGATGTCCTCCACCGCAATCGAACCGCGATTGCGATAGAAGACGACGAGAATGGCAAGACCGATTGCAGCCTCCGCCGCGGCGACGGTGAGCACCAGCAGCGCAAATACCTGGCCGACCATGTCGCCAAGAAACGAGGAAAACGCCACAAGATTGATGTTGACCGCAAGCAGGATCAGCTCGATGGACATCAGAATGATGATGACGTTCTTCCGGTTGATAAAGATGCCGAAGATCCCGAGCGTGAACAGGATCGCTGCAACCGTCAGATAGTGGCCAAGACCGACGGCCATCAGATGCCCTTTCCTGACTCGACTTTGCGGACTTCGACCGAAGTGGCCGGCGACCGAGCCACCTGTTCCGCCGCAGACTGGCGCCTGACGCTGACGCGATGCCGCAGGGTGAGAACGATTGCGCCGACCATGGCCACCAGCAGTATCAATCCCGCTGCCTGGAAAAAGTAGACGTACCGCGTATAGATCAGCAGGCCGAGGGCTTCGGTATTTGGAACGTCGCCGACGATCGGGGCTGCCGGCGTCACGTCCGGTGCAAACGCCCAGCCGCCGAGAACGATCAGCAACTCGGCCAGCAACACGATCCCCACCAGCCCACCGACCGGCAGGTAGCTGAGGAAGCCCTGCCGCAGTTCGACGAAGTCAACATCAAGCATCATCACGACGAACAGGAACAAAACCGCCACGGCACCGACATAGACGACGATCAGAATCATTCCGAGGAACTCGGCGCCAAGCAAAACAAAAAGGCCGGCAGCGTTGACGAAAGCGAGGATGAGAAACAGGACCGAGTGCACCGGGTTGCGCGCGCCGATCACCATCACCGCCGAGGCTATGGCGATGGCCGAGAACAGGTAGAAAAATATTGCGTTGAGGACCATTACCGGCGCTTTACCCAGGTTTCATTCGGCTGCACCGCCGATCTCATAGACATTTGGTCCGCCCCCGTCCAATGGTTCATCTGTGTTCTGCATCAGCTGCGATGTTGGAGGCGATTTCCCGCTCCCAGCGATCGCCATTGGCGAGCAGCTTGTCCTTGTCGTAGTACAGCTCCTCGCGCGTCTCCGTTGCAAATTCGAAATTCGGCCCCTCCACAATGGCGTCGACCGGGCAGGCCTCCTGACAAAAGCCGCAATAGATGCACTTCACCATGTCGATGTCATATCGCGTCGTTCGACGGGTGCCATCGTTGCGGCGCGGGCCGGCCTCGATGGTGATCGCCTGGGCCGGGCAGATCGCCTCGCAGAGCTTGCAGGCTATGCAGCGTTCCTCACCATTCGGGTAGCGCCGCAACGCATGCTCGCCCCTGAAACGTGGCGATACCGGGCCCTTCTCATAGGGGTAGTTGACCGTGGCCTTCCGACCGAAGAAGTAGCCCATGGAAAGGAAGAAGGCCGAGATGAACTCGGTGAGGAATAGCGACCTGGCGGCTTGACCGACGTTCATTTCACGCTCCCCACCCAGTGATCTGGAGAACGGTAGCGACCGCGACCACCATGAACAGCGAGATAGGCAGGAACACTTTCCAACCAAGCCGCATCAACTGGTCAAAACGGTAACGCGGCACAAACGCCTTCACCATGGCGAACATGAAGAAGACGGCCGTTACCTTGAGAATGAACCAGATGACACCGGGCACCCAGGTGAAAGGCACGATATCGACCGGCGGTAGCCAGCCACCAAGAAACAAGGTGGTGGTCAGCGCGCACATCATCACGATGGCCACGTACTCGCCCAGCATGAACAGCATGTACGGTGTGGACGAGTATTCGACCATGAATCCGGCAACCAGTTCGGATTCGGCTTCAGGCAGGTCAAACGGTGGACGATTGGTTTCCGCCAGGGCGGAAATAAAGAAAATCACAAACACCGGCAGCAACACAAGCCAGTGCCAGTCGAGAAAGCTGTTTGGCAACCCGAACCGGGTCCCCAGTCCCTCGCTCTGCGACGACACGATATCCGTGAGATTGAGTGACCCGACGCAGAGCAGGACTGTGACGATAACGAAACCGATCGAGACCTCGTACGACACCATTTGCGCGGCCGAGCGTAGCGCGCCCAGAAATGGATACTTCGAGTTCGACGCCCAGCCGGCCATGATGACGCCATAGACACCGAGCGACGAGATCGCGAAGATGTAAAGGATGCCAACGTTTATGTCGGCGACAACCCAGCCGGCGGCCACCGGCATTACGGCCCATGCCGACAGAGCCAGCGTCGTGGTCACCAGGGGCGCAAGCAGAAAGACCCCCTTGTTCGCGCCGGACGGGACGACCGGCTCCTTGACCACGAACTTCAGCAAGTCGGCAAAGGACTGAAACAGACCCCACGGACCGACGACATTGGGACCACGTCGCATCTGAACCGCCGCCCAGATCTTCCGATCGGCGTAGAGGAGGTACGCCACGAACAGCAGAAGAACGACCATCAACAGGAGGCTCTGTCCTATGATGATCGCCCCGGGCACGATGTAGTCGCTGAAAAAGCCGCCCATGCCCCTACTCCGCCGCGCTGGCTATTCGAGTGGCCGCGAGCGCCGAACACTCTGCCATCACCGCTGACGCACGAGCGATCGGATTGGTCATGTAGAAGTCCTCAACGGCCAGGCCGAAGGGATCCGATGATGGCTTGCCTTCCGAACTTGCGAGTGCCGAAACCGTCGCGGGCGACCCGCCTTCGATCTGATCGATGCGGGCGAAATGCGGGTGCTCTTTGTAAAGCGCCGCTCGAAGAGCTGCGAGCGAGTCAAACGGGAGCGTGTGGCCGACAACGCCTGACATTGCCCGCAGGATTGCCCAGTCCTCTCGCGCTTCGCCCGGCGGAAACGCCGCCCGCGCCGTCATCTGCGTCCGCCCCTCGGTATTGGCGTAGGTTATCGACTTTTCCGCAAAGGTTGCCCCCGGGAGGATCACATCGGCACGGTGCGCTCCGGCGTCGCCATGTGACCCGATATAGACAACGAAAGTCTTGCCGAGCGCCTCGACCGCGATTTCATCGGCGCCCAGCAGAACCATCACGTCGAGTTCCCCGGCTGCGGCGGCCGCCACCATGCCGATCACGTCGTGGCCGCCTTCGCCCGGAACGAACCCGACGTCGAGGCCACCAACACGTGAAGCGGCAGTGTGCAGGACCGCCAGGCCGTTCCAGTCACCCTCGTTCTCGCCGGTGACTGCAATCTTCGCCGCCCGGGAGAGCACGACGTCCCCATCCGGCCGGGCCAATGCCCCCTGCCCGACCAGAATCAGCGGCCGGTTTGCGGTCTTGAGGATTTCAGAAAACGGATGCTCGCCGGCAGCGACCTGGACCAGCGTGTCTGGTCCGGCGCCAAGATAATCGTAGGGATATGTGAGGTCGACCGGTTCGCCGATGAAGCCAATCCTGGTTTCATTGCGCCGCCAGGCCCCGCGGATTCGGGCGTTCACGACCGAGGCCTCATGGCGGGGGTTGGCCCCGATGATCAGCACGGCGTCGGCTTGGTCAATACCGGCGATGGTCGGATTGAACAGGTAGCTTTCGCGACCGTGCTCCGGATTCAGCTTTGTTCCGTCCTGGCGGCAATCGATATGAGGGGTTCCCACCGATGACATCAGTGCCTTCAGCGCGAACATCTCCTCGACACCGGCCAGGTCACCGGCGATGGCGGCGATCCGATTGGGATCCGACGCACCCAGTTTCGCGGCTACCGCACCAAACGCATCGGACCACGTTGCTGGCTCGAGTCTGCCATTGCGGCGCACATAGGGTCGATCGAGCCGCTGTGCGCCCAACCCGTCCCAGATGAAGCGGGTCTTGTCCGATATCCACTCCTCGTTCACGGCGTCGTTGGTGCGCGGCAGGATACGCATCACGGTCCGGCCGCGGGTGTCGATGCGGATGGCAGAACCGACGGCATCCATCGCGTCAATCGATTCCGTCTTGGTCAACTCCCATGGCCGGGCCTGGAAGGCATAGGGACGCGATGTCAGGGCACCGACGGGACAGAGGTCAATCACATTGCCCTGGAGCTCGGAACTCATGGCGTGTTCGAGATAGGTGGTGATTTCCATGTCTTCGCCGCGACCGGTCGCTCCCAGTTCGGGGACGCCGGCAACCTCGGCGGAAAAGCGGACGCAACGGGTGCAGTGAATGCACCGGGTCATGATCGTCTTGACCAACGGACCGATATACTTGTCCTCGACTGCCCGCTTGTTTTCAACGAAGCGGCTGCCATCCACCCCGTAGGCCATCGCCTGGTCTTGCAGGTCGCACTCGCCGCCCTGGTCGCAGATCGGGCAGTCGAGCGGGTGGTTGATGAGCAGGAACTCCATCACCCCTTCCCGCGCCTTTTTCACCATCTCGGATTTGGTGAACAGTTCCGGCGGCGCGCCGTCCCGACCAGGCCGCAAGTCCCGCACGTTCTGGGCGCATGAGGCGACCGGCTTCGGTGGACCGCCCTTTACCTCGATGAGGCACATCCGGCAGTTGCCTGCGATCGACAGCCTCTCATGATAACAGAACCTGGGTATCTCGGCGCCGGCAGCCTCGCACGCCTGGAGCAGCGTCAGTTCGCCCGGGACCTCGATTTCCTCACCGTCGACCTTGATCAGAGTCATCTGCCAGTGCTCTCAATACGGCGTGTCGGCGAGATCAAGGCGCATTTCGACGCGGCGAATCCGCCCGTCAAGGCGATCGATCATCCGATTCACACCGGCAATCGACGTTTCGACAGAAGCGAGTCTTTCCACGACCGCCGTTACTCTCATCTTGAGATTGCTTACGTCATTCGCCAACCGATCAACCTTTTGACCGATCCGGCGCAGGTATACGAGCACGATGTTGCCCGGCCCTTCAGCCATCGTTCTACTCCGCCGCCTCGACCATTACCGGCGCGCGGCCGGCGCTGGAGGCATAGTCGTCGATCCGCTCCTCGATGACATGACGAAAATGGCGAATGAGTCCCTGAACCGGCCACGCCGCGGCGTCGCCCAGGGCGCAGATCGTGTGTCCCTCCACCTGATAGGTGACCTCGAGCAGCAGGTCGATCTCCCGCTTTTCGGCCCGTCCCTCCGCCATGCGCTCGAGCACCCTCCACATCCAGCCGGTTCCTTCGCGGCATGGCGTACACTGGCCGCAGCTCTCATGCTTGTAGAAATACGCGAGTCTGGCGATTGCCCGGATGATGTCCGTCGACTTGTCCATCACAATAACGGCGGCCGTGCCGA
This sequence comes from Hyphomicrobiales bacterium, assembly GCA_024222895.1. Taxonomy (GTDB): domain Bacteria; phylum Pseudomonadota; class Alphaproteobacteria; order Rhizobiales; family Kaistiaceae; genus Bauldia. The sequence goes on along the minus strand of JAAEOR010000060.1, from coordinate 61,254 downwards.
GGCCTGACTTGACGTCCTTCAGCGAGTCGAAGTCCATCAGCAAGCTTTCGCAAGCAGAGGCCGGCAGACACGGCACCGAAGCACCACCGGGGATCACGGCCAGCAGGTTGTCCCAGCCACCGCGGACGCCACCACAATGCCGTTCGACGAGTTCCCGAAGCGGGATCCCCATCTCTTCTTCAACCGTACATGGCCTTTCCACATGCCCTGAAATGCAGAACAATTTGGTGCCGGCGTTCTTGGGTCGTCCGAGCCCGGCGAACCAGGCGGCGCCGCGGCGGAGAATTGTCGGCGCAACCGCTATCGATTCGACGTTATTCACCGTCGTGGGGCAGCCATAAACGCCGACACTTGCCGGGAATGGCGGCTTCAGACGCGGCATGCCCTTCTTGCCTTCCAGCGACTCCAGAAGCGCAGTTTCCTCGCCGCAGATATAGGCTCCAGCGCCGTGATGGACGATGATGTCGAAGTCCCAGCCATTCTTGTTGTTTTTGCCGAGCAGCTTGGCTTGGTAGGCCTGATCCACCGCCGCCTGGAATCGTTCGCGCTCGCGAATGAACTCGCCACGGACGTAGACGATCGCCGTGTGCGCACCCATCGCGAATCCTGCAACCAGACACCCCTCAACCAGGGTGTGGGGATCATGACGCATGATTTCCCGGTCTTTACAGGTGCCGGGTTCCGACTCGTCGGCATTGACGACAAGATAGGCCGGACGACCGTCGAACTCCTTCGGCATGAAAGACCACTTCAGGCCGGTCGGAAAACCGGCCCCGCCACGGCCGCGCAAGCCCGACTCCTTGATCTGATCGACAATCCAATCGCGGCCCTGGTCAATCAGGCCCTTCGTGTTGTCCCATTGGCCACGCTCCATCGCCCCCTTCAACCCCCAGTCATGGCGGCCATACAGGTTGGTGAAGATGCGGTCTTTGTCGTTCAGCATGGCGTCACTTTATCGCAGCGTCCACCGAGTCAAGGCGGCGCTCAAGTCGTGCCACCCGACGCTCGATCCCCACCGGAGGCGAGACCATTTCCGGTCGACCGACCCGCGCGGTGGCCAGTTCACTCTGGACGGCAGCGAGTTCGGCTCGGATATCCGCTACATCGGTCTCGACATTGGCAAGTCTTGCCTGGATCGATTTCAGGACCTCGTCGACGAGCTGATTCATCACTTCAACCATTATCCACCTCCTCTGGAGGATTTGGTTTTTCAGTCGCGCCGCCCGCTTGTGCGTCGACCAGGGTTGTCGAGCCGCCAACCGGTGCCGAGAAATGCCGATCGATCTGAGGCCCTGGTGCAATCGGCTTTCCCGCCGCCAGATTGTCCAACAGCACTTCAAAGGTTTCTGCCGTGAGGTCTTCATAAGTGTCGGCGCCGATCTGAACCAGTGGCGCGTTGACGCAAGCACCAAGGCATTCGACCTCCTCCCATGAGAAGGCCCCGTCCGCCGACACCTGATGCTGCCCGGCGCTGATCCGCGCTTTGCAGACGTCCTTGATCGCGTCCGACCCACGCAACCAGCATGGCGTCGTGCCGCACACCTGCAGGTGCGCAATCCGGCCAACCGGTTCGAGAAGAAACATGGTGTAGAACGTGGCGACTTCGAGCACCCGGATTTTGGGCATGTCAAGCATCGCGGCCACAACTTCGATCGCCGGCTCGCTGACCCAGCCCTCCTGCTCCTGCGCCCTCCAGAGCAGCGAGATCACCGCCGAGGCCTGCCGACCTTCAGGGTATTTGGCGATTTCCTTTTCCGCCCAGGCGATGTTGGAATCGGTGAAGGCGAAGCTCTCCGGTTGTTCCTCGGCGAGACGACGGACAGACATCAGCGATCGACCTCCCCGAAGACGATGTCCAGCGACCCAAGAATCGCGGAGACATCCGCCAGCATGTGGCCCCGACACATGAAGTCCATCGCGGCAAGGTGCGGAAAGCCTGGTGCCCTGAGTTTGCAGCGATACGGCTTGTTGGTGCCGTCAGAAACCAGATAGACGCCGAACTCGCCCTTGGGCGCTTCAACCGCTGCGTACACTTCGCCGGCGGGAACGTGGTAGCCCTCGGTATAAAGCTTGAAATGATGGATCAGCGCTTCCATGGAGCGCTTCATCTCGCCGCGCTTCGGCGGTACGACCTTGCCATCCGTCGAGGAAACCGGCCCCTTGCCAGCGTCTTCGTTCAACTTCTCGACGCATTGCTTGATGATCTTCGTCGCTTGCCGCATCTCTTCCATGCGGATCAGATAACGGTCGTAGCAATCGCCGTTCTTGCCGATCGGAATATCGAAATCCATCTCTTCATAGCATTCGTAGGGTTGCGATTTGCGCAAATCCCAGGCGGCCCCCGAACCGCGCACCATCACACCCGAAAAGCCCCACTTCCAAGCATCCTCGAGGCTGATGACGCCGATATCGACATTGCGTTGTTTGAAGATCCGATTGTCGGTGAGCAAGCCCTCGATGTCATCGCAGACCTCGAGAAACGGATCACAAAACGCACTGATGTCGTCGATCAGCTCCTGTGGCAGGTCTTGATGAACGCCGCCCGGGCGGAAATAGGCCGCGTGCATCCGGCTGCCGCTGGCACGCTCGTAGAACACCATCAATTTTTCACGCTCCTCGAACCCCCACAGCGGCGGTGTCAGGGCGCCGACGTCCATCGCCTGGGTAGTCACATTGAGGAGGTGGGACAGCAAGCGACCGATCTCACAATAGAGAACCCGGATAAGCTGCCCGCGGCGTGGCACATCGATTTCCAGGAGACGCTCAACCGCCAGGGCAAATGCATGCTCCTGATTCATCGGAGCGACATAATCCAGCCGATCGAAATACGGGACCGCCTGAAGGTAGGTCTTGTGCTCGATCAGCTTCTCGGTACCGCGATGGAGGAGTCCAATGTGTGGGTCAACGCGCTCGACCACCTCGCCGTCCAGTTCAAGAACGAGACGTAAAACACCATGCGCAGCAGGGTGTTGTGGCCCGAAATTAATGTTGAAGTTGCGAACTTCGGCCTCAGCCATGGTTGCTTCTCAGCTCGCCTTTTCGTCACCGGGAAGCGAGTATTCGGTGCCCTCCCACGGCGACTCGAAATCGAAGTCGCGGAACTGTTGGGCCAGCCGCACCGGCTCGTAAACCACGCGTTTCTGCTCGTCGTCATAACGGACTTCCACGAATCCTGTTAGCGGAAAGTCCTTTCGAAGCGGATGGCCTTCGAATCCGTAGTCGGTGAGGATCCGGCGAAGGTCCGGATGACCAATGAACAGAACGCCGTAGAAATCATACGCCTCCCGTTCGAACCAGTCGGCCGCCGGATAAATCGAAGCGATCGATGGAACCGGCGTGGCTTCGTCGGTCATCAGCTTCAGCCGGATGCGAGCGTTCTGAGTTGGCGACATCAGGTGATAGACGACGTCAAAACGCTTTTCGCGCGCCGGCCAGTCTACACCACAGATGTCGACAAGATTGACGAATCCAAGCCGCGGGTCCTCGTAGAGGAACTTGACAAGGCCCACGATCTCGCCGGGCGCCACGGTGAGCGTCAGCTCGCTATTCGCAATCCGCCACTCGGCCACCGCATCGCCGCGCTCAGAAGCAATGTATTCGGCAAGATCTGTTAGCGCCTCATCCATCGTACCCGTCCGTCTCGGCCTTCTACCGCTCTATGGTTCCGGTGCGCCGAATCTTTTTCTGCAACAGCAGGAAACCGTATAGCAGTGCCTCCGCCGTTGGTGGGCAGCCGGGGACGTAGATATCGACGGGAACAATGCGGTCGCAACCCCGAACAACAGAGTAGGAATAGTGATAGTAGCCGCCGCCATTGGCACAGGAGCCCATGGAAATCACATAACGCGGCTCCGGCATTTGATCGTAGACCTTCCGCAAAGCGGGGGCCATTTTGTTGGTCAGGGTGCCTGCCACGATCATCACGTCCGATTGCCGCGGCGACGCGCGCGGGGCAATACCAAATCGTTCGGCGTCGTAGCGCGGCATGGACATCTGCATCATCTCGACTGCACAACAGGCGAGACCAAACGTCATCCACATCAGCGATCCGGTTCGGGCCCAGTTGATCAGATCGTCTGTCGCGGTGACCAGAAATCCCTTGTCAGCGAGTTCGTTATTGACCTCGAGGAAGAAAGGATCTTCAGCCGTTTGCGCGGGCGCGATCACTCCGGGCTGCCCGGGCACGGTCAATCCCATTCCAGGGCTCCCTTCCGCCACTCATAAATGAAGCCGATGGTTAGAACGGTCAGGAAAATGATCACCGACCAGAAGCCGAACCAGCCGATGTCGTGGAAGACAACAACCCACGGAAAGAGGAATGCGACTTCGAGGTCGAATATGATGAAAAGAATAGCGACAAGATAAAACCGGATATCGAATTTCATCCGCGCATCGTCAAAAGGCACAAAGCCGCATTCATACGGCGCAAGCTTCTCAGGGTCCGGGTTCTTATAGGCGATGATAAACGGCGCAATCAGGAGCGCCAAACCCAGGATAAGCGCGACGCCGATGAAAATCGCCAGAGGCAGATAGTTGCCGAGAATGCTCTCCATCCAGCCCTCGTCGTGACAGCCTCGCGCCTTCAGGCAAGGCTCTTCTCAATCTACTATACATGTTGCTGCGCAGTCGCGCGGCAAGGCCCCAATCGCCGGGCAGACCACAGGTCGGCGCGGCGCCATCCCACCGCCTGTTCGAAACCAGCCGAGCCTTAACCGAGCAACGCTCGAGTGGCAAGTTGAAAGGTGCCTCGAACAGGTGCGGCCGAACCGCCGGTGGGTTGGTGCGTCCGCCATCGAGCAAGGCGGCCATTGAGGTGGCCGCGCACCCAGGTGACCGGCAGCCCTTTTCGAGAGCGAACAGTCGGTTAGTCGCGTGTCCATGACGGTGGCCGCTTGTCCAGAAAGGCCTGCACACCTTCCAACGCCGCCTCATCCATCATGTTGCAGGCCATTGCCTTGCCGGCGATGGCGTACGCCTCGGCGATCCCCGCCTCGATCTGGCGGTAGAACTGCTCCTTGCCGACTGCGATCGCAACCCGCGGTTTCTCGAGGATCTTCTGGACCAGATCGTCGAGTTCGCCATCGAGTTGTTCAGGCGCAGCGACCCGGTTCACCAAGCCTTGGTTACGGGCCTCTTCGGCGTCGATGAAGTCACCGGTCAGCAGCATCTCCATGGCCTGTTTCCGCGGGACGTTTCGCGACAAAGCAACGCTCGGCGTCGAACAAAACAGACCAAGTTTGACCCCGCTGACGGCAAAGCGGGCGTCGGTCGACGCCACGGCAAGGTCGCACATCGCAACCAGCTGGCAGCCGGCTGCAGTCGCAATGCCGTGAACACGAGCGATGACCGGGACCGGTAAACGCTGGATGGCCATCATTGTGCGTGTGCACGAATCAAAGAGCGACTCATAGTAGGCCTGCGATGGTGACGCGCGCATCTCCTTGAGGTCGTGTCCGGCACTGAAGGCTTTGCCGGAGCCGGCCAAGACGACGACTCGGGCGGCCTCGTCGCGGCCCACTTCATCCAATTCCGCCTGCAGGGCCGCCAGCATTGCCTCTGACAGGGCGTTGTAGAACGAGGAGCGGTTAAGTGTCAGACGAACGACACCGGCGGTATCCCGCGTCGAGAGCACCAGTGGCTGGTCCATATCCGGCATCCCATCTCCTCCCACGGCCTATTCGGCCGCCCTTTCGGCCTTTGCACGTTCTCTCAAAGGCGCCTTTTGTATCTTGCCCGTCGCCGTCTTTGGAATTGGCTCGAATCGCACCTCACGCGGCACCTTGAACCCCGCGAGATGGTCGCGACAGTGGGCTATCAGCGTGTCGGTACTGGCATGCGCGCCAGGTCGGAGTTCAACGAACGCCAGCGGTGTCTCTCCCCACCTGGTGTCGGGCCTGGCTACCACCGCGCATGTAAGAACGGTCGGGTGACCGTAGAGAACGTCTTCGATCTCCAGCGACGATATGTTCTCGCCACCCGAGATGATGATGTCCTTGCTGCGATCCATGATCTTGACGTAGTGGTCGCGATCCATCACGGCCAGATCGCCTGTGTGAAACCAACCTCCGTCGAATGCCGCGTCGCTCGCCTTGCGGTTTTTCAAGTAGCCCTTCATGGTTATGTTGCCGCGGAACATGATCTCACCGACAGCCTCACCGTTGGCGGGAACCTCCTCCAAAGTCTGCGGATCCCTTACTGTCATGCCTTCCTGCAAGGGGTAGCGCGTTCCTTGTCGACTATTGAGCCGAACCTGTTCCGACAGCGACTCGTGCTCCCATGAAGGCTGCTTCACACAGACTGAAGCCGGCCCGTAGACCTCCGTGAGGCCGTAGACGTGGGTAATGTCAAAACCGAGTTCGGCCATTCCTTCGATCATCGCTGCCGACGGTGCCGCTGCTGCGACCATTCCGCGGACCCGGTGGCTAATGCCTTGCCGCAACGCCGCGGGGGCGTCGATCAGAAGGCTATGGACGATAGGCGCACCACAATAATGATCGGCCTTGTGGTCGCGGATGGCGGCAAAAATCGCCGCTGCATCGACTCGGCGAAGGCACACCTGGGTGCCCCCAAGCAAGGCCAGCGTCCAGGGAAAACACCAGCCGCTACAGTGAAACATCGGCAGGGTCCAAAGGTAGACAGCAAAGTTCGGCATGGTCCAGGTGACGGCGTTGCTCACGGCGTTGAGATACGCGCCGCGGTGGCTCGTCACCACGCCCTTCGGATCGCCGGTTGTCCCGGAGGTGTAACTTACGGCAATGGCGTCCCACTCATCCGGCGGACCTTTGAGGCTCGCAACCGGGGCGTATCCAGCAAGCAGCGCCTCATATTCGTGGCCTCCCAGACGCTTTCCCTCCCCCTCGTATTCGGCATCGCAGACATCGATCACGATCGGTGCCCGGCCGTACTGCGCTTCGAGGATTTCCAGCGTCGCCTCGATCGTCGATGAAAACGCTCGGTCAGTGATCAAGATCGCTGCCTCGCAATGGTCCATCTGCATGGCGATCTGGGGCGCGTCCAGCCGGGTGTTCAGGGCGTGCAAGACTGCCCCGGACGCAGGGACCGCATAATGGGCCTCGATCATCTCCGGCGTGTTTGCGAGTATGGCGCTGACCGTTGTGCCCCGTTTGGCACCCAAATCGGCGAGTGCCGCGGTGAGGCGTGCCGCACGGTCGCGCGTCGTGGCCCAGTCATACCGGCGTGCGCCATGGATCACCGCCACCCGCTCGCCGAACACCTCGGCACTACGCTCTACGAAACTGGCAGGCGACAACGGCGTATGGTTTGCCGCGTTTCGCTCCATCCCCTGATCAAAAATACCGGTCATGGTTCTGCCTCGCCGACCGGATGTTACGACACTCTCTGAACGATTGGCGACGATTTCTCGGGCGATCGAGCCTGGAGGCAGGCGCCGACCCGGGAACCCGAGCGCAATGGACTTTGCCTTGGCATCCGCTCAGCCCGTTGTCTGTGGCCGGAGTTTCAGTCAAGCGAGTCAATATTAAGTCGCCCGCCGGAGCCATCCGACCCCGGATGATGAAACCAAGGGAATCGGCCATTTTCGGCCGGGCTTCGATTTTGTTTCTTCTCAGCACCCATAACCCTCGACATCCGCTCCGCCGGAGGCTGCCAACGATGTCTCAGGTGCAAACCGCCGCTATGTGTCCGGGTCGGACAACGTGGCGATTGGCGGGAGTGACGGGACTCGAACCCGCGACCTCTGGCGTGACAGGCCAGCGCTCTAACCAACTGAGCTACACCCCCGGAACCCTGTTCGGGCGCGAGGCAATTAGGACGCTCCACGAAATCGTGTCAAGAACCAACCGACAACAGATACGCTCTACCGGGAGCTTTCGACGCATTTGCCTGCGGCAAAAAGTCGATTGGTGGGCGGTGAGAGGCTCGAACTCCCGACATCCACGGTGTAAACGTGGCGCTCTGCCAACTGAGCTAACCGCCCCGGTTGTCCGCAACCGACCTAAGTGGCGCACTCGCAAAGCGCAAGAGTGCGGCGTCGGTGTTCAATCAACCTGTATGAAACCGCCGCCGCCCAGGAAATTAGGCCCTGGAGTCGGAACACCAGGGGAAGGCCGAGTACCCGCGTCAGCGGTTGACAGCGTCCTTGAGTCCCTTGCCCGCTTTGAATTTCGGCGTTTTGGACGCCGCGATGTTGATGGTTTCTCCGGTACGCGGATTGCGCCCGGTGCTAGCCGCCCGGTTGGCAACGCTGAAATTCCCGAAGCCAATGACCTTCACCTCCTGGCCGGACTTAAGTGCCCCGGTAATGGCCTCGAACGTCGCATCTACGGCCTGACCGGCGCCCGCTTTGGACATGCCCGTGCGTTCCGCCACAGACGCGATGAGATCATTCTTGTTCATATCACATCCCTTTCACTGATTTGAGCCGGGAGCGAATCGCATCCCCGACTGCACGGCGGACCCTCACGCTAAATTCCGGCTCTGGCAAGTCAAAAACCGCAGATTTCTGCGATTTCGATCGATAGTCCTTCCGCTTGAAGAAAACGGCACCTGCCGGGTGGCAGGCGCCGTTTTCCTTTTAGTTTCTGATGCTTAGTGTGCAGTCAATGCCGACGCCGCCTCGTCGTCCGAGACAACCGGTCCCGCCGGCTGTTTGGACTCGTCCCACTCAATCGACTCCGGCATCTGCACAAGTGCCTGCTTCAAGGCGTCTTGCATGCGCGCCACCGGAATGATGTCGAGGGCGTTCTTGACGTTCTCGGGGATTTCCGCCAGGTCCTTGGCGTTGTCCTCCGGGATGAGCACAGTCTTGATGCCACCTCGCAGAGCTGCCAACAGCTTTTCCTTCAATCCACCGATCGGGAGCACCCTTCCACGCAAGGTGATCTCGCCGGTCATTGCGACATCCTTGCGAACCGGGATTCCGGTCATGATCGAGACGATGGACGTCACCATCGCGACTCCGGCAGACGGACCATCCTTGGGAGTCGCGCCTTCTGGAACGTGGACATGGATGTCCCTCCTGTCGAACAGTGGCGGTTCGATGCCGAAGTCGATCGCCCGCGAACGGACATAGGATGCAGCCGCCGAGATCGACTCTTTCATGACGTCTCGCAGGTTTCCGGTGACCGTCATCTTACCCTTGCCGGGCATCATCACGCCTTCGATCGTGAGCAGTTCGCCCCCGACCTCCGTCCATGCCAGTCCCGTGACGACACCAATCAGATCCTCCTTCTCCAACTCGCCGTAGCGGAAGCGCGGCACGCCGAGGAAGTCGTCGATGTTTTTCGGCGTAATCTTGACCGACTTTTTCTTCGAGATGATCAGTTCCTTGACGGTCTTACGCGCCAAGGTGGCCAACTCGCGTTCGAGGTTTCGTACTCCCGCCTCGCGCGTGTAGTTGCGGATGACCGTTTTTAAGGCATCATCGGAAAGCGACAGCTCCTTGGCTGCCAGCGCATGCTCCTTGAGGATCTTGGGGATCAGATGCCGGTGGGCGATCTCGATCTTTTCATCCTCGGTGTACCCGGCGATGCGGATGATCTCCATCCGGTCCATCAGCGGCGGCGGAATGTTCAGCGTGTTTGCCGTCGTGATGAACATGACGTTCGACAAATCGTAATCAACCTCAAGGTAGTGATCAGCGAAGGTCGAATTCTGCTCAGGATCGAGCACCTCCAGCAGGGCCGATGAGGGGTCGCCGCGGAAGTCCATGCCGATCTTGTCGATCTCGTCGAGCAGGAAAAGCGGGTTGGTCTTCTTCGCCTTCCGCATCGACTGGATCACCTTGCCGGGCATCGAGCCAATATAGGTCCGCCTGTGCCCACGAATCTCGGCCTCGTCGCGCACGCCGCCAAGCGACATACGAACGAACTCACGGCCCGTCGCTCTCGCAATCGACTTGCCCAGGGACGTCTTGCCGACACCGGGAGGGCCAACCAGGCACAGGATCGGGCCACGCAGCTTGTTTGCCCGACTCTGCACCGCCAGATACTCGACAATCCGGTCCTTGACCTTCTCCAGGCCGAAATGGTCCGCATCGAGGACTTCCTGAGCAAAACCCAGATCGTTCTTCACGCGGGATTTCTTGCCCCACGGAATACCGAGCAGCCAATCCAGGTAGTTGCGTACGACAGTCGCCTCGGCCGACATTGGTGACATCTGACGCAGCTTCTTCAGCTCGTTTTGTGCCTTCTCGCGAGCGTCTTTTGACAGTCGGGTCTTGGCGATCTTGTCTTCCAGTTCCTGAAGCTCGTCACGTCCATCCTCGGAATCGCCGAGTTCCTTCTGGATCGCCTTCATCTGCTCGTTGAGATAGTACTCGCGCTGGGTCTTCTCCATCTGGCGCTTGACCCGCGAGCGGATGCGTTTCTCGACCTGAAGGACCGAGATTTCGCTTTCCATCAATCCGAGTACACGTTCCAGCCGCTCGACCACGGTCGGCAGCGCCAGCAGTTCCTGCTTCTCGGGGATCTTGATTGCCAGATGCGAGGCCACGGTGTCAGCGGCCTTTGAGTAGTCGTCCAACTGCGTCACGGCACCAACCACTTCCGGTGAGACCTTTTTGTTCAGCTTCACGTAGTTCTCAAACTCCGCGACCACGGACCGCGCAAGTGCCTCGACCTCGACCTCGTCGCCGATTTCGTCCTCGAGCTTCTTGGCGTGCGCCTCATAGAAGTCCTCGTTGTCGGTGTAGCGGGATATTTCTGCCCGGCCGACGCCCTCGACAAGCACCTTGACCGTTCCGTCAGGCAGCTTGAGCAGTTGCAGGACCGACGCCAGGGTACCGACGTTGTAGATCGTCTCCGGCGACGGCTCATCCTCGCTGGGGTTTTGCTGGGTCGCGAGCAGAATCTGCTTGTCGGCCCGCATCACTTCCTCCAGCGCGCGAATCGACTTCTCTCGTCCAACGAAAAGCGGCACGATCATATGGGGAAAAACAACAATGTCGCGTAGGGGCAGAACCGGGTGAGCGCCGCCGTCGGTCGGAACGCCAATGGGGCCTGTTTGTTCAGCCATAGTCTTGTCCTTTCCACGCCGGGCCCTTCATAGGCACCCGGGTTATGCGATGTACAGGCAGCGAGGGGCGGCACGCGGGGAGACGCTGACCTGAATCAGATGCGTGCTTGCCTGACGATGTCATAGGTGGCGTTGGTATTGCGGGGTGTCAAGGCACCGCAATCAATGCCCAAGGAACCGTGACCCGACCGGCCCGAGCAACTGGCAGCGGTCGTCAAACGCCGGACCTGGTCAGGCCGACGTTCCCACTTCGTCCTGACGATCGGCGTAAATGTAGAGAGGTCGTGATTTTCCGTCCACGACGTCGGCCGAGATGACAACCTCCTGGACATCGGCAAGCCCCGGCAGATCGTACATGGTTTCGAGCAGGATCGCTTCCATGATCGAGCGCAGACCGCGAGCGCCCGTCTTGCGTTCGATCGCCTTGTTGGCAATTGCGCTCAGCGCATCCGGATGGATGGAAAGCTCGACGTTTTCCATGTCGAACAGCCGCTGATACTGCTTCACCAATGCATTCTTCGGTTCATTGAGGATCTTGACCAGTGCCTCGTTGTCGAGATCCTCCAGCGTCGCCAGGACCGGGAGTCGGCCGACAAACTCAGGTATCAGGCCAAACTTGAGCAGGTCCTCCGGCTCTACACCACGGAACAACTCGCCCGTCTTGCGGTCCTCCGGTGCTTCGACATTGGCGGAGAAACCGATAGACGTCTTGCGGCCGCGATCTGAGATGATCCGCTCAAGTCCGGCAAAGGCACCACCGCAGACGAAGAGAATATTGGTTGTGTCGACCTGCAGGAACTCCTGCTGCGGGTGCTTTCGTCCCCCCTGCGGCGGCACGCTGGCAACAGTCCCTTCCATGATTTTGAGCAGCGCCTGCTGGACGCCCTCACCCGACACGTCGCGGGTGATCGACGGGTTGTCGGACTTGCGGCTGATCTTGTCGACTTCGTCGATGTAGACGATACCGCGCTGCGCCCGCTCGACATTGTAGTCGGCAGACTGAAGCAGCTTCAGGATAATGTTCTCGACGTCCTCGCCGACATAGCCGGCTTCGGTCAATGTCGTCGCATCGGCCATTGTGAAGGGAACATCGAGAATGCGGGCCAGCGTCTGCGCAAGCAGCGTCTTGCCACACCCGGTCGGACCGATGAGCAGGATGTTGGACTTTGCGAGTTCGACATCGTTGCTCTTCGAAGCGTGATTCAATCGCTTATAATGGTTGTGAACCGCGACCGACAGAACGCGCTTTGCGTGGCTCTGGCCTATCACATAGTCGTCCAGAACTGAGCAGATCTCGGCAGGCGTCGGCACGCCATCGCGTGACTTCACCAGCGAGGATTTGTTCTCCTCACGGATGATGTCCATGCACAGTTCGACGCATTCGTCGCAAATGAAGACAGTCGGCCCTGCGATGAGTTTGCGCACTTCGTGCTGGCTCTTGCCGCAAAAGGAGCAGTACAGGGTGTTCTTGCTTTCGCCGCCGTTGACTTTTGTCATCCGTCTTCTCCGTGGCCCGCCTGGCCGGCCACTTTCAATGCTCTACGATTCGCCCAGGCGCTCCATTCACCCTCTGCACTTTAGAGGACAGATCTGACCGAGCAACACAGACACCTACAATCCAATCATGCTAGGTGGGATTTGTTCAAGAGACACTTAACACCACCTCCAGCCACGGCAACCTGTCATCCAACAGGAAACGCAAGGCAGATCAGCCGTCGCCAGTAGAATCGCCGCCGTCCAAGGCGTCGCGAGTGGTCAGAACCTGATCGACGAGACCGAATTTCTGGGCCTCATCCGCGGTCAGAAAGTAGTCGCGATCTAGTGTCTGTTCTATTGTTTCGTAGTCCTGACCAGTGTGTTTGACATAGATTTCGTTGAGTCGGCGCTTCATCTTGATGATGTCTTCCGCATGGCGCTCGATATCTGACGCCTGTCCTTGGAATCCGCCGGAGGGCTGGTGCAACAAAATGCGTGCATTTGGCAGAACGAATCGCATTTCGGCTTGGCCGGCGGTCAGAAGGAGTGAGCCCATCGATGCCGCGAGGCCGACACAGAATGTTGACACCGACGGCTTGATAAACTGCATCGTGTCGTAAATCGCGAGGCCCGAAGTGACCACTCCGCCCGGCGAATTGATGTACATGGCAATCTCTTTCTTCGGATTGTCCGCCTCCATGTACAAAAGCTGAGCCGTAATCAGGGTCGCCATGTGGTCCTCGATCGGCCCGGTCACGAAGATCACTCGCTCCTTCAGCAGTCGCGAAAAGATGTCATAGGCGCGTTCGCCCCGGTTGGTCTGTTCGACGACCATGGGCACGAGGTTCATGTAGGTATCGATGGGGTCTTGCATCGCATCCGTCCAGGCTGGCTTTTAGAGGGGACGTCGGTGCGGATTCGCGTCGGCGAATCTCACGTCAACGGAATAGATATGGCATCGCTCCCCGGATCGAAAGGGGGGCATCGCGATGGCCTGGAATCCGTGCGCCCGGGGCGCGTGGGCTCGGGTCGACCGGATCGCCTGGTTCATCGACCTGTTTTGAATGAAAGAGACTACCGCCTTTCGGCACGAGTATGGCGTCAAGTCGGGCTCGGAGGAACTCGGCCGCCTCGCATATTTCCGGCTTCGCGTGAGTGTGGTTGTTGCAGTGGCGGGCCCAACAATCCTAGATCACCACGAAATCGTCGTTTGACAATGCCGGGCTGTTCCCGAGACGGGCGAACCGTACGGCCGACATGCCGCTGCCGCTCCCATCACCGTCGAAGTAGAGAGCACCGGCATCGGGGTCGTAGATGATGCGGTCGTTGCCATCGCCGGCTTCGGTCCCCAGCACCAAGTGTTTGCTTTTTAGTCCACCCTTGCTGCCAATGCCGGAAAAGTCGGCGTTGTCGAGCTTGATCGTTTCGCCGGTCTGAAATTTGGTGATTTTCGCGACGGTGCCAGTCGGCGCCTGGTCGAAGACATAGGTGTCCTTGCCGTCACTGCCGTCGAGTCTGTTCTTGCCACGCCCACCATTCAGCGTATCGGCGCCCTTGGATCCCTTCAGGATGTCAGCGCCGCCGTTGCCGCGCAGGTCGTCGGCGCCTCGCCCGCCCACGATCTTGTCGGCACCACCGTTGCCGACGACCTTGTCGTCGCCCCTGCCGACATCAACGTCGTCGTCAAATCTGGAAAGGATGACCACATCGTCTCCACGGGTCAGAGCCTTTATGGCCTTTACTGGATCATTGTCGAGATAGAGATCGAGGGCCTTGGCGACCGACAGCTTCTCTTTGGTAAAGGTGTAGGCGGTCTTGCCGTCGAGATCGATCGACACCTTGGTGATCTTGCCGGTGTAGGGAAACCCCTGGAAACATTTGATCCCGTTTCCGGAGAAGAAGAAGTCGACAACCGTTTTTTCGCCCTGAGTCACGGTGAATCCCTTGGACGATCGGTCGTGAATCTTGGCCGGTCCGCCGTCGACCGCGCTTCCCAGGTTCTCGAGAAATACCGGATCGATGGGTTGCTTGGCGACGACCTTGACCACGACGAGCCCCCTCCATTAGCGGCCTCCACCCCTGTGTGACGGGGCTTTCCTGAACTACTGTTGCGGTACTGATCACAATCCGAACTCGGGTCGACCGGACCGTCACTTGCAAACGTGTTTTACTCATGGCGGCTTGTGATCTCGCAAACCTCTCACGTCACCGTGAGATGGTGTGCGACGGGGTGCACAAACGTTTGCGTTGCATGACATGCGGCCGAAGGCCAGATCGACACTGTGGGTTATTGAGGCCGACAACCCGTCGGAATTGACTGCAACCCGGGGGATCCGAGAAGTGACCAATGTTTTTCGCCTGAAAACTGGTGCAGCGGTCGGTGCTTCGTCCGAGATGACAGCGGCAGGTCGCGTCGTGACGCTGAGCATCTTGCTTGGCGGAGGTCAGTGATGCAGCAGCAGGCAGCGGATCGCTCCGATGGCGATTCATCCCAACCGGCGAGCGGCGCGAACCGACTGATCCGCATTTTCGCGGTCATCGGCATTCTCGCTGCAGCATTGTTGGCGTTCTTCGGGCTCGGCCTGAATGACTATCTCACCATCGACGCGCTCTCCGACAACCGCACTTGGTTGCTGCAGCAGGTCGCCGACCAACGCTGGCTCGTCGCCTTGATCTTTGTCGCCGTGTACGCAGCCGCGGTCGCCGTATCGGTACCCGGTGCGGCGATCCTGACGATCGCCGGCGGCTTCTTGTTTGGCGTGGTTCAAGGATCGATTCTTGCGGTTACCGGGGCGACACTCGGCGCTCTGGGCTTGTTCCTCTTCGTCCGCATCGGCCTCGGCGACTCGTTGACGGCTCGGGCAGGCTCAAGCGTCGAAAAGTTGCGCCGGGGGTTCCAGGAGAATGCGCTCGGCTATCTGCTGTTTCTCCGCCTTCTTCCAGTCGCGCCATTCTGGCTGGTCAATATTGCAGCGGCGCTGCTCCGGGTGCCTCTGCGAATTTTCGCTCTGGCAACCGCTGTTGGCATTATTCCAGGCAGTCTCGTTTACTCCAGCTTCGGCAATGGCATCGGCGCGCTGATCGAAGCCGGCGAGGAGGTCAATCCCGGCTCGATTCTGACCCCAGAAATCGTCCTGCCGCTGGTCGGACTCGCCGCTCTTGCACTGGCGCCGATCGTCTACAAGAAGGTCCGTGGCGCCCGCGCCAAAGGTGCGTTATGACCCGGACCATTCAGGCTGACATCTGCGTCATCGGCGCCGGTTCTGGTGGACTGTCCGTCGCCTCCGGCGCCGCCCTGCTCGGGGCAAAGACCGTATTATTCGAAGGCGCGGAGATGGGGGGTGACTGCCTCAATGTCGGATGCGTACCGTCGAAGTCACTGATAGCCTCTGCCCGGACCGCTTATGGAATCCGAGCGGCAGACGCGTTTGGCATTGAGTCCGACCTGCCTAAGATAGACTATTGCGACGCGATGACCCGGGTTGCCAAGGTGATCGAGTCAATTGCCCCGCATGACTCACAGGCGCGGTTCGAGGAGCTCGATGTCGAAGTCCTGCGCAGCGAGGCCCGCTTCACCGGACCAGCGGAAGTGACCGGCGACAATGTGGTTGTGACCGCACGTGCATTTGTCATCGCAACCGGCTCGAAGCCATCCGCACCACCGATAACCGGCCTCGACACGGTCCCCTATTTCACCAACGAGAACCTGTTCTCCAACCGGACATTGCCTCAGCATCTGCTGGTTCTGGGCGGTGGCCCCATCGGCATCGAGATGGCACAGGCGCATCGTCGCCTCGGCTCAAACGTCACGGTCGTCGAGATGGCCAGCATCCTGCCGCGGGAGGATCCTGATCTGGTCAGTCCGTTGCGGGGTCTGCTGGTTGCCGAGGGCATCGATTTGATCGAGGGTGCCCGGGTTGAACGAGTGGTCGCGGCCGGCGACGGCATTGAGGCCACTGTTTCCGGCGACGATCCGAGGACCATCACCGCCTCGCATCTCCTGGTTGCCGCCGGCCGAACACCACAGGTCGACAAGCTCGACCTCGACAAGGCGGGCATTGCCTCGACCCGGCAGGGAGTCACCGTTGATGGTCGTTTGCGAACCAGCAACAAGCGCGTCTATGCGATTGGCGACGTCGCCGGAGGGCCCCAGTTCACTCACGCTGCCGGATATCACGCCGGCATCGTCATTCGCAACGCGTTGTTCTGGATGCCGGCCAAAGTCGACTACCGGGCGCTACCGTGGGTGACATTCACGGATCCCGAGCTGGCCCGGGTCGGACTGACGGAAGCGGAGGCGCGGGAGGAGCACGGTGACAGCGTCCGCACACTCGAAGTCCCGTTCGCCGATGTGGATCGAGCCCGCACCGACGGCAAGACCGACGGGTTGATCAAAGTGGTCGCCGACAAGCGCGGCCAAATCCTCGGGGCCACGATCCTCGGCGATCATGCGGGCGAACATATTCACTTGTGGACCCTGGCGATGAGCCAGAGGCTCAGTCTGAAAGCGATCGCCTCAATGATCGCGCCCTACCCGACAATGGGGGAGATCAGCAAGCGGGCAGCCATGTCTTTCTATGCTGAGAAGCTCTTCAGCCCGTGGCCGCGCCGTATCGTCAAATTCCTCGGCCGGTTTGGTTAACTCGTTGGAGTAAGCAAAATGACATCTGGACGACTGTTCCGAAACATCATTGCCTGCATGGCCGTCAGCCTTGCCTTCCCCGTATCAGCTGCGGCTGACTGGAACGATACTCTGGAGCAAGCGCGTGACGGTACCGTCTTTTGGAACGCATGGGGCGGTGACGAGCGAACCAACAACTTCATCGATTGGGTTGGATCGGAGGTCGAGGAGCGCTATGGGATCAAGCTACGGCACGTGAAGCTGTCCGACACCGGCGAGGCGGTCGCGCGAGTTCTTGCCGAGAAGACTGCCGGGAAGGATACGGGAGGGTCGGTGGATCTGATCTGGATCAATGGTCCCAACTTTCTGTCGATGAAGGAGCAAGATCTGCTGTACGGCCCCTTCTCGGAAGACCTGCCCAATTACCGTTTCGTCGACACCGAGGACAAACCATCCAACGTTGTCGACTTCACCGTTCCGGTCGACGGGATGGAGTCGCCGTGGCGGCTCGCCCAGATCGTCTTCATGCATGACGCTGCCCGTACATCGGATCTGCCTCGAACAATCCCCGACTTTCTCGAATGGGCCACGGCGAATCCGGGCAGGTTTGCGCATCCGGATGTACGGGACTTTCTCGGCGCGACATTCCTCAAGCAGGCGCTCTATGAATTGGCGCCCGATCCTGAAGCGCTTCAGGACCCGGCGACGGATGAGAACTTCGCGACTGTCACAGCTCCCTTGTGGGGCTGGTACGACCTCTTGCGGCCGTTGCTTTGGCGAAGCGGAGAGCAGTTTCCGGCCAGCGGTCCCGCCGCGCGCCAACTGCTCAACGACAGTGAGATCGACATGACACTGTCTTTTGACCCGGCCGAAGCGGCTGCCGCAGTCCAGTCGGGACTGCTCCCCGAAAGCGTTCGTACGTTCACCCTCGAAAATGGAACGATCGGCAATACCAGCTTCGTGGCGATTCCCTATAATTCCGGGAACCCCGCCGCGGCCATGGTGGTTGCCGACTTCCTCCTTGCACCGGAAACCCAGGCGCGAGCACAGAACATCAACCATTTAGGGAGCTTCACGGTTCTCGATCTGGACAGGCTGAGCGATGACCAACGCCAGCGGTTCGAGGACCTGCCCGCCAGCCCAGCCCTGCCGAGCAACAAGGACCTTGAAAAGGTCTTACTTGAACCGCACCCCTCCTGGATGACCCGGATAACCGACGAATGGATTCGCCGGTACACGAACTGACGGTCGAAAAGCGTTCCGTTGGTGGCGAGCGACGGCTGCGAAGCCGTGCCCGTTGGATCCCGGTCCTGATCCTCGCGCTTTTTCTGGTCCCGATCGCAGCAGGCTTGTTCGGAACGCTTCTTCCCGGTTTTGGCTATCTGCCCGCTGCCGGTGGCGAAATGGTCGGACTCGGGCCGTGGAAGACGCTCGCCGCCTATCCGGGGTTCTGGTCGTCACTCGGGCTCTCTGTCTTTACAGGTGTCGGCGCAACCGTAGTCGCTCTGGCCTTGGCCGCCGGTTACTGCGCGACCGCCCACGGACGGATCGGTTATCGGCGAGCGGAGGCTATGCTGGCGCCGTTGCTGGCGTCTCCACACGCCGCGATGGCGATCGGCCTTGCTTTCGTTCTTGCCCCAAGCGGATGGATCGCCCGCCTGGTCTCACCGTGGCTCACCGGCTGGGACCTGCCGCCCGACGTCGCCACCGTTGGCGACCCATGGGGCTTCGCATTGATCGTTGCGCTGTTGGTCAAGGAGATCCCCTATCTCCTGCTCATGATCCTTGCCGCTCTGTATCAAGTGCCGGTCGACGATCATCTGAAGGCCGCTCGCGCGCTGGGCTACACGCGAGCCGTTGCCTGGATGAAGATCATCATGCCGCAGGTCTACACCCAGATTCGGCTGCCCATCTACGCGATCCTGGCGTTTTCCATGTCGGTGGTCGACATGGCACTGATCCTTGGACCCAGCAGTCCGCCACCACTGAGCGTATTGGCGCTTCGATGGTTCAATGCACCCGATGTCATGATGACCATGCCGGCTGCGGCCGCCGCTCTGACCCAGTTCATCGCTGTCGCCGTGGTGATCGTCATCTGGCGATTCGCGGAAGTTGTCGTCGCCCGGGTCGGGCGCTTATGGATTGCGCGCGGCGGCCGTGGCGTTCGCGGTGAGCCCGGCTTCGTCATCGCAACAATTTCAGTTGTGGTGCTATTCGCTCTGGGTGGTCTTGCTCTCCTGGCGATGGCGATCTGGTCGTTTGCCTTCACATGGCGGTATCCGAACGCGTTTCCCGACGCATGGACCCTCTCGACCTGGTCGAACCAGATGCACGGACTTCAGTGGCCGGCGACGACCACGCTCTCCATCGGTATTGTCGCGACGGTGGTCGGTCTCGTACTGGTAATTGCCTGGCTGGAAAGTGAAGATCGCACCGGAGCCCGGCTGCCCAAGCGCGCCATGTGGCTCCTCTACATCCCGTTGCTGATCCCCCAGATCTCCTTTCTTTTTGGCGGCCAGGTCTTGCTCGTGCGCCTGGGCGCGGACGGCACCATGTTCGCCGTTGTTTGGGCTCATCTGCTCTTCGTTCTGCCGTACATGTTCCTGTCACTCACCGACCCGTGGCACGCGCTGGATCCCCGCTATGCACGCTCGGCCATGGCGCTTGGCGCATCACCCAACCGGGCTCTTTTCGCGGTGAAGCTGCCCATGCTGCTGCGACCGATTCTTGTCGCATCCGCCATCGGCTTCAGCGTGAGCGTTGCACAGTATCTGCCAACGCTGTTCGCCGGTGCCGGCCGCATCGCCACACTGACCACCGAAGCGGTGACGCTATCGTCAGGCGCCGATCGACGGATCGTCGGCGTTTATACATTCGTGCAATCTTTGTTACCTCTGATGGTCTATGGCCTTGCCTTCGCCGTGCCGGCGGCCCTCTACCGCCGGCGGCGGGGACTCCTGAGCCCGGAGCACTAGATGGCGTTGCAATTGAGCAAGGTGAGTATTCGGATCGGCGAGCAGGTGCTTGTCCCGGCGCTCGATCTGACAGTGAGCCCAGGCGAGATTGTCACCATCATGGGACCAAGTGGTTCGGGCAAGTCGACCCTACTCGCCTATATCGGCGGAACTCTCGGCCCGCCTTTCGAGGCGGCTGGCCGGGTGTTCTGCGGCGACCGCGACATCACAGCATTACCCCCGGAACGCCGGCGGATTGGCATGCTGTTTCAGGACGACCTCCTCTTCCCTCACCTGTCGGTCGGCGGCAATATCGCTTTTGGACTCCCATCATCCATCCATGGCGGGCAGCGCCGGGAGCGGATCGATGAAGCTCTGGTGGATTCCGGCCTTGCAGGCTTTGCCGATCGCGATCCGGCCGGTCTCTCAGGTGGACAACGCGCGCGTGTTGCCCTGCTTCGCACCCTGCTGTCCGAGCCCGAAGCACTGCTTCTCGATGAACCATTCGGCAAACTCGACACGACGCTTCGGGAGGGGTTTCGCCGGTTCGTGTTCAGTCGGGCCGAGGCGCGGGCGCTCCCCGTTCTGCTGGTTACCCACGACCGTTCCGACGCTGCCGCTGCCGGCGGCCGAATCCTCGAAATCCGACAGTCGGGTCAGGCGGTGGTCAGCGAAACTGACGGGCCCAAAGAACGTGGCCGAGAACCGATACCCAGCTGATCGCCGCGAAGCCGTAGGACAGGATCGCGAAATAGTCGGGCAGCAGACAGATCAACGCCAGGTAGATTGTCGTCTCGACACCCTCGGCCAGCGCCGCCTTGTAAAAGAAGCTCTTGCGGCTTGGCGGCTCCCGCCTGATATCGCGCTTGGCGGCAATGATGGCCGAGGCGAGGAACGAACCACCGGTTCCCAGGAACGTATAAATCAGCACCGCGGCGGGAAGAGCCTCCTCCGGCCGGCCGATCGCAAAACCCAGAACGAACCCGGAATAGATCAGGAAGTCGGCGACGATATCGACAAAACCGCCAAAGTCGGTCACGGAAGTTGCACGTGCGACGGCGCCATCGAACAGATCGGCGAGCCGATTCATGACCAGCAGGATGAGCGCCAACCAATAGGCTTCGAACGCCATGGCAACGCATCCGGCTACGCCCACCGTGAAACCGGCCACCGTCATTCCGAGGGCGCTTACCCCCTGCCCGGCGAGCCACGCACCAGTTCGGTCTACCGGTGCCTTGAAACGTTGGCGAAGGAGATCGTCAATCATCGCTGGATGCTCCTGGTGGCGTCCGAGCGGTCCGATTCCGGCATTTGCGGCCCCTGCAGCACCGGCCGGAGCAAAAGTCGGAACGATAAGGACCACGAGCCGGTATATGATCCGAGTGGAGCCTTCGAGTTTCACATTGGAGTTTGGCTAGACCGCAAGCGCGACTCACGTGTCAAATTCGTCCCACTACGCCACGATCACGAAGTCCTCGTGACTGATCGCCAAGCCTGCGCCCGCAAACGCGAACATCTTGCTGCCGCCGCTGTCACTGCCGTTCTTGTCGTAGATCAACTTGCCGTTCGCGTCATTGTAGACGATTCGGTCGCCCGCATCGGCTGCCTTCTTGCCGATATGGAACGCCGAGGCTGCCAAACCACCGACGACGCCGGCCTTTGGGAAAACAGATTGCATCAGGTGGACGACATCGGCACCTGGTTCAAAGTCGGTGATCTCGTCAGCCTGCCCGCCCCCCGGTTCAGCCCCGAAGACAAAAGCGTCGGCGCCGGGGCCGCCGGTCAGCTTGTCGGCGCCCCGGCCGCCGTTCAGGATATCGGCACCACTCTTGCCCTTCAGACTGTCCGAGCCCTTGCCGCCAGTCAGCTCGTCGCCACCTGATCCGCCGTTCAGCTTGTCCTTGCCTTTGTCGCCCTTGAGGCTATCGGCGCCGCCACGACCTTTGGCGACATCCTTGCCGGCGCCCCCGCTTATCGAGTTTCCGGCATCGTTGCCGGACAGGTAGTCATCTCCCGCGCCGCCCAATGCGTTCTCGATCACCACGCCGTTCGCTATGGTGAAGCCGCCATGGACGTTGTAGGCATAGGAGAGGAAACCGCCGCCGCCCGGCTCGACGTTCAGCGTTGCGGCTCGGAGGTCAATCAGCGCCGGTCGGCTACCGCCATACTTGATTGCGTCGGTTCCGCCAGCGTCCCAGATAGCCGAGTAGAAAGTGCCAACGTCGTTTGACTTGGGCAGCTTGTAGGTATCGTTCCCGGTGTTGTGCTCGGTATCGGCTCCGTACTTCGCTTGCAGCACGGCGATATCGAGCGCCATCGGCGTGCCTTCATAGCCGTATTTGAGAGATGACGGGGCGCCGTCCGGATTTTTCTTCCAGCCGTCATTGTAGGACATCATCGTGTAGATGCCCTGATTCAGCCCGTGTTTGCCGTAGTCGCCGAAATCGTCACTGACACCGGGAAACTTGCCCGACGTCCCGCCTTTGTCATGGGGATGAGCGAGACCGAGGCCGTGTCCGAGTTCATGGATGATGGTGATGAAGCCGAAACCGCCTTGCTCAAGGGCATTGTTCCACCCGGTACCCTTTTTGAAGAACTCTCCAAAGCCGGAAAGACTGCCCTCGCCTGGCGGGGACATCTGGCCGAGCGGGTCATTGCCGGAGCGTGTTGCGAAGCCAAAGTCAGCGGCCGCTGCACTGCCGACTTTCTCGAATTCAAGATCCAGAAAAGTCTCGAAGGTCTCGAATGCCAGAGCAAACTGTCCTCGCTCATAAGCACTCCAGCCTTTGGACGTCTTCCCGACCAGCGTCTGCTCGCCGGCACTGTAGAAATAATACCGAACGATGTTGTCGACGGTGCTGACCGCTGATCCCCAATCCAGGGCTTTTTCAAGTTTCATGGCCAAACGACGCTACTTTTTCCGGGTGGTTATAAGCGATTGTAACGAGGCCGCCGCTCATGCCACGATCACAAAGTCCTCGTGGCTGATCGACAAACCGGCGTCGACGATCGCAAACTTTTTGGCCCCACCACTATCATCACCGTTCTTGTCGTATTTCAGTTTGCCGTTCTGGTCATTGTAGATGATCCGGTGGTCGGACGTCTTGGCCTTGGCCCCTATATGAAACGCGGCGGCGGCGAGCTCGCCAACGCTTCCGACTTTCTTGAAGACAGACAGCGAGATTTCAATCGCGTCGAGACCAGGCACAAAATCGGTGATGGTATCTGCCTTTGCACTATCCAGCTTATGGGAGAAAACAAAGGTGTCGCTGTCATCGCCACCGATCAACTCGTCGCTGCCACGCCCGCCATTCAGTATGTCGCTCCCGCTCTTGCCCTTGAGAATGTCATTCCCTTTGCCGCCGCCGATGTCATCGTCGCCGGCACCGCCGACCAGTTTGTCCTTGCCGCTCTTACCCGCGATCGTATCGCTGCCGCCGCGGCCCTGTACTGTATCCTTGCCCTCGCCCCCCACCAAGAAATTAGCGGTGCTGTTGCCGGAGAGGAAATCGTCGTTGTCTCCGCCCGTAGCGTTTTCGATGACGACACCGTTAGCGATGGTGAACCCGCCATGGATGCCGTCGGCATAGGAGAGGAAGCCTCCACCCCCTGGCTCGACCTCCAGGGTCGCAGCACGCAGGTCGATGCGTGCCATACGATTTCCGGCGTGAACGATTTCGTCGATGCCGCCCGCATCCCAGATCGCGATGTAAAACGTGCCGACCTCGTTGGCGGTCGGCAATGCGTAGGTGTTGTTTCCGGTCTCAAACGAATTGTTGGCGCCGTACTTGGCCTGCAGGACGGCGATATCGAGAGCCATCGGCGTTCCCTGATGGCCATATTTCAAGGACGGCGACTCGCCATCCGGATTTGTCTCCCAACTATCATTGTAGGACATCGTGGTGTAGACGCCCTGATTGAGATCGTGGCTTCCGTAGGAGTTCCAAGGTGACGTGACGCCGGGAAACAAGCCCGACGTGCCGCCGTAGTCATGAGGATGGGCCAAGCCCAGACCGTGGCCAAACTCGTGGATGATCGTAACAAAACCATAGCCGCCCTGCTTGAGACCGTTGTCCCAACCGGTGCCCGAAACGTTGAACTCACCAAGACCGGGCTTCGGTTCCCCAGGTGGGCTCATGCGGCCCAGGACTGAGCCGGCGCTGTAAGTGACCAGATGAAAATCAGCTTCGTTGGGGTCTCCGGCCTGCTCGAACTGCAGATCGAGAAACGCCTCGTAAGTGTCAAACGCGTCACGAACCCTGGCCTCCTCGCCGGCCGTCCAGCCGCGCGATGGGTCGCCGAAGGGCGTGGTCTCGTCGTCCTCGTAGAGATAGTACTTTACGACCTTCTCCGGCGCGGAGACCGCCGTACCCCAATCCAGCGCCTGCTCAAGAACGGTTGCCACCGGGCCCTCTACCGAAAGAATTCACTCGTGCCTCGAAGCACATATTGCCGCCAGCGCTCCGGTAGACTTGGAAGCTTGAGCGCGACACTGCTTCAGGCCGTCCGCCGGCCTGTGCCGGAAGGTTGCTGCCGCTTCGGCTCAGATCACGAAGAAGTCCGTGTTTGAAAGAGCCAGACCCGTGTCGAGAATGGCAAACAGCGTCTGTCCGTTGCCGCCATCACCATTCTTGTCGTAATAGAGTTTGCCGTTGCTGTCGTCGTAAACGATGCGGGTCGACGAACTCGTCGCTTCCGACCCGATTTCAAAGGCGCTCTTCTTCAAGACACCTTTGGACGGCAATTTGGTGAATACTGACTTGTCCAGGTCGATTGCATCGCCGCCCGGGGTCATATCCGTGATCGTATCGACGTTCGACGAGGCATCTAAAGCATCGTCGAACACGAAGGTATTGAACCCCGCCCCGCCGCTGAGCGTGTCATTGCCCTTGCCGCCGTCGATCGTGTCGCTGCCTTTGCCGCCGGTAATGTTGTCCTGCCCTTTGCCGCCGTTGATGTTGTCCGAGCCTTTTGCACCTGCAATGGTATCGCTACCGCTATTGCCGTTTATGGTGTCAGCGTTGTTGCCGCCATTGATTGTGTCGCCACCCTTCCCGCCGTTGATAATATCCTGCCCATCGTAACCGTACAGGACATCGCCCTGGTCAGAGCCCGTTATCGAGTCTTTCCCATCAAATATTTTCTGCATCAGCTTGTTGGTGCTACCGCTGAAATATTTATCCATTTTGGTAACATTAATCGATAAATGTTTCAGCTTATACTGGTCAACGTTCTCATGTTGAACATTTATTGATTTAACCGTGCCGGCGATGGGTGTTTTGCCTGAATAAACAAACAAATTTCCGGTAAGTTCGTATTGAATATCTTGATCTTTGTCTTTCGCTGTCATGCTTGATGATTGTCGGGCGTCGAACTTCATATCGGAGAAGTCCGACAGGTATCCCAATTCGGTGAGTTTTTGCGTATTGACCGCCACTTTCGCCGTGAATGTAACCACAATCAATCCTCCTCGTCGCGCCGCTTTGGGCTCGCCGTGGCAGCCGGCGACCAAATTTCTTCCAGGGACACCGATGCAACGGCCGCAGCGCCGACCTGAACCTAACGCCAATCATCGCATGGCGCACGGGTGCCGGCCAAGGTGCCTGTCGCCGCGAGACCGTCGTCGCGCATCGTGACGTGAATTTGACCACAAGGTTGAGGCTTCGACCATGCACACCGACCCTCCGCAACGCACGTTGTGGCGGGCGGAGCCGTCCGGAGATTGTCAACGATTGTCCTTGGCCTGGGGAACAGTTAGGAAACGAGCCTGCTCGCGATGCGGGAGGGAGGAGCAGCGAAAGACGACGCCGTTACCGTCTTCGATCCGCGCCTTGCAGACTGCCCGAATAATGCCATCGCCCCGATGGACACTAAGGCATGCACACAACCTTGTAGGCGCGAACGATCAGCCGCGCGCAGCTCATGAGCCCCACTGGCTTGCGACGACAAGCGCTAGTGGGGCCGTGTTTCGCCGCAAAGTCGTGGATGGCCGGGCCATCCACGAATTGCCGCCGTTTGCCGCCGCTGCGTCGTTCGAGGTTCGCTTCGACCGTGCCGACGATCAGGCGGCGCCGTGTGTGACTTAGGGTCTGTGGAGAAATAATTGCTGCGCTAACGGGGCCGAGCTTGACTGAATAATAAAGTGTTCTTCGGGTGATCGGAGATTCATTTATTTGTCCGCGGACCCTTAGTTGCGACCGAGGCATGTGCATGCCCAAGCCGGATCAGGGGGTCGGCGACGCATCGCCGCCCGTCGGCATATCGTCCTCGTCATCCTTCATCAATTCTTCGCGCGACACCGTCTTGTCCGTGACATCGACAAGTTCCAGCAGGAAGTCGACAACTTTCTCCTCGAAGATTGGCGCGCGCAGGGCGGCCACGGCATCCGGGTTGTTCTGGTAGTACTCGACGAGTTCCTTCTCGCGGCCCGGGAATTGGCGCATCTGCGCCGACAACGCGCGTTGGACCTCTTCTTCGCTAACCTCGATGCTGTTCTTTTCCCCGATCTCGGAGAGCACCAAACCAAGCCGCACGCGTCGTTCGGCGATCTTGCGGTAATCATCACGGGCGGCTTCTTCGGTCGTGCCCTCGTCTTCAAAGCTGCGGTTTGAGTTACTGAGCTCGCCGGTCACTTGGCGCCAGATATTGTCGAACTCCTGATCGACCATTTTTGGCGGTAGCTCGAAGGAATGAACCTCATCGAGCTGGTCGAGGATCTGTCGTTTCACCTTTTGCCGGGTGGCGATGCCGAACTGATTCTGAATCTGCTGGCGAATAGCATCGCGAAGTTGCTCGAGCGATTCCATGCCGACGCGGGTGGCGAGTTCATCGTCGAGAGTTATTTCGTCGGGCGATTCCACGTCCTTGACGGAGACGTCGAAGGTCGCCTCCTTGCCGGCGAGATGCTCGGCACCGTAATCCTCCGGAAAGGTCACGGTAATCGTCTTCTCCTCGCCCGCCGATAGTCCCTCGAGCTGCTCGGCGAACCCCGGAATGAACTGGCCGCTACCAAGAACGACTGACGCGTTCTCGTCGCCGCCACCTTCAAAAGGCTCTCCGTCGATCTTGCCGACATAGGACATTGTCAGGCGGTCACCATCTTCCGCCGTTCCGCCCTTGGCGGAGTAGGTTCGCGCGTTCTCGGCGAGACGGTTCAGTTCCGTCTCCACTTCCTCGTCGGTCACTTCGGCGATCGGCCGCTCAACCTTTACGGACTTGAAATCGCCGAGTTCGAATGTCGGCAGGATTTCGTACTTCATCGTGTAGGTGAGATCGGCTTCTCCAAGCAGGACCTTTTCGGCCTCACCGGCTTCCTCGGGAAGCTGGAAGTCGGGTTGCTGGGCTGCGCGCTCGCCACGCTCCGATATGGTCTCCTGTGCCACCTCGGAAATAACCGCCTGGACGATCTCGGCCATGGTTGATTTGCCGAAAAGCCGTCTCAGATGGCTGACAGGGACCTTGCCGGGGCGAAAGCCCTTGATTCGAACCTCGCCTTGAATCTCGTTCAGCCTGCTGAGCAGGCGGGTGTCCAGTTCGGCGGCCGGTACCGTCACCTGGAATTCCCGTGAAAGGCCTTCTGCCTGTGTTTCGGTCACCTGCATTGTGTTGCACTTCCGATCTTTTGCGCGTTCAACCTATCCGGCCAGAGCCGGGTACCGCCGGCTCGAGCCATCTCTTATCCGGTTCACAGCCGTCCCTCGTGAACGATGCGGCAGACCGGGAAAGTGGTGCGGGCGGAGGGACTCGAACCCCCACGACTTTCGTCACGGGAACCTAAATCCCGCGCGTCTACCAGTTCCGCCACGCCCGCCGGCCGCGGCGGTCCGAGCCTGGGCGACGCCTCTATACCAACAGCTTTGCCGGCAATCAAAGGGAAAGCGACAATCAGAAAGCGGGCTCCGCTTCGCGGCAGATCAACCCACCAGGTCGACAAGGACTTCCGGCAGGACCTCAGGCAGATCCTCGGCAATCAATCCCCTTCCGACGCGGTTGGCCGCGTCGCCATGCAGCCAGACAGCGGCTGCAGCAGCTTCGAACGCCGTCATCCTTTGCGCGAGCAGGCCGCCGATTAACCCAGCGAGCACGTCTCCAGCGCCAGCTGTCGCCAGTTCCGGAGGGGCATTGTCCGAGATGGCCGCAATGCCCGTCGGTGCCGCCACGACGGTATCGGGTCCTTTGGCGACCACCACCGCGCCCGAGCGTCTGGCCGCTTCCCGCGCTCTTTCCAGCTTTGATGAAACGGGTACCAGGTCCGGGAACAGTCGTCTGAATTCGCCGTCGTGAGGCGTCAGCACGACGGCGCCACGCCTGTCGCGGATTGGCGCGAACAGGGCATCCGAGTCGCCACTGAACGACGTCAGGCCGTCAGCGTCGACCACAACCGCGGCGTCGGACGCCATGACAGCGGCTACCTGGGCAATCGCCTGCTCGCCGACGCCCAGTCCCGGCCCAAGCACCACAGCGTTTTTTCGACGGTCGGCGAGCAGTTCTTGCAATCCGGTCACACCGGACATGGGCGCGACCATGATGGCTGTCAGCTGCGCGGCATTGACCGCGACCGCATCCACTGGAGACCCGACCGTCACCAACCCGGAACCAACCCGGAGGGCGCCGCGAGCCGCCAGTCGGGCTGCACCTGTGGCTGCCGGCGGCCCTGACAGGACCAAAGTGTGGCCGCGGTCGTATTTGTGGCCGTCGGCGCGCGGCGTCGGAAAAGAATCGCGCCAGAGTTTCGGACTGTTGTGAAATGCATTTGGTCCGATCGATCTCAGCATTGCCGGATCGTGGCCGATGTCGGCCAGCGTAATCGCCCCTGCGACGAGTCGTCCAGGCAGCAGCAGATGCCCCGGTTTTCGGCGAAAGAACGTCACCGTCTCTCGCGCCCGCATGGCACGCCCGAGGATGGCACCAGAGGCACCATCGACGCCGCTGGGAAGGTCGACAGACAGGATCGGCACGTCACTCTCGTTCGCACCGTCGATCACATCAGCCGCGGGTCCCTCCACCGGGCGGTCGAGTCCGGCGCCGAACAACGCGTCGATGATCAACTGTGCGCCGGCGGCGAAGTTGCTATGTGCTGCCTTAATTGGGCCTTTCCAGGCGCGAGCTGCCAAGCTTGCATCGCCTTTCAGCTTTTCACGATGTCCGAGGAGGTAGACCGAGACACGATAGCCCCTGTCAGCCAGCAGACGAGCCGCCACAAATCCGTCGCCACCATTGTTTCCCGGGCCGGCGAGAACAGCGATCCGGGCATCGGCATCCGCCATACGGCCAGCGACCGCCGCGACCGCCTCACCCGCCTTCTCCATCAATGCATAGCTGTCGATTCCCGACGCGACCGCCCGCCGGTCGGCGTCGCCCATCTCATCGGGACTGAGCAGTTCCGGTGTTTCGTCGGGTTCGTCATGGCGCGCCGCTTCCTCTTCACGATTCCCCGGAACGGTGTCGAAACGCCGCTCCCAACCACTGGTTGCCGATGAAGATTTGGTCATTTGCCTAATCCTTGGTCATCAATTGACTGCTGCTGCGTCGACAAGCATTGTGCAGCGCACGGACTAGCTCAATTTCGCAGCAGCATCCACTGCCCGGCGTAGTGGCACGAAGTCTGCACACAAATCCACACACGGTTGGTTCGAACCGGATCGTCGGGTATTGTCGGAGACACGGACTAGATGAAGAAGATCGAAGCGATCATCAAACCATTCAAGCTGGACGAGGTGAAGGAAGCTCTCCAGGAAGTTGGCCTCCAGGGCATAACGGTCACCGAAGCGAAAGGTTTTGGTCGGCAAAAGGGGCACACGGAACTCTATCGCGGTGCGGAATACGTCGTTGATTTTCTTCCGAAGGTCAAAGTCGAAGTCGTCATCGGCGACGACATGGTCGAAAAGGCCGTAGAGGCCATCCGCAAGGCCGCCCAGACCGGGCGGATCGGCGATGGCAAGATCTTCGTCTCGACGATCGAGGAGGCCGTTCGAATTCGCACGGGCGAGAGCGGGATGGACGCAATCTGACTCGCGTCATGCCGTCCGATTATCTACCACCAGTTGGCGCAGCGCTCCGTCGGCGGCTTGGATCGCCGGCCGTTGCTGTGTCTCATCATTGAACAGAATAGAAGGAACTCAACATGCCAGGCGCCAAAGACGTCCTCAAGACAATCAAGGAGAGCGACGTCAAGTTCGTCGATCTGCGCTTCACCGATCCTCGCGGAAAATGGCAACATGTGACCCTCGACGTCGGTGTCGTCGATGAGGATACATTCGCCGAAGGCATCATGTTCGACGGTTCGTCAGTCGCCGGCTGGAAGGTCATCAACGAGTCCGACATGAAGCTGATGCCCGATCCGGCGTCCGCAACCATCGACCCGTTTTTTGCCGCGACCACCCTATCGGTTGTCTGCGACGTGCTCGAGCCGCTGACCGACGAGCCCTACGCGCGCGATCCTCGCTCGATCGCCAAGAAGGCCGAAGCCTATCTCAAGCAGACCAAGATCGGCGACTCGGTCGCTTTCGGACCCGAGGCGGAGTTCTTCGTTTTCGACGACGTGCGGTTTGCGACTGAGCCCTACAACACCGGATTCAAGATTGACGATGTCGAGTTGCCGATCAACTCGGACCGGAAATACGAGATGGGCAATCTCGGCCATCGCATGCGCACCAAGGGCGGCTACTTCCCGGTGCCGCCGCAGGACAGCCTGCAGGACATGCGCTCGGAGATGCTCTCGACGATGGCATCGATGGGCGTCGTCACGGAGAAGCACCACCACGAGGTCGGTGCATCCCAGCACGAACTCGGCATACTGTTCGGCGATATGACGCTGACCGCCGATCGCCTGCAGATCTACAAATACTGCATCCAGAACGTTGCTAATGCCTACGGCAAGACGGCGACGTTCATGCCGAAGCCGGTCTTCGGCGACAATGGATCCGGGATGCACGTCCATCAGTCGATCTGGAAGCGCGGCAAGCCGGTTTTCGCAGGCAAGCTCTACTCGGATCTGTCACAGGAGTGCCTCTATTATATCGGCGGGGTCATCAAACACGCCCGTGCCATCAATGCCCTCACCAACCCGAGCACCAACTCGTACAAGCGTCTGGTTCCGGGCTATGAGGCGCCGGTGCTGCTGGCCTACTCATCGCGGAATCGATCGGCGGCGTGCCGGATTCCGGTTGCCAGCTCACCGAAGGCCAAGCGTGTCGAGGTTCGCTTCCCCGACCCGATGGCCAATCCGTATCTCGCCTTTTCGGCAATGCTGATGGCCGGTCTTGACGGTATCCAGAACAAGATCGATCCGGGCGACCCGATCGACAAGAACCTCTATGATCTGCCGCCAAAGGAACTGAAGAAGATTCCGACCGTCTGCGGCTCGCTCCGCGAGGCACTGGAGAACCTTGATAAAGACCGCGCCTTCCTGAAAGCAGGCGACGTGTTCAACGACGATATGATCGATGCCTATATCGAACTGCGCATGGAGGAGGTCATCCGGTTGGAGCAGACTCCACATCCGGTCGAGTTCGACATGTACTATTCCGCCTGATCGGGCCGGAAGAAGCCGCTGAGAAATAGAAAGGGCGCTCCCGGTGGAGCGCCTTTTCTCGCAAGTCTAAACCGATGTGAGCCGCGCTCGAACGAGGACAGTCTCGCCGGCACTGGCCGATGTGCCTGCAAACCGCCGTGCCACGACCCCCGGGCCTAGTCCGGGCCTAGTAGTGCAGGCCGACTGAGAACGGACGATCCCAATCGTGTTGCTGAAGCGTCGCGCCATTTCGGCCAAAGGCGAACCGCCCGCCGGCGATGACTTCCCAGTTGTCGGTGTTGTCGTTGCCGTAGTAGCTCGCGTTGCCGAATAGCGACAAATTCGTACCGCCGATCAGATGTTCGACACCGGCCGATAACTGCCAGATATCCTTGTTGAAGCTCCAGTAGCGAACGCCGAAGTCGGCGCGGGTGTTGGCATTCCAGTACCATCCCAACTCGCCGCCGATCGACCAATAGTCATCGATATCATCGGACCAGGTGTAGATCGCGTCGGTCTTCAGCGTCGTGGTTGGCATGAAGAACGCCTTTTCGGCGCCAACCGTCCATCCACCGTCGTCATTAATACCTGTTCCTCCGACCAAACCGCCGATCGCGAATTGCGGATCCTTGTAGTAGAAATGAGCATACGCCCCGTAGGCGTCCGAGTAGCCCTTCTCGAATTGCGAGATGCCGGCAACCTCGATCTGCGTGTTCCAGAGTTCGGTGATTGGAATGGCAATCCGAACATCGCCAAGGATTTCGCCGGTCCCGTCGCCGTTGTCCGGCTCGTACCAGCCGAACGCCAGTGAAACGTCGCCGGTGACAATCGATTGACCGCTATACATCGGATTACCGCCCTGAGCCCAGGCTGAACCCGCAAACACGATCGCCCCAACAGCAAGCGCCAGTGTCACACTACGCATGTCGTTTCCCCTGTCCTCGACACCCGCCCCCAGGCCAGTTCGCGTTGCAGTATACGGTATGTCCTCCCCGTTAGCTGTTGCAATAAGGCAACGGCTGCTGAAACGAACCGGCCATTTCGAACACTCAAGCAGAAAAGGCGGACCTGCCCGCCGCCAGCGATCAGTCGGGCATTTCAAGGCGCGCCAGCGCCGCCTGGGTTTTATCCCGTAGTGCTTCGGATTGTTCCAGCCGCTCGCGCTGCTCCGCGACGACCGACTCCGGTGCCTTCTCCAGGAACTGTTCATTACCCAGTTTTGCTCCCAGCTTGCCGATCTCCTTGCCGATCTTGTCAAGTTCGCGCGCGAGCCGCTCACGCTCTGCGTCGACATCCACAATACCGGACAGGGGAATGGAGAAGGTCGCCTCCGCCACGACAAGCTGCAGGGCTCCCTTCCTCGGAGCGCGTGCGAGATGAATCGAATCAACCCGGGCCAGTCGACGAATCACCAGGTCGTGCCCCCGCAGCCTTGCCGCCGTTGAAAACGCGGCACCGGAAACCGAAAGCTCGATCATCGCCGCCGCGGGGACGTTCATTTCGGAGCGAACCGAGCGAATGGCGGAAACCGCTTCGACAAGCCAATTGATCTCATCGGCGGCTCGCTCGTCTTCCAATGTGAGCTCCGGCCAGGGTGAGAGGGCCAGAACCGTCCTTTCCGTCGGCGCATCATCCCCATCGGCTCCTTCCCGTCGCCACAACTCTTCGGTCACAAACGGCATGAAAGGATGAAGGAGCGTCACGATCATGTCGAACACCCAGGCAACGGTCGCCCGGGTCTCGTTTTTCGCAGCGCCGTCTTCGCCGCTCAGGACGGGCTTGGAGAATTCCAGATACCAATCGCAATAGAGGTTCCAGATGAACCGGTAGAGGACCGAGGCCGCCTCGTTGAACCGATAGGCTTCGATCGCCTCGCTGACCGCATGGGCCGCGCGAGTGGTCTCGGTTGCGATCCACCGATTCAGGGTTTGCGTCGCTGAAGACGGATCGAACCCGACGACGCGTTTGCAGTCATAGTGCTCGGCATAACGGGCGGCATTCCAGAGTTTGGTGGCGAAATTCCGGTAGCCACCGACGCGCGAGGTTGCCAGCTTGATGTCACGCCCCTGTGCCGCCATCGCAGCAAGCGTAAATCGGAGTGCATCCGCACCAAACTCGTCGATCAAGTCGATGGGGTCGATGACGTTGCCCTTCGTCTTCGACATCTTGGCGCCCTTCTCGTCGCGGACGAGGGCATGGATATAGACGTCGCTGAAAGGCTCCTTGCCCATGAAATGCAGGCCGGTCATCATCATTCGGGCGACCCAGAAAAAGATGATGTCGAACCCCGTCACCAGCACTGTTGTCGGATAGTAACGCTTCAGTTCCGGCGTCTCTTCCGGCCAGCCAAGAGTCGAAAACGGCCAGAGCGCCGAGGAGAACCAGGTGTCAAGAACGTCCTCGTCGCGCATGAGTTTGGTCGCCTTGCCATAGTGCTTGCCGGCGTCCGCCAGGGCCTCGTCTTCGCTTGCCGCGACAAAAACATTTCCGTCCGGACCGTACCAGGCTGGAATCTGGTGTCCCCACCACAACTGGCGCGAGATGCACCAGGGGCGGATGTTTTCCATCCAGTCGAAATAGGTCTTTTCCCAGTTCTTGGGGACGAAAACCGTCCGCCCCTCGCGCACCGATGCGATGGCTGGTTGTGCCAGGGTCTTGGCGTCGGCGTACCATTGGTCAGTGAGGTAGGGTTCGATAATCGTCGTCCTGGACTTCTCGTCATGGGGAAC
The DNA here is from genome assembly GCA_024222895.1 of Hyphomicrobiales bacterium. Classification (GTDB taxonomy): domain Bacteria; phylum Pseudomonadota; class Alphaproteobacteria; order Rhizobiales; family Kaistiaceae; genus Bauldia. The sequence continues at coordinate 26,967 of JAAEOR010000060.1, read as the reverse complement.
CATGACCGGTCGGTCCTCGACCTTGTCGATGAGCCCTTTCTCTTCCATGAGCGTAACGACGCGGTCGCGGCAGGTAAACCGGTCGAGGCCGTGGAGCTTCTTGACCGTTCCCCTGAGCTCAGAAGTCACTTTTATATCGGCCGTGAAGTCCTTGTTACCCTTGAGAACCATGTTCGCTTCGGGATCGAGAATATTCACCATCGGCAATTGGTGGCGCTTGCCGACCTCAAAGTCGTTGAAATCGTGGGCCGGCGTGATCTTGACGGCGCCGGATCCGGTTTCAGGATCGGCATGGTCATCGGCAATGATACGGAGCTTGCGGCCGACCAGTGGCAGAATGGCATTCTTGCCAATCAGATCCTTGTAGCGCTCATCGTCCGGATGCACCGCTACACCAGTATCTCCGAGCATCGTTTCCGGCCGGGTCGTGGCAACGACAATGAAGCGATCCTTCTCACCCTCGATCGGGTATTTGAAGTGCCAAAGGTGGCCAGGGAGCTCGACATTCTCCACTTCCAGGTCCGAGATCGCCGTCTGCAGATTTGGATCCCAGTTGACCAACCGCTTATCGCGATAGATCAGCCCCTCACGGTACAGGTCTACGAAAACCTTGGTGACGGCGGTCGACAGCCCCTCGTCCATAGTGAATCGTTCGCGGCTCCAGTCACACGAACAACCAAGGCGCCTGAGCTGTGACAGGATTATGCCGCCGGACTCGGCCTTCCACACCCACACCTTGTCCAGAAACTCTTCACGGCCGATCTTCCGCCGATCGGGTTCCTGACGCTCCATCATCTGGCGTTCGACGACCATCTGGGTCGCAATGCCTGCGTGGTCCATTCCCGGTTGCCACAATACGTCGCGACCACGCATGCGCTCGAATCGCACAAGGATGTCCTGAAGGGTGTTGTTGAGCGCGTGGCCGATGTGCAGCGATCCGGTCACATTGGGCGGCGGAATGACGATGGAGTACGGCTCGGCGCCGGGCTTGGCCCCGGCCCCCGCCCTGAAAGCGTCCGCTTCTTCCCAGAGAGCGTTGACGCGCGGCTCGACCGCAGCCGCGTCGAAAGTTTTGTCAAGCATCATCAATTCCGCTGAAAAGGGAGGTGTCCGTGTAAAACGGATGGGTGGGGCTAAGTCAACAATCTACTGGCCGAGCGGCAGGATCCCGGAGCGACACCACTGGTCCGACAACGCACTGGTTTCGACGCGCCAGGTGTCTCGTCACAGACAGTGGGCAATGAGGTCCGGTCAGCGCCCGTCCGGCGTGCGGAGACCGAGCCACTTGTCCTTGACCTCATAATAGTGCTCGGTCGGGTCATAGATTTGCACCGGCAGGCCCAGGACCTCGGCGTTGAGGCGACCATAGGCGGCGAGCAGTGAATAGGCAGCGACGACACGATCGTGCTGAGCCCGGACCTGCTCAACTTGTGCAGTCAGCAGATCCTGCTGCGCGTCCAGAACGTCCAACGTCGTGCGCTGGCCGACACGACGTTCTTCGATAACACCGGACAGAACCAATTGCTGAGCCGCGACCTGTGCCGCCGCTGCACGGATCTGGGCCTTTGTCGCGTCCAGTATTGCCCACGCCGAGGTGAGAAACTGTCGGACCTCTGCGCGTGTGACGTCCAGTTCGATTCGCCGTTGACCCAACGTTTCCTTCAATTCACGAACCGCGGCAGCAATCTCGCCGCCCTGGTAGAGCGGCATGGTGAGCCGCCCGGTGATTGATGCGGTATCGGTCCAATCATCGGGCGCGCGAGTACCCGCGTTGCGATGACCGACTGAACCTTGCAGCGTCACGGTCGGCTTCAGGGCGCCTTCCCGGACCCGTACGTTCCACGAGGCGACATCGATGTTGTATAATCCAGCGACGATGCTCGGATGGGTGGTAAGTGCGACTTCGAGGCCAGCGTCGAGAGTGGCCGGCAGATACTTGTCAACGCCGTTCACATCGCCCAGGCGATCCGGCTTGTTGCCAACCACCTGGACATAGACTGCGATCGCCTGGCTCAGGTCCGCGACTGCCTGAGCATAGGCGAACAATCCCTGACTCAGCCTTGCTTCGGTTTGCGCCACATCAGTCCGCGTCCCCTCGCCGACTGACAGGCGATCCTGGGCAGCCTTGACCTGCTCCCGCAGGAACTGGACATTCTGGGCGGTCAGATTGACCACGACTTGAGCGCGAATCACGCCCATGAAGGCGCGCACCGTGTCCAGCAGGACGTTTTGTTCGACGACCTTCAGCTGCTCGCGAGCCGCTTTCACCGACGTCTCCGCGACCCGAACGGAATTCTTGGTGCGAAAGCCGAGGAAAATTGGCTGTTCTACGGAGAGTGCGACACCACGGGGATTGGTAGGTTTCGCCCACTTTACGACCCGATCAAAAGTCCCGTCTTTTGACGTCCCAACAGAGCGCACTGTGCTGAGGCCGTAATTGCCATCGAGCGACAGACGCGGCCGGCCGCCGGCCCGGGCCTGCGGAACCCCCTCATCGATCGCTCGCATCTGCGCGCGCGCGGCGTTGAGATCCGGGTTGTTCATGTAGGACGATGCCATCGCCGACTTCAGCGACACGGCAGCGGAAGGCCCCGACCAACACGCTGCAGCGGCAATACACACAGCCGCAGCCCAACCACCACGTCCTCGAAACACGACGGGCCCCCTCAAATTCACAGCTGCGCAAGGCGTGCGCCTCGCTACTCGCAGCACGCGATTCCCACTCTATCGAGCTTCACGGCGCCGTCAAACCTTCACCGTCAGTCGGCGCAAAAAAAGCCAAGGCATGCGACGTGGATACAACACCAACCGATTACAAAACACTAAAAAACAAAGGATTTTGGCTTTCGAAAGCCCGGTAGGGGTGGAACATGAACATCGAAAACGGCGCGGCCGCCAACATCGTCGTCGGTACGGGTGTAAACCATCGCCTGCGCCGCCCGCCCGTAGCCGACGACCCCGACGAGACGTCCGCCGTCACGCAGCTGATCGAACATCGTCGGCGGTATTTCCTCCACGGCCCCGCCCAGTAGAATAACGTCGAACGGTGCCTCCGACGGGTAGCCGGCTTCCAGTGATCCGCTCACCACAGCGACATTGTCGATACCCAGCTCAACGAGCGTTTCCGACGAGGCGGCCACCAGTTGGTCATCTTCCTCGACGGCAACGACAGAACCGGCGAGTCGGGCAAGAATGGCCGCCATGTAGCCGGTTGGGCAACCGACCAACAAGGCGAAATCGGACTGACGGATATCAGCCGCCTGCACCAGACGCGCCAGCGGGGCCGGCCTGAGCAGATAGCGCGGCGGCGATTCCGCGTCACCTTCCTTTACGACGAGATCGTCATCGCTGTAGGCAAACGGGCGTAGCCGCGAAACAAGGAAAGACTCGCGTGGAATGTCACCCATTGCACCGATAATGGCGTGATCCGTTACTCCCTCGGTGCGCACCTGGTTGTCGACCATCGTGGTCCGCGCGCTGGCAAAATCAGTCATCTGGAGCAGCATCCCGGATTTCGTACATGACACGTCTGTTCCGTTCCTAACCGGGCAAATGCAGCGTGACAAGGCACTGTATCGCGGCGCGACCGCCCGCGACTGATTATCCGCGAGGCCGGCGGCGTCGTCATCGGGACTACATCAACCAGCGGATCCATGGTTCGCCGTCCGGTTGACCCCATTCTGGATTTCGTCGCTGGTAAGCAGCGGTGGTTCTCCAAATGGCCACGCAATCCAGAAACTGCCTTGGCGAGCGTTTCGACCTCCACAGCGGCCATATCGAGGGGTGCGCTGTTGGCGATCATGGCCGTGGCGGCCGAGCAGACATGCCATCCGACCCTCTAGGGTTTTTTGGGTAGTTCGTCCATAAAAGCGCCGAGTGCGATGGTCGGGACAACAACCGCCCAAACCGGGGGATAAAGGATGATGCCAGCCGCCTCGAGTTCAATTCGCTGCATCAGGAGCCGGCAAACACTCCCGCAAGCCCGAGAGCCGATCCGACCGAAAGGTCGATTCCACCGTTCAGGATCACCAACAGCATTCCGATCGCCAGCAGCCCGAAAATGGTGAGTCGATTCGCCATGATCAGGAAGTTTGAAATCGTCGCTTAGTTTGGGGACAGGAATGAAAAGACGACAATAATCGCGATCAGTGCAAAATAGGCTCACCCCTCCAACAGGAGGTGGGCGATGTTGATCGATCCCTCGCTGGTAGATTGCCCAACGGTGGATCCGGACTGGCCGGTGGTGGATGATGTCATGTCTGACATGACGCGAACTCCGTGCAGGTGTCTCAGGCGGCGAGCGACGCGCCCGAGGCGGCCATGATTGCCTCCTTGGTCGTATCGTGGGTGAAATGGAATATTTTATGTTATCTGCGAAAAAAACGCGTCTGGGTGCCAGACTCAGTGATAGAAGGCGAAGTGCTGAGTGCGCTGGTCAGACAACGTCGCTACGCCCCCACGACGTGCGAAAAGGCCGCCCTGGTGAGGACCGAGCGACCGTAGGCATCGATCACGGATGGAATGGATGGGGGTCGGTCAAACACAGCCAGGAGAATGGGAGACCATTCGGTCATGACTGCCGGCGACCTGATTGTTGGGGTCGACGCCGGGACGTCGGTCATCAAGGCTGCCGCCTTCCAGCTCGACGGGCGGTTGTTGGCCGCGTCGGTAGTCCGAAACGCGTACACCGTCGGCACAGTTGGATCCGCAACGCAACCTCTGCCCCAAACCTGGGCTGACTGCTCGGCCGCGCTACGAGGTCTTGGCGAAAGAGTGGACGATCTCGCGCTACGCGTTGCCGCCCTCGCACTGACCGGCCAGGGTGACGGGACGTGGTTGGCGGACCGGGACAACGAAGCCGTCGCGGAAGGCGGCGTGAGATGCCGCTGACACTGTCCCTCAATACGAACCCGCTGGTGAATCGCTTTGCCGAACCGAGCGACCTGATCGAAACCATCGCCGGTGATCTTCGCATCCGTGACATTCAGCTTACTCATGAATTCATTAATCCGAGTTGGCCGGCACCCGTGATCAGACGGCTGACCCGGGACATGGGCCGTGCGTTGGAGCGAACGGGTGTTCGGGTTACGAGCGGCATGAGCGGACCGTATGGACGGCTGAATCACTTCGGCCACCCTGACCGCGATGTGCGACGCTACCATGTCGACTGGTTCAAGACGTTTGCCGACATCATTGCCGACCTCGGCGGCCATTCCGTCGGAACGCAGTTTGCGATCTTCACCTTCAAGGATTTCGACGATCCTGCCCGACGCGAACATCTGATCCAGACGGCCATCGACTGCTGGACCGAGGTCGCCGAGCACGCGAAGTCGGCCGGTCTAAGACATGTCTATTGGGAACCGATGAGCATCGGCCGTGAATTCGGCGAGACAATCGAGGCTTGCATGGCGCTGCAGGCGCGGCTCACCGCCGCCAGAATGGCGGTTCCGATGGTGATGATGGCAGACATCGACCACGGCGACCTGACCTCCGCCAACTCCGATGATTTCGATCCGTATGCTTGGGCGCGCGCTGTCCCGACGGTGAGTCCCATCATCCACATCAAGCAGAGCTTGATGGATAAGGGTGGTCACCGTCCTTTTACAGCCGAGTTCAACGCCACGGGGAGGATACAGCCCGAGCCATTACTGGCCGCATTTGCCGAGGGCGGCGCGGTCGACAACGAAATCTGCCTGGAATTGTCCTTCAGGGAACGCGATCCGAATGATCGCGAGGTCATTCCGCAAATCGCCGAAAGTGTCGCTTTTTGGGCTCCGCACATCGACACCGGAGCGGATGACCTGAAAATCGGCGAGCGCAACGAAAATGGTTCTTGATGTGCTGCCCGGCCCCGCGCGACAAAACGCGAAGCCACCGAGAAACTGACAGATGGCTAAGGATCGCGCGACAACGAATGCTGAACGCAGCCTCGCGATCCGTGCCGCCTGGCTTCACTATGTTGGCGGGCTGACGCAGTCCAAGGTCGCCCAAAGGCTTGGCGTACCGTCGGTCAAGGCGCACCGCCTGATCGCTCGGGCGGTGGCCGTTGGAGCGGTTAAGGTCAGTATTGAAGGTGATATCGTCGAATGCGTTGAACTGGAGAGTTTGCTTTCCGTTCGTTTCGGCCTTGAGACCTGCGAGGTTTCGCCCGACCTCGAGGAAGAAGGATTGCCTCTTCGCGGACTCGGATTGGCTGGAGCGGCACAGCTTCAGCGTTGGCTCGAGGCGGGGGAGAACAAGACGATCGGAATTGGCCACGGAAGGACCCTCGCGAAAGCGGTGCGCACGATGCCGCCGTTCGAGACCCGCGATCTACGTTTCGTTTCGCTGTTCGGCGCCCTGACGCGCAACTATTCGGCCAATCCGCACGACGTGATGCATTTACTTGCCGACAAGACCGGTGCGCAAGCCCACGTTATGCCGGTTCCGTTCTTTGCCAATTCCACCGAGGATCGAGAGGTCCTCCTGGCACAGCGCGGCGTGGCCGAGGTCTTCCGGATGGCCGAAGAGGCACCCTTGAAGATCGTGGGGATTGGCACCGTAGAACAGGATACGCAGCTTGTTGAGTCGGGTATGATCGAAGAGAGCAAAATCCAGAAAATTTCTCGGGCAGGCGGTGTCGGGGAGATGCTTGGCCGCTTCTTCGACGACAACGGAGAAGACGTTCAGACGCCTCTAGGTTCGCGCAAGCTTGCCGTCTCTCTTGAACACGAACGCGACGACCGGATTATCGCGCTGGCCGGCGGCGCCAGGAAAGTCGCCGCGATCCGCGCTGTCCTGAAAAGCGGCCGACTGTCGGGGCTTATAACCGGCGAGCGCACGGCCAAAGCACTGTTGAAGGACTGAACCACGTTTCACGGGATCAGCCCGCAAGGACCAATCCCTCTCGCAATGATCATGAGACTGAGCGTCATATGAAGAGCACTCCGGACTTCTGGATCGGTACAAGTTGGAAAATGAACAAGACCCTGTCCGAGGCACGATCCTTCGCTGACGCATTGGCCAGTGCCGACAGCGGTCGCGACGCTCGCATCCAACGCTTTGTTATTCCGCCTTTCACGGTGGTCCGAGAGGTCAAGGACGCCCTGGCTACAACCTCCGTGAAAGTCGGCGCACAGAATATGCATTGGGCCGATCGAGGTGCGTGGACGGGCGAAATCTCCGCCCCAATGTTGACGGATTGCGGTGTCGATCTCGTAGAGTTCGGCCATTCCGAACGGCGAGAGCATTTCGGTGAGACAGATGAAACCGTCGGACTGAAGACCGAAGCCGCTGTCCGCCATGGACTCATACCGCTCATCTGCATCGGCGAGACCCTTCTCGAACGCGAGTCCGGCCGCGCCCAGGAAGTGCTTGAGACGCAAGTGCGCGGTGCCCTCGGACGATTGTCGAGCGACCAGACTTCTGCCCCCATCCTGTTGGCATACGAGCCCGTTTGGGCAATTGGCGACGGCGGGATTCCCGCTAGCGCGGACTACGCCGAGGCTCGTCAGGCTGAGATCATCGCATGGGCTGAGACACGCCTTGGTCGCCGCATTCCCTGTCTCTACGGCGGCTCGGTCAATCCCCAAAACTGCGAAGAGCTCATTCAGTGCCCGCACATCGACGGGTTGTTTATCGGGCGCTCGGCCTGGAATTCGGAGGGATACCTCGACATTCTGGCCAAATGCTCTGGCGTCATCCGACAACGAAAGGATATCTCATGAAGATTGCAGTTGCCGGCGACAGCGCGGGTGAAGGACTCGCGAAGACCCTCGCGGAACATCTCAAGGACAAGCACGATGTGGCGGAAGTCTCCCGGACCGATGAAGGCCCCGATGCGTTCTACGCGAACCTGTCCGACCGGGTCGCGACGGCATTGATGGAGGGGACGTATGATCGCGCGATTCTTGTGTGCGGAACGGGTATCGGCGTGCAGATCGCAGCCAACAAAGTCCCTGGTATCCGTGCCGCACAGTGCCATGACACGTACTCGGCCGAACGCGCGGCACTCTCCAACAACGCCCAGATCATCACGATGGGAGCCCGCGTCGTCGGTCCAGAACTCGCCAAGGCAATCGCAGAGGCGTTCTTGAAGGAGGCTTTCGATCCCGACGGCCGCTCAGCCAGGAATGTCGATGCCATCAAGGCCGTGGATGCGAAATACAACCGGGCCTGACGCGGAGCGCGTTCGGCTACGCCTCCGCCCCCAAGAAGACTAGATCCAGGCAGGCGTCTGCGTTCTTTGTAGGCTAAGGACATCTGCAACGATAACTGAATCGGGTGGGCTGTGACTGCCCTGCGGCACTATGACTCGGTGTGGGGGATTCCTGTCCGTCGCGGTGCGGGTTACCGGTTGGAGCATGTTCGACCCGTAGCGTTTATCGTTGCAGATGTCCTAATGGGAACCAGGTTCGACGAGCGCGTGCGCCGTTTGCTCATCGGTCACAAGGATCGTGGCCTGTTCCCGTCTTAGGACCGCGCGAATCACGTCGACCTTTCGCTCGCCGCCGGCGCACATGACACGACAAGGGATGCCACGAATTTCCTCGGGGCCAATTCCCACACAGAGTGTGTTGAGCGGATGGTCGATCGGTTTTCCATCTTCGCCGATGAAACGACCGAGAAGGTTGCCAATCGCTCCGGCCGCCTTGGCCTCCTCATAATCACGATCCGACAGCATCCCGCATTCTCGCAAGCTGCTCATGCTGCGGCCACCTATGCTGAGGAACGCAATGTCGGCGTTTGCCGCCCGTTCTATCGCCAATCGCGTTGTGGGCTGGGCGTTGATCGCTTCCTTGGCTTCCGCGCTGTCACACAGAATCGGCCCCGGGAGATAGAAGCACTCGGCGGATAGGCGGTCGGCCAAGACAGACGCTGCCTCATATCTGTCCTGGCTCGACCGCGTGGCAAGCGAGCCGATCATCGAGACCACCGCGATGTCCTGCGCGGCCCCGGGATCGACGCTCGTTGCCAGTGCCCTCAGCGTTGATCCCCACGAGGTCGCAATCGTTTGTCCGTCGCGCAGCAGCGATGCACAAACCATCGCTGCATATTGGCCGATGACCTCCGAAAGGGGCACGTCGTCGCTCTCTTCAGACGGACAGACAAAAGCGGAACCCAGCCCAAACCTGCTAACCAGCATTGACTCGAGATCCAGACGCGCCGTGAAAGGGACATCGATCTCGATGCGGACCATGCCCCTTTCCCTCGCCTGCACAAGCAGGCGATGAACCTTGAACCTGGTAATGCCAATTCTCTTGGCGATCTCCGCCTGGGTGTAGCCGAGCACGTAGTAAAGATGCGCAACCCGGGCCAGTGTTTCGTAGCCAGACCCGACGCTCCCTTTCCCCCAGGGTCTGTTCATGTGTGTAACTCCTCGGGCAGATCGGGGCTCTCGACGAAATCGGGTTCTGTCATCCTGACGCCAAATCAATAGCGCCTTTGCGCTCATATGTGCAACATCGCAAAAATTGTTGCGCATATGTCGACCCTGTGCAACTTTGTGAAGGAATGATAGCGGCTTCGGGGAGGAGCTGGGTGAGGCTCGGCGTTCTTTCGTGGGACAGGCCAATGATTTGGCTACTGCCGCTGCTAGCGATGCTGGTGGCGTTCACGCTCGTTCCGCTGTTCTACAATATTTGGCTGAGCTTCCACGAGTACGCTACTTTCAGGCGAGAGCTCGAGTACGTAGGCCTCGACAACTGGCGCCAGCTGTTTGCCGACACGCGCATGTGGGAGGCAGTCGGTATCACCATGTTCTATTTCGTGGTGACGCTCACCATCCAGCTTGTGCTCGGCATGGCGATCGCCCTCCTCCTCGATTCGGACCAAAAGGGCTTCGGCTTTCTCCGCACGCTCCTGATCCTGACGCTGGTCGTGCCGCCGGCGATTGCAGGGATGATGTTCCTCCTGCTCGAGGATCCCGAGTTCGGGGTCCTGACCTTCGTCCTCGAGAGCCTCGGGGTTCTCGACAAGACGCAGCCGATCCTTGCGACCGGTTCGACAGCACTCTGGGGCGTGATGCTGGTCGATGTCTGGCAATGGACGCCATTCATGGTTCTGATCTTTCTTGCCGGTCTTCGGTCGCTGCCGCCGGAACCCTATGAAGCGGCCATGTTGGACGGCGCACGCGGACTCATGGTGTTTCGGAGGATTACGCTTCCGCTTCTCAGCAAGGTAATCGCGGTCGCCGTGTTGATCCGCGGCATCGATATCTACCGCATGTTCGACTACGTCTTCGTGATGACCAGCGGAGGCCCTGGCACCTCGACCTACACTCTCTCGCTGTACGCGTGGCAACAGACGTTCAGCTTCATCAAGTGGGGCTACGGGGCAACGCTTTCGCTATTCGCCCTGGTCATCATTTTGGTGGTCGCGAACCTCTTTATTTATGTTGCGAAGGTGCGCTGGTAGTGATCGTGCAATCCAAATCTTCTCGGATGGTGCGCGCGGTTGTCGCCTGGCTCGTGGTCCTGCTGTTCGCCTTCCCGCTTTATTATTGGATCACAGTGGCGTTCAAGGACGGTCGAGAGATCTTCAACTACCCGCCACATGTTTGGTCATTCTCCCCAACACTGAAAAACTTCGAAGAAGTGTTCGGCATTTCGCTGGGGTTCGGTTTTGGAGATCCCGACACGGTGCTCCCCGGTGGCGGCAACTATCGAATGGGCCCACGGATATGGGACTCGGTCGTTATCGCCGTTTTCTCGACCGCACTGGCCGTGTCGATAGCCACCTTCGCCGCGTATGCACTCAGCAGAATGGATTTCAAAGGCCGCCATCACTTCGTGGCCTGGGTTCTATCGACGAGGATGATGCCGCCTGTTGCCGTCGCGATCCCGATTTTCTTTCTCTACAAGGATATTTACCTGCTGGACACATATACTGGCGTGATCCTCATCCACACCCTGATGAACCTGCCCTTGGCGGTTCTCTTAATGAAGAGTTTCTTCGACGACGTCCCGAGGGAGATCGACGAAAGTGGCATGATCGACGGCGCCTCGCGTTGGCTGATTTTTCGCCGCATTGTATTGCCTCTGGTAAAGGGGGGAATCGCGGCCACCGCGGTGCTTTGCTTTATCTTCTCCTGGACCGAATTCCTCTTCGTCCTGACCCTCACCCAGACCGGGCTGAAGACGGTGCCGGTCGTGTCGTCCACGTTCGTAACATCAACCGGAACAGCCTGGGGAAACATGGCCGCCCTTGGAGCGGCAGCCATGATCCCGGCATTCATCTTCATCCTGCTTGTCCAAAAGCACCTCGTGCGCGGGCTCACGCTCGGCTCGGTCAAGCAATGAAGCCTGCCCAACCTGAAACGGAGGAAACCAATGAGAGATAGCAATATCAAGTCTTACCGCGCCAAGGTCGTGGACGACTACGTTCGCGGAAAAATGAGCCGGCGATCGTTCCTGCGGAACGCATCAGTGCTTGGACTCGGAGCCGGCGTGCTCGGGACCGGACTCGTTCGTCCGATGCAGGCCTTTGCGCAGGCAAGCGAACTGCGGCCCTCTGAAGAGGTCCTCGCCTGGGTGAAGGAAGTCTCCAAGCCGTTTGCCGGGACGACCCTGCGTCTGGCGACGGAGTCGACTCCGCCGTCGAACGCGATCAACAATCAGCTCAAGCAATACTTCGAAGAAGCATCCGGCATGACCGTCGAGATCGAAGTCTTGCCACTTGAGCAGGTTCTGCAAAAGCTGACGCTCGACATCGCATCGCAACTCGGGACATACGATCTCTACTATATCGACCAGTCGTGGGCAGCCTCGGTCAGCCGCGACGTGTTCGATCCGCGCGAGCAACTGGAAGAAAAGCCCGACCTCGCGATGCCGGATTACGACGTAAGTGACTTCCTGCCGGCGCTTGTCGACGGTATCGCCAAATACGAAGACCGCTGGGTGGGCGTGCCCTACGACATCCCGATCTTCATCATGCAGTACCGGAAAGACATCTACGATCAGATGGGTTTCAAGGCTCCGGAGACGCTGGAAGAGTACTACGAGCAAGCGAAGGCGATCACCGACGAGATGGGGCCGGACATGTATGGCGCCACCGGTCAGATGAAGTCGGGCCATTACTCGCTCGAATGTGATTGGACGGCCTGGCTCTGGGGCCACGGTGGCTCAATCTTCACGCCCGACAGCAAGTTCTCCGGCAACGACGAGCGCGGCCTCGAAGCAATGGAGTACTGGACGCGTCTGTGGAAGACCATGCCACCAGGCGTGACAGGATGGACCTGGGATGGCCAAGGCCAGTCTGTCGCGCAGGGCGTCGCGGCATCAATGATGAGCTGGGGCGAATTCTTCCCCTACTTTGACGATCCGGAAGCAACCAAGGTCTCCGGTTTGATGGAAGCCGCCCGTTGTCCAAGGCCGAAGCACACGCTGCGCACTGTCGAAGAAACCGGCTTTGGAGAAATCCCGGGTGTCGGGCACCAAGGCGGTTCTTCGCTGGCTGTTTCGCGGAACTCGAAGAGCCCGGATGCCGCATGGATCTTCATGCAATGGGCGACCAGCTATGACACTCAGGTGTTGATCACCGCGCTCGGTGGCGGCACGGGTCCGACCCGCAACCGTGTCTATGAAGATCCGCGCATCATCGCCAATCGCCGCGTCGGAGCGGGAACGACCCGCCATCTGCCGGTGGTACGTGAAACCATCGCGCTGGATATGGGTTCGGAGCCCGATCTGCCGCAGTGGGCTGAACTGTCGAACGACACCATTCCGGTCCGCCTCGGCAAATACTTCGCCGGCGAGTACGGTTCCGCCAAGGAAGCGATGGACGATATCGCGCAAGCCACGGACAAGATTGTCTCCGGCTGAGCGATTCTCCCAGGCACGGCGGCGCTTAAAAACGTCGCCGTGCCGAACTAAAGTAGCTATTTGAGACCGTAGCTATCAGAAGATGAAGCACCACAATGACTGACAAACCCCTCGTGGCAATCACTGGGGCCAGTTCCGGGATCGGCGAGGCAACGGCTCGTGCCTTTTCAGCGGCAGGGCATCCGGTCCTGCTGATGGCGCGGCGCATCAATCGGATGGAGGCCATGAGCCTACCCAGGTCGATGTGCCGTCAGGTGGATGTGCGCGATCGAGAGCAGATCTCTCGGTCTGTGGCCGAAGCCGAAGCGGAGTTCGGCCCGGTGGACATGATGTTCGCCAATGCCGGCATCGCCCGTCTTGCCGACATCGGTCGTCAACCGCCCGAAGAATGGGACGAGATGATCGACATCAATACCAAGGGCGTGATGAACACGGTCCATGCCGTGATGAACAGTATGATGGAACGCAAGACCGGCACGCTGGTCATGATGAGTTCCATTGCCGGCCGAAAAGTCTATCCGGATCACACCGTTTATTGCGGTACGAAGTTCTTTGTGCACGCAGTGTCGGAATCGCTGAGAGAGTACCTCGCCGATTACGGCGTACGCGTCTTGGTCGTATCGCCGGGCGTTATCGAAACAGAGGTCCTGACCGGAGTCCTCGATGAGGAGACAAAGGCGGCGTACAAGCAAAACAAGGTCAAGATCGGTGGTGGTATAGGAGCGGACATCGTCGGTGACCTCATTCTGAACGCCTATCAACTGCCGCAAAACGCCCTTGTCCAGGAAATCTGCCTGACCCCAACAAGACAAAAGTACTGAGGCGCGCCGTATGGCCAATGTCACCTACCACGGCGTCGGAAAATCCTTCGGCGCCGTAGAGGTCATGAGAGACCTGTCCCTTGACATCAAGGATGGCGAATTCGTCGTCCTGCTGGGGGCGTCGGGGTGTGGAAAGACGACGCTTCTTCGCATGACCGCCGGTCTGGAGACGATCTCCTCAGGCGAGATTTCCATCGACGGAAAGGTGGTCAACGACGTCCATCCCCGCGATCGCAATATCGCTATGGTCTTCCAGAACTACGCGCTCTATCCAACCATGAAGGTTCGGGAGAACATTGCCTTCAGCCTGGAGGTTGCGAAGAAGTCAAAGGAAGAGATTACCAGGAAAGTCGACGAGGCCGCACGGGTTCTGAATTTGACTGAGTATCTCGACCGCAAACCGGCGGAGCTTTCTGGCGGTCAGCGTCAACGCGTCGCGATGGGCCGCGCTATGGTTCGCAACGCCAAGGTCTTTCTTTTCGACGAGCCGCTTTCGAACCTCGACGCAAAGCTCAGGGCTCATATGCGGATCGAGATCCGGCAATTGCACGAACGCCTCAATGCGACAACGATCTATGTCACCCACGACCAGATCGAAGCCATGACAATGGCTGACAAGATCGTCCTGATGAAAGATGGTGGCATCGTCCAGATGGGGTCGGCGGACGACCTTTACGACGTTCCGAACAGTCGCTACGTGGCCGAGTTCATCGGATCGCCACAGATCAATTGCCAGGAAGGCGAAATCGAGGTTGAGGACGGTGCCGCCGGCTTCCGCTCCCAGGGACTGAAACTTTCATTGCCGGCTTCGTTTGCAGCTCACGCCCGCCGACCGGTGATTTGCGGAATCCGACCAACCGACGTGACCGTTGACCCCGCGGGTGCCATCACCGGGCGGCTGGACGTCGCCGAGAAGACCGGCGCTGACAAGCAGATGCATCTGGACGTCAACGGCGTGGAGTTTGTCGCAGTTGCACCCCGCAGCACAAAGGGCAAGCCCGGCGATCAAATGAGCTTCGCTGTTGATCCAGCGAAGATCCATGTTTTCGATAAATCAACCGGCGAACGGGTCGCTGCCTGATCCAATTCTGGAGACGTCGATGAAATCGCATTGGAACCAATCCGATCTGGATACCCTCGTGGCTGACTATGCCAAGCAAGGGATCAACGAAGACCTTGCCTTACGCACATACACGACCCGGATCATCGGGCAGGACCCGCTGCTTGTTCTGCACGGTGGCGGCAACACCTCGGTCAAGACGAAAGCGATCGACCCGCTCGGCACCGAGCACGACGTCCTCTGCGTCAAAGGCTCCGGCTGGGACATGGGCACGATCGAAGCAGCCGGCTTGCCGGCTGTCGAGATGGCACCGTTGGCGGCCCTCGCCCGCATACCGGAGTTATCCGACGAGGATCTGGTTTCGGCCCAACGCCGACTTCTGCTCGATCCTTATGCCCCCAATCCGTCGATCGAAGCGGTGCTACACGCGATCATTCCGCACAAGCATGTCGATCATACACATGCAAACTCCATCGTCTCCCTGACCAACCAACCGGACGGCGAAGCGATCATTCGTGACCTGTTCCCGGACACCACCATCGTTCCCTATGTCATGCCGGGTTTCATCCTGGCGAAGGTGGTCCGCGACATTCTGGACAGCAATCCTGACGCAAAGCACATGATTCTTTTGAATCATGGAATCTTCACCTACAGCGAAGACCCGCGCCAGTCCTATGACGACATGATCAGCATGTGCGATGCCGCCGAAAGGCGGCTGGCTGAAGGATCGTCACGACCGTTCGCCGGTGCCAGCCTTCCGCCGGACGCTCCGAGCTTGGCGGAAGTCGCTCCAATCCTGCGCGGAGCATTGTCTCGGGAAACGGAAATCGAAGGACGGCCCGATCGTTGGGTGATGGATTTCCGGACCTCGGACCAGATCCGCCATTTCGCCGACGGTGAGAACGTCGCCGACTACGCAATCCGCGGCAACGCCACGCCAGACCATTCGCTCCGGGTCAAGCGGTTCGGCATGGTTGCGCCGGCACCTGCAGCTGGTGCTCTCGACATCTTCGCCGCAGAACTCAAGGAAGCAGTCGCCCGGTTCCATGCGGACTATGCGGACTACTTCGCACGCAACAACGCCCGCGTCGGCGGAGGGTTCAAGATTCTCGACCCAGTTCCGCGCATGGTCTACGTCCCTGGTATGGGGCTTTTTGGTGTCGGCAAAAACGCAAAAGATGCTGCCATCAGTGCCGACATCGCAGAGGCAACGGTTGACGTCATCGCCAAGGCGGAGGGCATCGGTACGTTCGTCGCCCTATCGGAAGAAGACGCCTTCGACATCGAATACTGGCCGCTTGAGCAGGCGAAAATCGCCAAGGCAACCGAAAAGCCGCTGACCCGCCAGATCGCGATCGTGACCGGCGGTGCAAGCGGTTTGGGATATGAGACTGCCGCTCTGCTCAAAACCGAGGGCGCAGAAGTCGCCCTCCTCGACATTGATGCCGACGGCGTGGAGCAAGCCGCGAAGGAGATGGGCGCGGCTGCTTTCGTCTGTGACGTGACCGACCCGGTGTCTGTCAAAGCAGCCGTGGATCAGGTTGTCGACCGGTTCGGCGGCGTGGACATCCTGATCTCCAATGCCGGCGCGGCATTCCAAGGCGGCCTCGCCTCAGTCGAGGACGACCTGTTCCGCAAGGCCTTCGAGTTGAACTTCTGGTCGCATCACCTCATGGCCAGGGCCTGTGTTCATGTCATGAACCAACAAGGCACCGGGGGCGCCATCGTCTTCAACGTCTCAAAGCAAGCGGTGAACCCAGGGCCCGATTTCGGACCATATGGAACGTCCAAGGCTGCCCTGATGGCCTTGGTCCGGCAATATGCAATCGAACATGGTAGTGACGGAATCACCGCCAATGCGGTCAACGCCGACCGTATCCGCACAAAGCTTCTCACCGAAGAGTTCGTGGCGGAACGTGCCAAGGCTCGAGGGATTACGCCCGAGCAGTACATGCGCGGCAACCTGATCAAGAGAGAGGTCACCGGGCGAGACGTCGCGGAGGCATTCGTTCACCTGGCGAAAGCCAAGAAAACGTCCGGTGCGATCCTCACGGTAGACGGCGGCAACGTCGCGGCAATGGTTCGATAGCGCCCGCCCGCAGCGTCAGCGCACACCCTTACTAACTTGGGTCAAGGCACTTTCAGCAACGACCAGCCGATCAAGGCGTTCCTGCCTGTCCGACAGATCGTCCCACGCGGCTCGGTCGTCACCCGAAGGCGCGGCTGCGTCACGCGCGTTGCCCATCGCCTCGGCGGCAGCATGCATGTCGGGGTACCAACCGGCACCGGTCGCTGCGATCATACCGGCACCGAGCGACGAGGCTTCGATCGTGTTGCTTATCTGGATCGGCAGGCCGGTCGCGTCGGCGATCATTTTCAGCCACAGCGTCGAATTGGCGCCACCGCCGACCGCGACAATCGTATCGACGGACACCCCTTCCCGCTTCATGTCGCGAATGCTGCGCGCAATCCATCCGGTGATCGATTCCAGAACGGCGCGATAGAGATGGCCACGCTTGTGCGACGGCCGCAGTCCAAAGAAGGCCGCGCGCGCCTCCATTGACCAGTGCGGGTTCATGCAGCCCGACAGGAAGGGGCTGACAAGCAATCCCTCCGACCCGACGGCAATTGCGGCCGCTTCGGCCTCCAACTCGGCAAAGGTCTCGGCACTGGGTTCGGGGTCGACGGTATTCTTCACGAACCAATCGACGAAATAGGTTCCTGCCCGCATTGCGCCTTCGAGGAAGTAGCCTTCACCGGTTGGGGAGGACATTGTGCGCCAAGACAGCGATATGCGCGGCTTGGTATCCCACGCGCCCAGGATTAACGCTGTTCCAAGATTGAGGTATGCCGTTCCCTCGCGGACCGCGTTTGCACCAAGACCGGCGCATTGGCCATCACCGCCGGCAGCGTACAGCGGCAAGCCCTCGGACAGCCCTGTTTGGGATGCGGCGTCTGCGGTGACAGTACCGATCTGCTGGCCCGGCTGCACCGCGTCCGGCAGTTGCCCGGGCAAGATCTCCAGTGCCTCGAGCACCGGGCGCGACCAGACCTTCTCCGACAGATCGAAGATGCCAAAGGGGTCGGCGCTCGTCCAGGTGGCAGTAATCTTGCCAGTGAGTTTTCCGCTCAGGAAGCCGTGCACGTCAACGATCGCCGCGGTCCGGTCGAGATTATCCGGCTCGTTCACGCGCATCCAATAGAGACGATAGATCGCCGGTGTAGCGTCCATCGGCTTTCCGGTGATCCGATGCAGTTCCTTTGCGCCGAATGCATCGGCGAAGGGGCGCATCAGACTTACGGCGCGTTCATCCAGCCACACCAGGGCGGGTCGGACTGAAGCACCGTGTGGGTCAACAAACCCCGATGTTTCTCGCTGGTTGGAAATTGCGATGGCGGAAGCGTTCGCCAGATCGATCCCCTCGCCCAGTTCTTTAAGCGCGGCACGGCAAGCGGTCCACCAGTCGTCAGGCTCCTGCTCGAAATGCTCGTCGGCGGGATGAAACATCGGAATATCGGCCCGGCCCTCCGCCAACGCCTCTCCAGCCCTTGACCAGGCAATTGCCTTGGTCGATTGGGTCGAACTATCGAGTCCGATAACAAAGTCAGTTGCCATTGTTGCCGCTCCCCATGCACAACGCGTGGGCGAGCGCCGCATCCAGGATCAAATGCGTAACCAGCCCTGCGCCCAACGCAGCATACACCGCTTGCCGTTTCATCAACCCACTGCAGACCGCAAGGCGCACCGGAATCTTCTCGGCCACGCGGATGTCGATGGCCATTGACCGCGTCGTCAGCGGGCCGTCGACCTCGGTACCGTCGGCTCCGAAAAAGCGGTCGAACGCTATGCCAACCGCACCGGCTGCGATGTATTGGTCCCGTACATCGGCATTCACATAAGGCGGCTGTTCCAGATCCGTCGTCGTGGATAGCTCCCCTATTCCAAAAAGCAGGATGTCAGCGTTCGCCACTCTTTCGAAATGCCAGGAGAGTGCCGGCTCGCGCTTCAGGCTTTCGGCAAGGTCCTTCGTCGAAACATAGGCGGGAGCGTGCAGGTTGAGACAGCGCGCCGATAATTTGGACGCGACTGTGCTGGCGCAAACTTCGGGTGAGTGCTCCGCCGCATCGATCGAACTTCCGGAAACCTGGATGATCGTCGCATCCGGAAGGTGGCGTTTTGGCAGTGTCCGGGCCAAGGCGCTGACGGTGCGCCCCGACGACACACCGATCACCGCGCTGTCGTCAGCCAGCGCGCAAAGCACCTCTCCGCCAGCCCGCCCCACAGCGCGCCGTTGCTCCTCGTCGCCGCCGCCGAACGCCGGCACGACGTGCACACCTTCGAGACTGTAGGTCTCGCTCAATTCCTCCGCCAGCCTATTGCGCTCCAGTATGTCAGGCGCAAGCAAGATCGTGACGTAGCCGCGTTCACGGGCCTCAGACAGATAGTTGGCCACTGTCTGTCGGCTGACCCCGATCTCTTCTGCGACCTCGCTCTGCGTTCTGTCGGCAGCATAGTAGAGCCAGGCCGCCGCTCTGACGGGGTCACCCATGTACATCATCGACTTCACTTCGGTGTCATTCGTATGAACCATCCGCGCTCAACTTCAGCGCTCTGTTGACATATGCCAAACGATGATAGCATTTGCTACCTGAGTCAAATTCACTCGCCAGAAAGAGATCCATGGTGCATCCAGACTACAATTGGACAGAGCTGATCGATGAGATCTGCGCGGGCACATGGGTGAGTCCGCTGACCGGTAAGCGCTTCCCGCCGGCGCCGTATGACAAGATCGTTTTTTCGGAAAGTCTGGAAGGTCAAGAAGCAGGGCTTGTTGAATCCCTGGGCTTTAGCGCTCCCTTCGCCGTGGTTTGCGACCCGGCGACGCACGCTGCAATGGGCGAACGCGTAACGCGGGCCCTGCGCGAACGAGGTGATGTCACCGAAATCATTCTTGAGAATCCACACGCCGACATGGCGTCGGTGCGCGACCTCACCGAGAGACTCAAGCCGTTTCCAACCTCGGTCGCAGTGGGCTCGGGTACGATCAACGACCTGACGAAATACGCGACTTTGCAGAACGAGAGACGCTACTGCGTCTTTGGAACCGCGGGGTCGATGAACGGCTACACATCTTCAACCGCATCGATAACACTCGATTCCGGACTGAAAGTGTCCCTCCCGGCCCAGAACCCCGCCGGGTTCTTTGTTGACCTGGAAATCTGTGCCGCCGCGCCACCCTGGCTTAATGCCGCCGGGTTTGGTGACAGCCTCTGCCGGTCGGTCGCGCAAGTCGATATGTGGATGTCCCATCGCCTTCTTGAGACAATGTACAAACACGAGCCCTATCTAATCGAGATACCGGACGAATTACGGCTCATGGAGCTGGCGCGAGGGATCGCCGAGGGCGATATTGAGGCCGTAGGAACACTGTTTCGCGTGTTGACCTTGTGCGGCTTAGGGATCGCCTTCACGGGCGTGTCGAACCATGGCTCGATGGGCGAGCATCAGATATCGCACTATATCGATTGCTTCGCTGGAGATCGGCATCCCGGTACGCTCCATGGCCAACAGATTGGGGTCACGACATTGACCATGGCCGGTATTCAGCAACACTTCCTCGCCAGTGAGAGCCCGCCCGAGATCGAGGCAACAAGTGTTGACGAGGACGACATGGTCCGCCGCATGGGGCCTGAAGTCGGCGCGCAATGCGCGGAGATTTATCACGGCAAGGCCTTTGACCCCGCAGGCGCCGATCGACTCAATGAGCGGATGCGGACACTTTGGCCGGAGCTGCGCGAGGAGTGTTTGCAGATGGCCGTCCCCCGGCAAAAGCTGCGCCAGTACCTTGATCTGGCCGGCGGTGTGACATCGGCCCAAGCGCTTGGAGTGCCCATCGATTTCTACCGCGAAGCCGTCAGCCACGGACACGAGATGCGCAATCGATTTTCGTTCGCCGACATCGCGTGCGATTCCAGAGTGATACAGGAACTGTCCGCGGCGGAGAACTAATCGACATGCGTCCTATCTCTGAAATGCCGCGCGACGTCGCCTCGGCAGTCAGGGTGGTGTTTTGTGACATCGACGATACGATCACCACCGAGGGGCGACTGACCGGCACGGCCTATCAAGCCCTTGAGGACCTGGACGCTGCAGGGCTTGCCGTGGCTCCGATCACCGGCCGACCGGCTGGGTGGTGCGATATGATCGCACGCTTCTGGCCGGTCAAAGGCGTGGTCGGCGAAAACGGAGCGTTCTATTACGCCTACGATCACGAAAACCGCCGAATGATCCGCAAGCTGCACCCAGCGGTCGAGACCGAAGTGGCCCGGCCCCACCGCTTCGACCGGATCATCTCGCGCGTCGAAACCGAGGTACCTGGTGCTGCGATCTCCTCTGACCAGGCGTTCCGCCTTGCCGATCTCGCTATCGATTTCTGTGAAGACGTACCAGCCTTGGAAACCTCGGACGTGGAACGGATCAAGCGGATATTTGAAGAAGAAGGCGCTGTCGCGAAAGTCTCGTCGATCCACGTCAACGGCTGGTTTGGTGTCTATGACAAACTAGCCATGTCGCGGGCCCTTGCAGCCGACACCCTGGGTCTGGACATCGACAAAGCCAACGAGACGATAGTCTTTGCCGGCGATAGCCCGAACGACGCGCCAATGTTCGGGTTCTTTGCGAACTCCTGCGGTGTGGCGAATGTCCGTGCCTTCGAGGATAGTCTTACATCCGAGCCAACCTGGATCGCGGATTACGAGGGTGGCGCGGGCTTCCGTCAGATCGCTGATCATATTCTCGCGGCCCGGTGACAGGTCGTTACGTCATCGCCTTGCAGTCCCCTAATTCTGTTCGTCGAACTCAAACGGGGGCTCGGCGCAGTCAGGATTCTAATGACGTCGCGACCGCGTCCCGCCAGGCCGCGATCATTGAGGCCGCCGACGCTGCACCCGGATCAATGTGACCCAAAGACCGTTTGCCAAGCCTCTTCGAGCGCCCACGCTGGCTCAGCATGTCTATAGTGGCTTCTGCGCCGACTGTCGCGGCGGTCGCCGCTGAACCAAGACAGTCCCGAATCGACCCCCCTCGCTCAAGGGCCTCCCTGGCAGCCCCCACAGCTGGAACCCACGCATCGACCATCGTTTTTTCGCCGGGCTTAGCTCCCCCTCGCCTCTGAATCCCCTCCGATAGGCCCGTCAGCCAGGAAACTGTCGCAGCAGCATCCAGGTTGAGCCGGTCTGCCACGGCCTCCCCGGCAACGGAGAAGCCCGATCCGTAGAGCGGGCCGACAGAGGCCCCAACCGTCTCAAGAAAGGCGTGCGCGACCTCCCGGCAAAGCTCGGTGACCGTCGCATCGGTATCGGCCGCATCCAAAGCGCCAAGGACCTCCTTCCAACCGATTTCCATTGTGATACCGTGATCGCCATCTCCTATCGCGCCATCCAGTTCGCTCAAGCGGTCGCGTTCAGCGAACGCTGTTTCTGCCGAGGCTCTCAGCATGGCTCGGAATATGGCTGGCGTCAGCGCTCCCTCCGTCTTCAGCTCTTCGCGCGGTATCGTCGACGTTGCCGATGATCCGGCCCGCTTGCGTCGGGTGCGCGACGCTGTGTCATTTGCACTGTCGGAGGCGCCAACGCGCAAGGCCGGCGTGTCGCATGGGTGATCAAGCCATCTCCGTAGGTCATCGTCCAGCTTTATCAGCGTGACCGAAGCACCACCCATCTCCAGGGACGTGCAGTACTCACCCACCCAGCTGTTGTGAATAACGACGCTCAAATCAACCAGAGTTTCGGCAACGCGACGATGCAGGAGGTAGAGTTCCAGCAACGTCGTCGAACCGAGACCGTTTACCAAAACAGCAACGGAATCTCCCGTCCCCAAAGCAAGTTCATTCAGTATGGGCGTCAGGAGTCGATCGGCAACAGCGTCAGCCGTTTCAGCCGGGATTCGCTCTACGCCGGGCTCGCCGTGGATTCCCATGCCGATTTCCATTTCACCGGCCGGGATATGGAAGTTGGGTTTGCCTGTCTGAGGCATGGAGCACGCCGACAGAGCAACGCCCATCGTACGGGTCGCGTCGTTGGCTCGCTTGGTTGCCGCTTCCACGTCATCGAGCGACATACCCAGATCGGCCGTCGCGCCGGCAACCTTGAAGACGAAAAAGTTTCCCGCGATTCCTCGACGCTCGTCCGCATTTGCAGGCAGCGCCGAGGCGATGTCATCGGTCGTGACGAACGAACGCGCCTCGATACCGTGCTCGGCAAGGCCTTCTTCCGCCATGCCGAAGTTCATCACGTCGCCGGTGTAGTTCCCATAGAGAAAGAGGATGCCAGCTCCGCCATCAGCCGCAAAACCAGCGTCCATGATCTGGGACGGTGACGGTGACGCAAAGATGTTGCCGAGGGGTGCCGCGTCCGCCAATCCCTTTCCGACATACCCGGCGAATGCCGGCTCGTGGCCGGAGCCGCCACCGACCACAATACCGACCTTGCCGTCTCGCGGGCCATTGACGGCGGCAATCGCACGGCCGGTCTCTCCATCGACACACAGGTGATCCGGATGCGCCGACACCATGCCGGCAACAAGCTCCTCGATGAGGTTATCGGGATCGTTGATGAGTTTTTGTGTTCGCTCGGCCATGGATTTCCCGTTTTTTTCTCTCGGGCAAAACCTACCAGCCGATCCTCCCTCTTGCTACAGACGCACGCCTTGAAGTTCAGCGAGTCCTCGCAACACGTCGCCGTCTCCTCGGCGGCACGGGCCTCGCTCCAGCCGAGGGCCGATACCGTGATCTGGGCAACCTGCATGAGCCCTTCTATTGTCAGGCGACCGACAATGGCGAGCTGCGTGCGCTGGAGCACAACACCTCAAGGTGCCGAACATGCTCGTTCCGGACAATCCAGTCGATCTCGGCGGCGCCATAGTCTGTCGACCCCTCGATAACGTCGAAACCTCCTTATCGGTCCTCAAGCTCGCCGATCCACAGCCGATGACTTTGGTGGTCGTAGCATAGCGTTCGAGAAGCGCGTGCCGTTCGGCAAAAAGACACAGGTTTCCTCCTTCTGATGGTCACGCATTTCTGTCGCATCACCTGTCTTGCGCAGTCTTGACGGTTCTCCGGACGGTCACTTCACGGACGCAAGCATCAGTACCAACCGATCGGTACACTGACGCCGGGGAGGGATGTCAATTGTCAGTTCCGGACTCGCTCTGGCCGTTGTCCGGGGTCTCTGGTGGCATTCCGTCCGCTGTTAATCGACCGAATGCGGCCCATTGCCGTTCCCCCCTCACAACGAGCACCGCCAAACAAGACGCAATGCCACCTCAGTTGGTATCTTCGACCCGTCTGAGGGTGCAAAAGTATTCTCTGAGAAACACATGCTCTGCAGCATCCCGAGGCCAACGCATGGTCCAACCGCGAACCGTTATGAGGGCGAGTTCTCAATCATAGAGACCGGCCGACCGCCCGCGAAGCTGCACCAGGGCAAGAACCGTATCGATCGTCGGTGTCGGGATTCCGGTCATGCGGCCGAGTTCCTGCACCGAGGTAACAAGCGCATCGACTTCCATCGGTCGACCGGCGTCCAGATCCTGTAGCATGGATGTGCGATGCGTCCCCACCGCGGCGCCGCCGTCGATCCGACGGTCGACGTCAATGGGAAACTTCACGCCAAGGCTCTCTGCGATCTCCTGCGCTTCGACCATCATTCTGCGGGCGACGGCTCGCGTCCCCGGATCGGTACACAGCACATCGAGTGTGGTCACCGTCAGCACAGAAATCGGATTGAACGAGAGATTGCCCCATAGCTTGAGCCAGATTTCGTCACGAATTCGTGGCCTTACCGGGGCCCTGAGCCCGGCATCTGACAGCGCCTGAGACAACTTCAGGGCGCGATCCGATTTCGACCCATCGGGTTCGCCCAGCGAGAAGCGGTTGCCCTCGATATGGTTGATGACGCCGGGCTCGACGACCTCGGCCGCGGGGTAAACGACGCAACCCAGCACACGATCCGGCCCGAAGCCGTTCCATTGAGCGTCACCCGGGTCTACCGATGCGAGGCGTTTGTCTTCATACGGGCCCGGAAGTTTGTGGAAGTACCACCACGGAACTCCATTAACGCCCGACACGATCGTAGTGTGATCGCCGATGAGTGGCTGCATGCGATCGACGACCGGTGGAACCGAATGGGCCTTGAGTGTGACGATGACATAGTCCTGTATTCCCAGTTCGGCCGGATCGTCCGAAGCGAGAACCTCAACCGTGGTACGGGTGTCCGCTTCGATCAGGGTGAGCCCCTTCTCCTTCATTGCGGCCAGATGCGGACCACGCGCAACCAGGCTGACATCCGCTCCCGCCGAGGCCAGCTTCACGCCCATAAGGCCGCCAATGGCGCCGGCGCCGAAAACACAGATCTTCATATCCCGGCCTCCGGGGTTACGCAGACTCGGTCAGACCCAGCTTCTCCGCCATGCCGATTCGTTGAAGCTTGCCCGTATTGCCCTTCGGCAACTCGTCGACGATCACCACCCTGCGCGGCACCTTGAAATCTGCAAGCCGTTCAGCCGCGAAGTCACGGACGTCGCGTTCTTCCAGCGTCGCCCCTTCGACCGGCACCACCGCCGCCGCGACCTCTTCGCCGAGCTTTGGGTGCGGCAGCCCGAACGTCACCGCCTGCGCG
This sequence comes from Hyphomicrobiales bacterium, assembly GCA_024222895.1. Taxonomy (GTDB): domain Bacteria; phylum Pseudomonadota; class Alphaproteobacteria; order Rhizobiales; family Kaistiaceae; genus Bauldia. Next base: position 1,609 of record JAAEOR010000060.1, on the reverse strand, counting down.
ATACCGCCATGGTCCAGAAGCACCGCGTCAACTTCCAGCGGACTGACCTTCTCTCCGCCGCGATTGATGATTTCCTTCAGGCGGCCGGTCAGACGGAGATAGCGGTCTGAATCGAAAGCGCCCTGGTCGCCCGTTCGGAACCACCGCCGCCCTTTGGCCTCAAAGAAGCTCTTGGCGTTAGCCTCGGGATTGCGGTCATAACCTGGGGTCACGTTCGTACCCGAAATCACAACCTCTCCCGTTTCACCGTCGACGAAAAGACGGTTCTCGGTCTCATGGGCGATGTGCACCTCCGGACCAGCTGCAACGCCGACCGAACCAGGCTTCTGAGCGTCCTGACCAAGCGGATTGGAACACATCTGATGAGCAGCTTCCGTCATCCCATAGCTTTCAATCACCGGCGCGCCGAAGGTTCCCTCCAGTTCGATCATGACCGGCGGCGGTAGCGATGCAGATGAAGACCGAACGAAGCGCAGACGCGCCCTGCCGATGATGTCCGCATTTCGACCCGCTCGCGAAAGGATCGCCTGGTGCATCGTCGGGACGGCGGTGTACCAGGTCGGATCACATTCGGTGAGTTGGGCAAAGAACTGCAACGCATTGAATCCTGGCGTGCACCAGATCGATCCGCCTGCAGCCAATGAGGCTGACACCGCTGCCACAAGCCCATGAATGTGGAAGAGAGGCATCACATTCATACAGCGGTCCTCGCTTGTCAGTTCGAGCGAGCGACCGATGTTCTTGGCGGAAGCGTAAATGTTGGATTGTAGGAGCGGGACGATCTTGGGGCGCGCCGTTGTGCCGGACGTGTGGAGGATCAGGGCAACGTCGTCGTCGCCTGGCGCGGTCGTATCCGCCGATCCAGTCGTACCTTCGGGCATAAGCGTGAACGTCCCAGCGGTCGTTACGTCACCCGTCGCCAGACGCAGGACAGCCAGGTCGAATTTGTTGGCCGCTGCCAGTGCGGGGCCGTCATAGTCGCTGCCAATGACGATCGCCCTGGCCTTTAGATCCTCGAGATAGAATTCGAACTCTTCCTGACGGTAGGCGGCATTCAGGGGCGCGGTCGTGGCCGTCTGCGCGATCGTGACAAACGCAGCCGCCATGTCGGCGCCGTTCGGCAGAACGATCGCAACACGGTCACCGCGCCCGATGCCGGCCGCGTGCAATGTCGACCGAACCTGTGAAGAAAGGCTGCGTAGCCCGCTATAGTTCAGCCAGGTGCGGTTTGGCGCGCCAAGGGCCGGTGCGTCCGCGTTGTGCCCCTGTAAGAGCGCCGAAATCGTATGGGTCATCAGGTCGTTCCTCGTCACTTTCTCTTTTCCGCGCGCCCCGGTTCAAGGTCCTGTTTCAGAAACCAGCCGCTGCGCCGTCCTTTCGCGGATCCGAACCGGCAATATACCCGCCGGCGGCCGACCGACGAATGATCTGGCCGCCACCAAAACCAAATGCGCTGTCGGGCGCCTCAAGCGTTATCCGGTGGCCCATGGCCACGAGCCGCTCGAGCACATCGTCCGAGATCGCCGGTTCGCAGGCAACGTCGAGTCCTTCCATCACGCGCCAGCGCGGTGCATCCACGGCCACCTGCGGATCCTGACCCCATAGCTGC
>JAAEOR010000059.1 GCA_024222895.1 Hyphomicrobiales bacterium | reverse complement strand
TGCGGCCAGGTTACACAACCTTGCAGACGCTGATTAGCGAGACGTTGTCCGCCGAGCGCAGTCGCCTGGGCGACCTGCTCGCCGAGGTGCTGGACGCAACGGCGAAGGATGCGCTGGCCGAACTCCTGGTGCGTGATGACATCTTGTCGGAGCTGGCCGCCCTCAAGCAGGACGCCAAGCACTTCGGCTGGCGCCAGATGGCACATGAGAGGGAGAAACGTGTCATTCTGGAACCGCTGTACCGGATCGCCAAAACGCTGCTGCCCAAGCTCTCGATTTCCCGGCAGAATCTGCACTATTACGCGAGCCTGGCGAACTTTTACACCGTCTACGACCTGCGCCGCCTCAAGCCGGCGCAGACCCACCTGTACCTGCTTTGCTACGCTTGGCAGCGCTACCGGCAGTTCACCGACAATCTCGTCGATGCCTTGGGCTATCACATGAAGCAGCTCGAAGATGAGAGCAAGGCGCGGGCAAACAAGCAGTTTGTCGCACAGCAGGTACGACGTCAGCAGGAAACGTCGCAAGTCGGGCGCTTGCTGTTGCTCTATGTCGATGATGCGGTCACCGATGCCACGCCCTTTGGCAACGTGCGCCAGCGTGCGTTCAAGATCATGCCGCGAGACGTGCTGCAGAGCGCTGGACAGCGCCTGAGCAAGCAGCCGACGAACAAGCTGAGCATACGCTGGCAGGTGGTCGACGGGCTCGCCAAGCGTATCCACCGCCAACTGCGCCCGCTCTATGTGGCACTCGATTTTTCCGGGGTCGCACCGGATAACCCGTGGCTTGCCGCGCTGACCTGGATGAGGGATGTGTTCGCCAAACCGCAACGACTGTCGCAACGTCCACTTACGGAATGCCCGGACGCAACCCTGCCTCGGCGTTTACGGCCGTATCTGCTGACGTTCGACGCGGATGGGAAACCAACGGGCGTGCATGCCGACCGGTACGAGTTCTGGATCTACCGGCAACTCAGAAAACGCCTCAAGTCCGGCGAAATCTACCTGGACGACAGCCTGCAGCATCGCTGCCTCACCGACGAACTCGTCTCCCTCAACGAGAAGGCAAACGTGCTCAGCCAGATGGACATTCCCTGGCTGTGCCAACCGAACGACGTCCAACTCAAAGCCCTCTCGGTAGAACTGCGCGATCAGTGGCTGGCGTTCAATCGCGAATTGCGCCAGGGAAAGCTGAAGCATCTCGACTATGACAGCGAGACCAAGACGCTGACCTGGCGCCGGCCCAAGGCCGACAATGAGGCTGCACGCCAGGACAGTTTCTACGAGCAGCTCGCGTTCTGCGACGTCGCCGATGTCTTCCGTTTCGTGAACGACCAATGCCAGTTCCTGTCGGCGCTGACGCCGCTGCAGCCGCGCTACGTCAAGCAAGTTGCCGACGCAGACAGCCTGATGGCCGTCATCATTGCCCAGGCGATGAACCACGGCAACCTCGTCATCTCGAAAACGAGCGACATTCCCTACCATGTGCTGGAGACGACCTACCAGCAGTATCTGCGCCAGGCGTCGCTGCAGGCAGCCAACGACCGGATCAGCAACGGCATCGCCGGCTTACCCATCTTTGCGCACTTCTCGTTCGCTCTTGACACGCTCTACGGCAGCGTTGACGGCCAGAAGTTCGGCGTGGAGCGACCGACCGTCAAGGCGCGGTACTCGCGCAAGTATTTCGGCCGCGGCAAGGGCGTCGTCGCCTACACCCTGCTGTGTAACCATGTGCCCCTGCAGGGCTGGCTCATCGGCGCGCACGAGCTCGAGGCCCACCACGTGTTCGACATCTGGTACCGCAACACCTCCGAGATTGTGCCGAGCGTGATCACCGGCGACATGCACAGCATCAACAAGGCGAACTTCGCCATCCTGCACTGGTTCGGGCCGCGCTTCGAGCCGCGTTTCACCGA
>JAAEOR010000058.1 GCA_024222895.1 Hyphomicrobiales bacterium | reverse complement strand
GTCTATCGCGGCTGGGCGATCCCGCAAGCGGTCTACGTCGATTACGATGTCCTGCGGTCGGCGCCGCGCCACCTCAACTGGTCTGGCATTGGCGACATCCTGTGCTTCCACACCGGCGTGCTCGACTGGCGCTACGCCGAGGATCGCGGCCAGGTCGAAGAAAAGTGGCGGTTCAGCGATGACCTCGCCCAACAATCGCTCGCGAAAGTCGATCGCATCACTCGGCACGTCGACGATATCCGAGCCCTCAATGATGACGGAATCCGGGCGCTGATCGACGGTTTGCAATGGGGCACTTCCTACCATGGCGCCGGCTGGTGCCCGCGCCACATCGAAGGCACCGACCACTTCCTTTTCTATACGCTGGAGAAACTCACCGGGAGGAAGTTCCTGCACGGCCAGCCGGTCGGTCTCGGGGTGGTGGTTGGGTCGATGTTGCACGACTCCGGCACCGACGTCATGCTCGACACGATCTCCAGCATCGGCCTCGACATTCGACCGGAAGCGATGGGGCTCACCTGGGACCAGCTCGAGACGGGACTGAAAGAGATGCGCGGCTACGTCAACCAGGTGGGTCTGTGGCACTCGATCGCTCACGATGCCAACATATCCGATGCCTTCATCCGCGACCTGCGAGCGACTTTGGACAAAGCCTACGCGCACAGGGATTGACGCTTCGTGGCTAGAGCATTCCGCTTTTTGTCGGAATCGCAGGGGCGAATGAGGCGCGCCGCTGTTCGCGCGACGATGCAACGGCAATCCTCCCCCGATTTCTCGGGGGAGGTGGCGACGCGAAGCGTTGTCGGAGGGGGCCCCGGGGGAGCACCGAACAGCATCGTCTACAGGATGCACACATCTCTTTAGACTCAAGAGATCAAGCGAGCACGGTCCGGTGCCTGCTGGCTTCCGGTGAGGCCTCAAAGGTGTTGCGTCCTTCGAGGCGCGCGTACCGCGCGCACCTCAGGATGAGGTCGGAGAGTTTCTCGTGACCGATGCGGTTAGCGCTCTCAGAGCCCACACCTACGACCTTCATTCTGAGGTGCGAGGGCGGAAGCCCGAGCCTCGAAGAACGCACTGCGTCACCGGCTACCGACCGCAGACCACGCTTCTATCTAAAGGCGGAATGCTCTAACGTTGCGGATCGGCCCGCTTGCCGCGATCCGTTGGTGATCCTCCCTCGCGGTGCTACTGTCCCCTCCACTAGCGACCAGAGACAGGCAGAGAATGGCCGAAGGTAATGCGCCGGCGAAGTCCGGTCCGTCCGTCACCGATCAGGAAGCGCTTCATTTCCACGGCCACGGCCGACCGGGCAAGCTGGAGATCAGCGCCACCAAGCCGATGGCGACCCAGCGCGACCTGTCGCTGGCCTATTCGCCGGGCGTCGCGGTCCCGGTCAAGGCGATTGCCGAGGACCCGGCCCGGGCGTTCGAATATACGACGCGCGGTAACCTGGTGGCGGTGATCTCCAACGGCACCGCCATTCTCGGCCTCGGCAATCTCGGCGCCCTGGCCTCCAAACCGGTCATGGAAGGCAAGGCCGTTCTCTTCAAGCGCTTTGCCGACGTCGACTCCATCGACCTGGAGGTCGACACCGAAGATGTCGATGCATTTATCGACACGGTTCGCTATCTGGGACCTTCTTTCGGCGGCATCAATCTGGAAGACATCCGGGCACCGGACTGCTTCATCATCGAGAGCCGTCTGCGCGAGTTGATGGATATTCCGGTCTTCCATGACGACCAGCATGGCACGGCCATCATTGCTACCGCCGGCCTGATCAACGCCCTCGATCTGACCGGCCGCGACATGGCGACCACCAGGCTTGTCTGCAACGGCGCCGGTGCTGCGGGCATTGCCTGCGTCGAGTTGGTGAAAGCACTCGGCATGCCCACCGAGAACGTCATCCTCTGCGACACCAAGGGACCGATCTACAAGGGCCGCGAAGAGGGCCTCAACCAGTGGAAGTCCGCTCACGCGGTCGACACCGACGCCCGCACCCTCGCCGGAGCCGTCGCTGGCGCCGACGTCTTCTTTGGTCTTTCGGCCAAAGGAGCGCTGACTCCCGAGATGGTCGCATCGATGGCGGATCAGCCGATCATCTTTGCCATGGCCAATCCCGACCCGGAGATTACCCCCGAGGAAGTGGCCCGCGTTCGCGACGACGCAATCATGGCCACCGGTCGCTCGGACTACCCGAACCAGGTCAACAACGTCCTGGGTTTCCCGTACATCTTTCGCGGCGCCCTCGACGTCCAGGCGACGACCATCAATGATGCCATGAAGATCGCGGCGGCTGAAGCGCTCGCCCAGCTTGCCCGCGAGGATGTACCGGACGAGGTGGCCGCCGCCTATCAGGGCATCCGCCCGAAATACGGTCGCAACTACATCATCCCGGTGCCCTTCGATCCGCGACTGATCAGTGAGATCGCCCCGGCGGTGGCGCGTGCAGCGGTGGAAACCGGGGTCGCCCGCAAGGTCATTGACGACGAAGCCGCCTACAGGCTCGAGCTGTCGGCCCGCCGCGACCCGATCATCGGCACATTGCAGAACATCTATCAGCGGGTACGGCGCGAGCCGAAACGGGTCGTGTTTGCCGAGGGGGAGGAGGAGCAGGTCATCCGGGCCGCATCGAGCTTCGTCCACCATAAGCTCGGCACCGCAATCCTGATCGGGCGCGAGGACATTGTTCGCGATACCGCCGAACGCGCCGGCATCGACATTCACGAGGGAATCGAGATTTACAACGCCCGCCTGTCGCGACGAAACGTCGACTACGCCGACTACCTGTATTCGCGATTGCAAAGGAAGGGCTTTCTGTTTCGCGATTGCCAGCGGCTTGCCAATACCGATCGAAACGCCTTCGGCGCCTGCATGGTGGCACTCGGCGACGCCGACGCCATGGTTTCGGGCGTGACGCGCAACTATGCCACCGTGTTGGACGATGTGCGCCGAGCGATCGACCCGCGGCCCGGTCACACGGTCATCGGCGTGTCGATCGTGCTGGCCCGCGGACGCACGGTTCTGGTTGCCGACACCGCTATCCATGAGATGCCGTCGGCTGAGCAACTGGCCGATATCGCCCAGGAAGCAGCGGGTGTGTCGCGCCGCCTCGGCCATGATCCCAAGGTGGCCTTCCTCGCCTATTCGACATTCGGCCAGCCGGAAGGAGAACGAGCGCGCAAGGTCCGCGAGGCCGTTCGCATCCTCGATGGCCGGCGGGTCGACTTCGAGTATGACGGTGAAATGGCCGCCGACGTAGCGCTCAACCAATCGGCGCAGGCACCCTATCCATTCTGCCGCCTGACCGGACCGGCCAATGTGCTGGTCATGCCCGCCTGGCATTCAGCCTCGATCTCGACCCGGCTGCTGCAGGAGCTTGGCGGCTCGACCGTGATCGGACCGCTGCTGGTCGGCTTCGACAAGCCGGTTCAGGTGGTCTCGCTGAGCGCCAAGGATTCGGACATCGTCAACATGGCAGCGCTGGCTGCCTTCCGCCTCGGCGGGTAGGCCCTCTATCCGCTGGCAGCTTTTTCAGCCACTATAGAGAATAGACCGCTTTCAACCAGCTTCTCGGCCTCGATGTATGTTCTCGCCGTGTTTATAGCCATACGAGGCATCGGTTCTCCCTCATACCAATCTTTACTTTTCCCGTATTCGTCTTTCCGTTTATTCTTTTCGAATAAACTCTGATACCGAGAAGGTGCGATCCCAATGAATGGCTTGAACCACACTTTCCCTTCAGTTCTTTGGTCAACGACGATCGAGTCTGCATGATGTGATACGGCGTGACTTTTAGGGTACGGCTCCAGAAACACAACTTTCATCACTCCCGCTGCTACAATATGCTTGGCACAGATGTGACAAGGAAACGTCGTGCAATATAGATGAGAACCTTCCACTTTCCGCCCAAGCCGTGCCGCGTCGCTGATTGCCGACATCTCTGCATGTATTATTCTTCCGAATTCAATTATGTCTAGCACCCGAGCGTCGCCAATCGATATGCTGTCATCCTTACTCAGCATTCTTCTTAGAATTTCATCCGGCACGAGGCGTTCTATTTCATCCGAAAATATCTTCCGTTCTTTCATTCTACTTACCACATCCAACAATATTCTCGTTTTTTCCGTTTCATTTGGGTCGTATCCTTGAAATATGTCTCGCGACTCATCTTCTGGATACCAATAGGTGCCGCCGCCGGCCTTTGGAACTTCGTTGGAACCAAGCGCTATGACTTCTCCTCGTTCCGTCAAGATTGCCGCACCGACCTGCCGTGATAAATCTAGCGATCTGAGCGAGGCGGATTTGGCCAAATACATTCCATATTCCTCGATAGTCGGCGAAATGCAATTGTGACCAAATAGCGCTTCGATGAAGCGGGTTATTGTTCGTTGCATTTCGTCAACATCCGAGGCATCTATGAAAACATCTCCTTTCGGAAACGCATCTCGGATACGTTGCCCGTGCGTCACTCGTTGCTCCGCATAGTCTCTATCTATGAGCTCTTTCGCGATTTCCGCAACCCGCCCCTCCTCAAATCGTTTATATTTGTCGGCGCGCGCGTCTTTCATCAAATTTTTTATGCGATCTACCTCCGATTGATATATACATATAGTAACGTATTGAGGTCCGTATACCCTACGCATTAGTTCTATTTCTTCAGGTCTCTTGAACTGTCTTATGATGTATGCCTGTTTCGGCGCCGGGTCGTCGACGTTTCCCGTTATGTTCTGGCGCCTCCTCCTCAGCGACGCAATCGCAAGAAGTGCTAGGGCGTCATCCCGTCCACTTTTTGCCCGAATTGCATTAGATCGCAGGATTCGCGAATCATAGTAGGCAAACATGTCCGCATCACTCATTGGGACCGATATTTCAAATTGCTCAGTATCTACCGTCAGCTTCACGGACGAAGATGTATAATTTACGTGACTCAAGCTCTGGGTCAAAAATCTTGTGACAGTATCGAGATCGACTCCGATGGGCGCGACTAACCCAAAGACGAGTTCTGGGAAATTGATTTTGTCGATTACAGATTCTTGTTTAGACTTCATCTGTATTTTCCATTTTAGCGCTGGTCAAACACCCAAGAATATAATAGAATCAGACCTGTCGGTTGATTTGGGAGGAATAATCAGCGATGCCCACCAAGAGAGATGTGGAAATGCATTTTAAGTCAGGAGGTTGGTTGGTGCAACAGGCTCGGGAAACCACAATAAAGGTTAGTCAATGGCCAGCGTCGCATCGCCAGAACAAAAACTTTGAGATTAGTCTCAAAGCTGAAGACACCGCGAAAAGTGATACAGGCAGACAAGGGCGATCTGAGGGGCGTCGTCGGAAACGATAGCCCTGGAACGTCGCTTCGTCGCCCATCCGCCGAGGCGGGTAGGCGACGAAGGCGCATGCTTTTGTGTCAGTGGCCCGTAACCATCGAGGCGGTCGTCACGATCGAGTAGCGGACCGCGGCCTGAGCCCTGGTACCGTCGTTGCGGTCCGACCAGGACTTGAGGGCTTCGTCGTAGCCGGCAAACGGGCCGTAGGCCTCGACACCATCCTCCGCCAGCGTGGTGAAGCTCGTGTCGCGATAGCGGCCGCCAACCACCCAATACTCCTGTTGCATCGTCATCGTTCTGCTCCTCATTCCTTTTCCTCGTGGATCCGGTTTACGCTTCGACCGGGTCGGCCGATCGTTCGAATTGTTCGGACTCGGTCGATCCACCCATTGCCGTGGTCGACGACTCGCCGGCCGAGACCGCCATTGACACCGCGTCGAAATAGGAGGTGCCGACCTCGCGCTGATGGCGCACGGCGGTGAAGCCTTGCTCCTGGGCGGCAAACTCCCGTTGCTGGAGCTCCGAATAGGCGCCCATGCCGCGCCGGGCGTAGCCGCCGGCAAGCTCGAACATCGACAGGTTGAGGGAATGAAAGCCCGCCAGCGTCACAAACTGGAACCGGTAGCCCAACGCCGCCAGATCCTCCTGGAACCGCTCGATCGTATCGGCGTCCAGCTTGGCGCGCCAATTGAACGAGGGCGAGCAGTTATAGGCCAGCAGCTTGCCGGGAAACCGATCGTGGATCGCCTCCGCAAACGCCCGTGCTTCTCCGAGATCGGGCTCGGATGTTTCCCACCACAAGAGGTCGGCATAGGGTGCATAGGAAAGACTGCGGGCGATGGCATGATCGACCGAATGCGTGCTGCCCTGCTTGAGCTTGAAGAAGCCCTCCGCTGTTCGTT
>JAAEOR010000057.1 GCA_024222895.1 Hyphomicrobiales bacterium | reverse complement strand
CCGTTGAGAATCGCTGAGACGATACAACCGATGGCCGGTGCTCTCTTCAGGCCCGAAAAGCTCGGCACTCTGTTTCGTCCGGAGGCATGATGATCGAGTCGCTGGACGCCAGACTGAAGATTTCGATTGAAGGCGAAATCGCGCTTCTGGTGATCGATCGCCCGGATCAGCTGAACGCGCTCGATGATCGGATGGTGTTGGCCTTGTCGGATTCGTGCGCCAAGATCGAGCATCGGCCGGATCTGCGAACCGTCATCCTCACCGGGGCCGGGGACAGGTCCTTCTGCGCCGGGGGCGATATCGAGGCATGGAGTGGCCAGAGCCCGGAGGATTTCGGACGCTTCTGGGTGCGCGAGGGGCATGAGGCCTTCGATCGTCTGGCGCGGCTACGTCAGCCGGTTATCGCGGTCCTCAATGGTCACACCCTTGGCGGCGGGCTCGAGCTGGCGGCGTGCGCGGACTACCGGATCGCTGAACTGCATGTGAAGATCGGCCAGCCGGAAACCGGGTTGGGAATCATTCCGGGCTGGTCGGGAACGCAGCGTGTCGTGCGCCGCTTCGGGGCGGGCGTGGTCCGCCGCATGGCACTGTTCGGTGACGTTTATGGTGCCGAAGATGCGATGCGTTTGGGCCTTGTCGATCAGGTTGTCGAAAGAGGCGATGGTCTTGCTGCAGCACGCGCCGCTGCCGAGCGCCTTGCGCGGCGGGGGGCCTATGCGACCGAACTGACAAAAATGCTTATCAACGCTGCCGAGGGCGAGGAAACAGGTCGGGTCGTCGAGGCGCTTGCCGGGTCTATTGCCGCGGGTTCCGGTCAGTTGAAAGAAGGCGTTGCGGCCTTTCGCACCAAACGCCGACCGAAGTTCTGAGGCTGAGGGAGCATGAGTTGAGGTTTCGCGGCGATGTCAGCCACGAGGCCAGGCACGGACTCTGCAACGAGTTTGCCGGTGTACTGGCCGATTTGCCAAGCGTCCCGCGAGATTCGCGTCGGACCGAAGTGTGCGGCGCAAAGCGCTGGACGACAGGCGCTGGTCGCGCGTCACCAAATGTGGCTCAGCACTTTACCATTAGTGTGTTTGTGCCGGATTGCACTGTCTCGTCCTGCTGGTTGAAAACAGCGAAATCCAACTCGAAAATACCACGTTCCGGGTTCCGGGTTCTTCGCTTCGATTTGACCGTGACCCGGGCGAAGAGCGTGTCGCCAATCAGGACCGGCCGGCGGAAACTGGAGTCCCAGCTAAGTGATGCAACGGCGTCAAAGCGAGCTTCCGATTGGTTCTTCAGGCCGTCCACGATCGACAGGACAAGCAGTCCGTGAGCCACGCGCGAAGGAAATCCTTGGGCTTGTGCCGCCTCATCGCTCATATGGATTTCGAACTTGTCACCGGTCAGTGCAGCGAAGTTGTCGATATCGGCAGCCGTGATCCGGCGTCGCGGTGTGTCGAACCAGTCGCCCGGCTCGACATCCCCATAGCGAAGGTCGGTCAAGGCAAGCGGTTGGTTCGGCGTCTGCACCATCGCGCTAGGCTGGAACCGGTGCGTCTTCGCGCAGCAATCTCTTCGCCTTGAGATCGGCCCAGAAATCGGCCGGGATCGGGTGGCTGAACCAATCCAGGTTCTTGTTCAGCTGCTCGACGGTTCGTGTGCCGGCGCAAAATGCGGGGACGGCGGGGTGGGCGACCACGAATTGAAGGGTCGTCGCCGGTAGCGGTACATCGTGATCCTGGCAAACGGCCTCGATCTTCGCGACTTTCTCCATTATGGCGGCAGGAGCTGGCGCATAATTGTACTTTGCACCGTCCACCGCGCCTGTGGCAAGGATACCGGAATTGAAGCCGCCGCCGACAACGACGGCGGCGTTGCGTTCTTCGCAAAGGGGAAGGAACGCGTTGAGTGAGTCCTGTTCCAGCAGGGTGTAGCGGCCGGCGAGCAGGAAACAGTCGAAATCGCGCTGCTTGAGCGCCTCGTGGCAGACCTCCCATTCATTCACGCCGACACCGATCGCCTTGACGACGCCTTCGTCGCGCAGATCCGACAGGGCCTTCCAAGCACCGTCCATGGCCTGCTTGAAGACTTCGGGCTGTTCGTCGCCGCGCGTGAAGCGGTCGATATCATGGATAAAGCAGATATCCATGCGCTCCAGCGCCAGTCTCTGGAGGGAATCCTCAAAGGCGCGCATCGTGCCATCGTAGCTATAGTCGAAATGCGCGGTGAACGGCGCCGCGTTTGACCATGGTGTGAATTCGATCTCGGAGCGTTTCGCCGGTTTCAAGACGCGGCCGACCTTGGAGGAAACGACAAAATCATCGCGGTTCTTCCAACGTAATGCGTGACCCGTGCGCAGCTCGGAGAGACCATGGCCGTAGATCGGTGCCGTGTCATAATACCGTACGCCGGCGTCCCAGGCGCCCTCGAACATGGCTTCTGATGTTTCCTCGTCGATCTCCCGTAAAATGTTACCGATGGGTGCGGTACCGAACGCGAACGTTGTCACCTCAAGATCGACCCGGCCAAATTTGCGCTTGTCGGATGGTTGGTGCACAGCTCCCGCCTCTGTAACTAGTTAGTTATTTCTTACATTCGTTTCCCCGAGCTTTCAAGGCGAATCGCCCTTGATATGTTGACTGAATATCGGAATCGGAGTTATTGAGTAACTATTCAGTTACAAGGTGGTGGCCATGTATGTCAACGAAACACAGAAGCAGGTGCGGGAGATGGCCCGGCAGTTTGCCGAGGAGGTCATCCGGCCGATCGCCGAGGAATTGGATCGCGAGGAGCGATTCCCGGATGAAGTCTACCATCAAATGGGAGAGCTCGGCCTCTTCGGCATTGGCGTTCCGGAGGAACACGGCGGACCGGGTTTCGACACCCTGACCTATGCACTGGTCATGGAAGAGTTGTCCCGGGGCTATGCTTCGATTGCCGATCAGTGCGGTCTGGTGGAGTTGATCTCGACCCTGCTCGTCCGGCACGGGACAGATGCCCAGCGCGACATCTGGCTGGGCCCGGCCATGCGGGCACAGAAGAAGGTCGCCTATTGCATCACCGAGCCGGAAGCTGGGACAGACGTCTCCGCCATCCGTACCACCGCGGCGCCGGACGGAGATGGCTGGCGGCTCAACGGCGGAAAGATCTGGATTCACAATGCGCCGGTGGGCGATGTCGGTTTTGTACTGGCGCGGACGGACAAGGATGCCGGCCGCCGCGGCATGAGCATCTTCATCGTTGACCTTCACGCGGATGGTGTCGAACGGGGGCCGAAAGAGCACAAGATGGGCCAGCGGGCCAGCCAGGTTGGTGCGCTGAATTTCACCGATGTCCGGCTGACGGCCGACGCTTTGCTTGGCGAGCCCGGCAAAGGCTTTCACATGATGATGAGCGTGCTCGACAAGGGGCGGGTGGGAATTGCAGCTTTGGCCGTCGGCATCGCCCAGGCCGGCCTTGAAGCCGCTCTCGACTATGCAGTCCAGCGAAGGCAGTTCGGCAAGAACATCTCGGAATTCCAGGGTGTGCAATGGATGCTCGCTGACATGGCAAAGGATATCGAAGCCTCGCGTTTGCTCGTGCACAGCGCCGCCACCAAGATCGACCGTAATGAAAATGCAACCAAGGCCTGCTCGATGGCCAAATGCTTCGCAGCCGACACGGCGGTCGCGCGAACGGCCGACGCCGTGCAGGTCTTTGGCGGTTCCGGCTACATTCGCGGCTTCGAGGTCGAGCGGCTCTATCGTGATGCCAAGATCACACAGATCTACGAAGGCACGAACCAGATCCAGCGCATGATCATCGCGCGCGAGCTGATAAAGCACGGGGCGTCGGTATGACCGGCGGACAAGCCGCATTCATTACCGGCTCAAGTCGCGGCATCGGTCTGGGCGCGGCCGTGGCGATGGCGCGTCGCGGCTTCTCGATCGCGTTGAATGGGCCTGAGGACGACGACGAGTTGAAGGCGGCGGAGGAGACTGTCCGGTCGCACGACGTGCCGACTGTGCGGGTTGGAGGCGACATCAGCGATCTGTCGCAACATCCGCGGATTCTGGATGCCGTCGAAGGCGCAATCGGGCCTTTGTCTACCCTGGTGAACAATGCCGGCGTCGGCGTGATCAGCAGAGGTGATCCGCTCGAGGTGACCGAGGAGAGCTATGATCGCTGCCAGGCGGTCAATGCCAGGGCGCCGTTCTTCCTCAGCCAATGCTGGGCTAAGCGGCTCCTCGCCAGAGACCGGAGCGATGGGCGTTTTTACAGCCTGATCAACGTTTCGTCGTCGAATGCCGAGGCGGTGGCCGAACCTCGCGCCGAATATTGCGTTTCAAAGGCCGCTTCGGCCATGACGACCAAAGTCTTCTCTGTGCGTTTGGGGCGTGAAGGGATCGCCTGTTACGACATCCGTCCAGGTTTGATCGAGACGGCCATGACGGAGGCTGTCAGCGAAATGTACAAGCGCCGTATTGACGAGGATGGGCTGACGCTCATCCCCCGGATGGGCACGCCGGCCGATGTAGGCCGCATCATGGCAACGCTTGCAAGCGGCGAGCTTCCCTATACGACCGGGCAGATCATCCATGCCGATGCCGGCATGCTGGTGTCGCGCTTCTGAGGCGAGACAGGGAAAGGGTGCTAGCGACACGCCGGAGCCTTCCGCTTGACTCCGCGCTCACCGATCATATAGTAACTATACAGTTACTAAACGCGACCTTGCTAAGGGCTGCGTGGTTTCGATGAGAAGGTCGATGTCAGGCACTTTCGACTATGTCATCGTTGGAGGCGGGTCGGCGGGCTGTGTGCTGGCGTCACGGTTGAGTGAAGATCCGTCCGTGAACGTCTTGCTGGTTGAGGCCGGTGGAAGCGACAGAAACTTCCTGTTCCATTGGCCGGCCGGCTTCGTGAAAATGACAAAAGGCATCGCCTCCTGGGGCTGGTCCACGGTTCCCCAGAAGCACATGCAAGACCGCGTCCTGTGGTTCACCCAGGCAAAGGTGATCGGCGGCGGGTCGACGATCAACGCCCAGATATACACCCGCGGCAATGCCAGGGATTACGACGCCTGGCGGGACGAGGCCGGATGCGAGGGCTGGGGCTATCGGGATGTCCTGCCCTATTTCAAGCGAGCTGAAGGCAACGAGCGCTTTAGCGACGACTATCACGGAACGGATGGGGCGCTCGGTGTTTCGATGCCCCGCGCGACCCTGGCGATTTGCGATGCCTTCATCCGCGCCGGCCAGCAATACGGTATGCCCTACAACCCCGACTTCAACGGTCATTATCAGCGTGGTGTCGGCTATTACCAGCTGACCCAACGCGATGCCCGGCGCAGTTCGACGGCGAGCGCCTTCCTGGAGCCGGCTCGGGCCCGGCCGAACATCCAGGTCATGCTTGCCAGTCAAGTCTCAAGGATTACGATCGAAAAGGGCAGGGCGACCGGGGTTGAGGTTGTCAGCGACGGCAATTCGCAGACAATCAGGGCGGAGCGGGAAGTCCTTGTGGCGTCCGGCGCCATCGGTTCGCCGCGATTGCTCATGCTTTCGGGTATAGGGTCAGCGGAGCATCTCGGCGAAGTCGGCATTGAGGTTGTGCACGATCTCCCCGGTGTCGGAGAAAACCTGCAGGACCATATCGACGTGTGTGTCCTGTGCGAATGCAAGGGCGACTTTTCCTATGATCGAGTCCAGCGGCCGCATCGCACGGTGCTCGCTGGCCTGCAATATCTTCTGTTCAAATCTGGCCCCGTGGTTTCGCCGTTATTCGAAACCGGCGGCTTTTGGTATGCGGATGCCGACGCCCGATCGCCGGATATCCAGTTCCACCTTGGACAGGGATCCGGCATCGAGAAGGGGATTGCCAAGTTGAGCAATGCCGGCGTGACCCTCAACTCAGCTTTCATGCGTCCCCGCTCCCGAGGGACCGTACGACTGGCGAGCGCGAATCCCGCCGATGCGCCGCTGATCGATCCAAACTATTGGGCCGACCCGTACGATCGCGAGATGTCCCTGCGCGGGCTTCAGATGGCTCGGGAAATCATGAAACAAGAAGCGTTGAAGCCGTTCATCCGTCGCGAGGTTCTTCCCGGCGCCCAGGGCGACAGCTCCGCCAGCCTCTTCGACTATGCCTGCCGTCTTGCCAAAACCGACCACCATCCAGTTGGCACGTGCAAGATGGGAACCGATAGCATGGCGGTCGTTGATACGAGCCTGCGGGTCCGCGGCCTCGACGGGCTACGCGTCTGTGATTCCTCCATCATGCCTTTCATAAACTCGTCCAACACGAATGCGCCGACGATCATGATCGGCGAGAAGGCGTCCGATCTCGTTCGCGATGTCGAGCCGATGCCGCCGGTGGTCTTCGAGCGGGAGCGCAACGACCGCGCCATATTTACAGAAGCGTGAGGGTCGGCAGGCTTGGAGATTCGACAAAATTTCGCCTCGACCCTGTCACCGGACCCGAGCGCCCGATGAAATCAAACCCGGCGGTGCCGAATGCTTATGCCACGCACCCCTTGCCGCGAAGCTCCGCGATCTCGTCCCCGGTGAACCCGAACTCGCCCAGCACGGTGTCGGTATCGGCGCCGAGCTTCGGCGGCGGCAGGCGCGTTCCCGGCCGGACGCCGTCATAGCTTGCCGGGTGGCGCACCAGCCTGACCGACATACCGTCTTCAAGCTCGACATCTTCAAAGACACCCAGGTGTTCGATCTGCGGGTCTTCACCCAAAGTGTTGAAATCGTTCACTGGCGCCGCCCAAAGGCCTGCGGCTTCGAAGGCGTCGACGATATCCGCAACCGTCCGCCTCGCCGTGTACTGACGAAAGAGTTCCGAGACCTCTGTGCGCTTATTCCAGCAATCCTCGTCCGTGAATTCGGTCAGGCGCGGATCTTTGAGAACGGTGGCCATCTTGTCCATCGGGCCGAGCGAGATCGCAAGGTGACCATCCATGGCCGGGTAGATCCCGTAGGGCGCCGGGTAAGACCAGCCCGCGACCTGTCCCGGCGGGCGTATCGACCGGCCCTGCCCACCGTTGAAATAGGCCACCAGCGGCTCGACCTGAAGGTCTAGTGCGGCGCTCATCAGATCGATTTCAACCCGTCGCCCCTTGCCGTCACGCGTCCGGGCCACGAGGGCGGCGAGAACCGCGGTGGCGAAGACCATTGCGCCATGATGATCGACGATGGACGCTCCTGCCGCCGTCGGCGCCTCGCGGCCGCTGGTCTGTGCCATGCCGCAGAATGCTTGCATCAGCAGGTCCTGACCGGGCTTGGCGGCGTAGGGGCCGCTGCTTCCCCATCCCGAGCCCGAGGCGTAGATCAGGGAAGGGTTGATCGTCTTGGCATCCTCGAAGCCCAGCCCCATCCGGTCGAGAACTCCGGGGCGGAAGTTTTCCATCAGCACATCGGCGCCGGCGATCAGCCGGCGGACGACGGCGCGCCCCTCGCCCGTTTTAAGATCGACCACGACCGACCGTTTGTTGCGGTGTGCACAGAGGAAGAACACGCTCGTCTCCCCGACCCAGAGGTCACCACCGGCCCATTTCCGGCTGAAACTACCATTGGGCGGCTCGACCGCGATCACGTCTGCGCCAAGATCACCGAGAACCTGAGCTGCGAGCGGCCCGAGTAAGAAGTGGTTCAAGCTGAGAATCGTCGTTCCGCTGAGAAGGTCCACCGGTTAGGCTCCTTTGAGTTCAGGTGCTCGTTTCTCGATGAAAGCGGCCATGCCTTCCTTTTGGTCCTGGGTGGCGAACAGGACTTCGAGTGCGCGCGCCTCGAGAGCCAGGCCACCAGCCAATGGCAGGTCCGTCCCGGCGCGGACCGTCGATTTGGCCAGGCGCGCCGCCAGCGGAGCATTCGCGGCAATAAGGCCCGCCTGTTCGATGGCTGCATCGCGCACAGCCCCGTTGACGCATTGCGCCAGCCCGGCTGCCTCAGCCGCATTCGCCGACAGGATTTCCGAGGTCAGGATCATGCGAAGCGCGCGGGGGTGCGAGACAGCCCGCGCAAGGCGCTGGGTGCCACCGTCGCCGGGCATCACGCCGAGGCTGAGCTCGGGAAGGCCGAAACGGGCGGTTCGGTCGCACAGGATGACATCCGCCATCAGCGCAAGTTCAAGACCCGCGCCCAGTGCCATTCCCTCGATCGCCGCGATCATCGGCAGCGTCGTGGCCTCGACGCGCCGCCACCCTTCCATCCGGTCGGGAGAGCGGAGGCACGAGATCCCTTCGCCCGCCATTTCCTTGATGTCGGAGCCTGCGCAGAAGTGGCCGCCCGTGCCGGACAGAATACCGGCTCGAACAGATGGGTCGGCCTCGAGGGCCGCGATCTCGCACCCAAGCAGGGCGACAGCGGCCACGTCGAGTGCGTTGCGCGCAGTGGGACGGTTTAGTTCGAGCAGGGCGACATGGGGCGCCGGCCGGCTGACGATAACCGAGGGACCCGGATTGTCAGCGGACATTCACCCAACCCCCCGCCTGGCTTGAGCGGACCACTGCCTCGACGAACTCTTGTGCTTCGATGCCGCTGTCGATCTGGGGAACGGTCGTTGCAGCCGGGTCGGGAGAGCGGCATTCCAGGGCAGCATGGATCAGCTCGGCTGCATCGAGATAAGTGTTGGCGAAGCACTCGAGATACCCTTCCGGCAGCCCGGCCGGCATTCGGGTGATGCGGGAAGCGGCGTCGCCCGCTCCATATCCACCGCGCGACAGCGTCACCGGCGGCATCCCGTATTCGGTCACTTTCAGGTGGTTGGGTACCTCACCGTCCCACTCGACCCCACCGGTTTCGCCGTAGACCCGCAGGCGAAGCCCGTTTTCGTTGCCCGGCGCGACCTGGCTGGCCCACAGCGATCCGCGAGCGCCATTGTCGTAGCGGAGCAGGACATTCACGTCGTCATCCATCTGCCGGCCCTCGGCAAAGGTTGACACCTCGGACACCACCGCATCGAGGTGCAGCCCGGTCACGTAGCCGGCAAGGTTGAAAGCATGGGTGCCGATATCGCCGAGACACGCGCCCATCCCGACTCGGCTGGGATCGGTGCGCCATTCGGCCTGTTTATGGCCCTCGCGCTCGATCGGCTCGTTCAGCCAGTCCTGCGCATATTCAACCTGCACCAGCCGCACCTTGCCGATCCGGCCCGCCTGTACGATTGCCCGGGCCTCCCGCACCATCGGATAACCGGTGTTGTTGTAGGTTACGATGAACTGCAGGCCCGCCGCGCCGGCGCGCACCTTGAGATCGCGCGCCTCGTCGGCGGTGAACGTCACCGGTTTGTCGCAGATGATGTGGATGCCGGCGTCGATGAAGGCGCAGCAATTGTCAAAATGCAGGTGATTGGGCGTCGTGACCGCGACGGCCTGAATCCCATCCTCCCGCGCGGCCTCGGCCTTCGCCATATCGCGGTAGTCAGCATAGACGCGGTCTGGCGCGATTCGAAGCTGCCGCCCTGATTCCGCGGCCCGATCGGGGCTCGACGAAAGCGCACCGGCGACCAACTCGAACTGATCGTCCATGCGGGCCGCTACACGATGAACGACACCGATAAAAGCGCCGATCCCCCCGCCAACCATTCCAAGTCGTATCCGTGTATCCAGCGTGTTCTCAGTCATGGCGATCCACCAATTGACTAATTTTTAGTAGCAATATTCGATTGGGACATCGATAGTCAATCGGAATGTGGGTCCGCGAAAAATGCGCAGAATGAGAGAATGGTCTTGTCAGATGGCCTCATAAGGCCTGCTGCCAGGCTCCTCGATCGGTCCTTTGCGCTTGCAACAGTGCATTTGTTAAACTAAAAATCAGTAAATTAGGCGGAGGCCGCAATGTATGATTATATCATCTTGGGGGCAGGTTCGGCTGGGTGCGTTCTTGCGAATCGTCTGAGTGCGGCGGACGGCGCCAAGGTCTTGTTGCTCGAAGCCGGCGGCAAGGACACGAACCCGCTCATTCATATGCCCGCAGGGTTCGGGAAGCTTCAGACACCATCGGTGAACTGGTGTTTCACCACCGCGCCGCAGAAACACCTCGACAATCGTGAAATCTGGTATCCGCAGGGCAAGACGCTCGGCGGGTCGAGTTCGATCAACGCGATGATTTACATCCGCGGCCACCGCAACGATTACGACACTTGGGCCGAACAGGGATGCAAGGGGTGGTCTTACGCGGAAGTTCTGCCCTATTTCAGGCGTTCCGAGCATAACGAGCGCCTGGCGGACAGGTATCACGGCACCGGTGGCCCGCTGGGGGTCTCCGACCAGATCTCCCCAAATGTTCTGTCCAAGGCTTTCATCCGCGCCGCGCAACAGGCCGGCCATGTCTTCAATCCCGATTTCAACGGCGAGGAACAGGCCGGTACCGGTCCCTACCAGGTCACGTGCCGGGACGCCCGCCGCGCCAGTACCAGCCGGGAGTTTCTCGGGCCGGTCCGCGACCGCCCCAACCTGTCGGTCGAGATCAAAGCCCGCGTGCTCAGGGTGGTTGTCGAAAAGGGCCGTGCGGTCGGCGTGGAGTATTCGCTCGGAAACGGTTCGGTCAAGACCGCGCGCACCGAGCCCGGCGGCGAGGTCATCGTCAGCTCTGGGGCGGTGGGGTCGCCGCGCCTGCTGCTGCTGTCGGGCATCGGGCCCGCTGACGAGCTGAGGGCGCTGGATATCCCTGTGGCGCGTGATCTTCCCGGCGTCGGCAAGAACATGCAGGACCATATCGACAGCTATGTCGTGTCGGATCTGAATGCGCCGCTCAGCTACGACAAGGCCGACAAATTCCCGCGGTCGATCAAGAACGGCCTGCAGTACATTCTCTTCAAGACCGGTCCGGTGACATCCGTCGTGGCAGAAAACGGTTGTTTTGCGGCCAGTTCGGGCAGCGGACAGCCCGACATCCAGATGCATATTCTGCCGGCCTATGTCGTCAACAGCGGCCGGACCAAGGTCGACGGGTTCGGCTTCACCATCAACACCTGCGTTCTGCGACCGAAGAGCCGGGGGTCGATCACGTTGCGGTCCAGCGACCCGGCCGATATGCCCGTCATTGACCCGAACTTCCATGCCGAGCACGCAGACCGCAAACTGTCCATCGCGGGTGTGCGGCTGGCCCGCGAGATCCTGGCCCAGCCGGAGCTGTCCAAGCATACCGCGAGCGAACGCTATCCAGGCGCCGGCGCGCAGACCGACAACGAGATCCTCGCCTATATCCGACAGTTCGCCTCGGTGGATTACCATCCTGTCGGCACATGCAAGATGGGTATCGACGACATGGCTGTCGTCGATCCGGAATTGAGGGTGAAGGGTCTGGATGGGATTCGAGTCGTCGACAGCTCGGTCATGCCGAACCTGATCAGCGGAAATACCAACGCGCCCTCAATCATGATCGGCGAAAAGGGCGCGGCAATCATCCGCGGCGAGGAGCCCGAGGTCGCCGATCTCTCCTCGCATTCAAACCAGCGCAAACCCGTATTGGCGGAGGCCGAATAATGACCCAGCATTTCGCGAATCCGCAGCATCCGGCCTTTCAGCCTCGCCCCGGACGAACGCGGCCTGGATCAGCGGCGAATGGGTTAAGGGCGAAGCATGGATTTCGCGCCGGAGCCCAGCCCACGGTGTCGAGGTCGGCAATAACGTGGCCGGAACGCCGGGCATGGTCGACCGCGCGGTCGCTGCGGCGCGTGGGGCTTTCGACGCGGGCGACTGGAAGCGTATGTATGCCGGCCAGCGTGCCGGCATCCTGTCGCGCGTTGCGGATTTTATTCGCGAACGCCGCGATGAACTGGCGCTCTGGGACGTTTTGGAGAGCGGCAAGCCGATCTCGCAGGCGCGGGAGGAAATCGACGGCGCTGCCGACCTTTGGGACTACGCCGCCCTGGCGCGCACCCTGCATGGCGAGTCCAGCAATCATCTCGGCCCCGACAGCATCGCCATGACGGTTCGGAGCCGATCGGCGTCGTCGGCATGATTACCCCCTGCAACTTCCCGTTCCTGATCGTCTCGCAAAAGCTGCCCTATGCGCTCGCGGCCGGCTGCACGGCAGTTGTGAAACCGAGCGAACTGACCTCCTCCTCAACCGCGATGCTGTGTGAAATACTGAGCGAGGCCGGGGTGCCGGCGGGCGCCGTGAACGTGGTTCCGGGCTATGGCGAACCGGTCGGCAAGGCGATCACCGAACACCCCGATATCGACATGGTTTCCTTCACTGGCTCGACGCGGGTCGGCAAGGCCACGGTCGCCGCCTCGGCCGGCAATCTCAAGAAGGTCGCGGCCGAACTCGGCGGCAAGAACCCCGCAGTCGTGTATTCCGATGCCGATCTTGAAGCCGCCGCCGACGCACTGGTTCTGGGCGCGGTGTTCAACGCCGGACAATGTTGTGTCGGCTCGTCACGGCTTCTCGTGCAGACGGGGATCGCGGACGAATTCACCCGTAAAGTCGCGGATCTGATGGAGCATTTGCGGATTGGCGATCCGCTGGACGAAGACACCCAGATCGGGCCGATCTCGAATGAGGCGCAACACGCCCGCATCTGCGATTTCATCAGCGACGGCAAGGAGAAATCGCGTCCCCGTTCGAAGGAGCCCGAAGAGCAGGCGCCCGGCCTTTACGTCTTTCCGCACGTATTTGACTACGTCACCGCGGACATGGCGATAGCTCGCGAGGAAATCTTCGACCCGGTTCTGTCGGTTCTGACCTTCGACACGGTGGAGGAGGCGATCGAGCTTGCCAATGCCACCAGCTATGGGCTGTCTTCGTCGGTCTGGACGGGCTCGGTCCAGACCGCGCTGCGCATGGCTCGCGGTATCAAGGCCGGCACGGTTTGGGTGAACACCTATCTCGAGGGGCCGGCCGAAGTTCCCTTTGGCGGATTCAAGCAAAGCGGCATCGGCCGCGAGAACGGCACGCTCGCGATCGAGGAATACACCGAAGCGAAGACGATCCTTATGCGGACATCTCCTCGCTCGGATCGCTACGTTGCGGTCTGAGTCAAATCGAGGATCAAGCGTGACCGGCCCAACCAAGGCATCAGGCAGACCGAAGAAACCGACGGCGCAGGATGTTGCAGAACTTGCAGGAGTTTCGCCTTCGACCGTCTCGCTCGTTCTGCAGAACAAGGGCTCAATCCCCGAGGATACGCGGGAAAAGGTCCGCTGGGCCGTCGACCAGACTGGATACGAAAGGCCGCGCGTCGCCCGTTCGGCCAGAAAGACCCAGGCGATCGCGGTCGTCGTCGAGGATATCGAGAATCCTTATTTCGCAGAGCTTTACAGTGGCATCGACCTGGCATCCGACGAGAAGAACCGGCTGTCATTGCTGCTGTCGTCGAAGGGAGCGGTCGATCGGCAGGTTCAGCTACTGCGCGACGTGCAGGAAATCGGATGTGCCGGTGCGATCCTCGTACCGGTCGATGGGTCCGCAAACGAAACCCGCGAGGCCATCGGCAATTTGCGGCTGCCGGTGGTGCTCGGTGTGCGGCGCCTGGACCAGGGCGCATTCGACTATGTCGGCCCGGACTATTTCCAGGGCATGCAACTTGCCACCCGGCACCTCCTCGGGTTGGGCCATCGCAAGATCACTTTCGCCGGTGGGTTGCCGAACAACTCGGCATTCGCCGAACGGCTGGGCGGGTTTCGGATATCAGTAGCGTCACATACCGGCGGCGAGGTCGCGGTCGAGGAAATGCACGGCCCGATCACCAGCCAGTTTGGGGTCGAGGCCATGGAGGCGATTCTGGCCCGCCCGGACAGGTCGACCGCCGTTATCGGCTATAACGATCAGGTGGCTTTCGGCCTCATGTCGGCGGCGCGTGAGAATGGGCTGACTCCGGGGAAGGACATCGCCATCGTCGGTTTCGACGACGTGAAAGCCTCGGCCCTCAGGAATATACCGCTGACGACAATTTCGACCCCGCCGCCACGACTCGGGCAAGAGCTGGTGAGGCTGCTTGAGGCCAGGATCGCTGAACCCGATGCAGACCCGGTAAGCGTCATTCTGCCGCCGGCTCTGAAGATCCGTGAAAGTTGCTGTCCGCCGAAATGAACGACGCTCAGCAAAGGAGGAAAAGAATGCCTTTACGTACAGGCCTGATGGCCTTTTGGGCAAATTTCGAAGAAGCCGACATTCAAGCTCTGCGGCAATGGCACAATTGCCAGCACATGAGCGAACGGGTCAACATCCCTGGTTTTCGCCTGGGTCGTCGTTACGCGGGTTTGGGAGATGCGGCCACGTTTCTGATGTATTACGAAACGACCTCGGCTGACGTGCTCGCCGGATCCGACTACCAGGCGGCGCTGAACAATCCGACCGACTGGACCAAAGACGCGCTGACGCTTTTTCGCGATCCGGCGCGGGCGATCTTCTCGCTGGCCGAGGAGGCCGGGGTAAACCCATGCGAACCGTCATTCTTTCTTTCGACGCTGCGTTTCAACGTCGCCGAAAATGGAGGGGAAATGCGGGCGGCTTATCGGGACGACATTCTCGAAAGCCTGGTGGCGGACAGCAACGTAATTCGCGCCCGGCTTTGGGAAAACCAGGAAGAAATCACGGCAATCAAGACACAGGAAAGCAGCATCTATGGAAAGGGCCCCGGAAAGCAGCAATTCTGCCTTTTCGTCGAGAGCATCGAAAAACCTGATCGACTGAAACTGGCGGAATTGGAGTCCTTGTCGCCGGGATTGAACGCCAAACACAGTGACGAGATCAGCGAAACAGGCTGGCTTGACTTCGCATTAGGCTGAATTCGGCAATGGCAGGGCGCTGGTGCGGGTTCGCAAACTCTTCCTGTTCGAAGTGCCCTTGTCCGACCTCGACGCCGAGCTCGACGTAAAGGTTCACACCGAGATCAACCGCCGGCGCCGTCGGGGACTATGCGCCATGGGTCATCACGTGAAATCTCCTGATGACGTCCGGTCAGCTGCCCTGGATCGATGGCGAGCTGAAGTTCGTCGAAAAAGTCGGGTCCGACCTGTCGGTTGAAGAGGGATATCAGTGCTTCCGTTTGAGTGCGCTTAACGTGATTGCCCAGCTCAAGTCGGCTGTGGGCGATCTATCGAAGATCAAGCGCATCGTGTGCCTCGAAGGCTCGGTGAAACGCCGCTCCGGGCTTCACCCAGCAGCCGGCAGCGCTGAACGGTGCATCGCATATCATCAACCTGACATTCGGAGAAAAGGGGCGGCACACGCGGATGATCCATTCCGATCCGGAGATGTGCCTGAACCCAGCGATACTTGTCTCTGCCCATGCAGAAGTGTAGGCGTCCGACAGGAACCATTCCAACCCAAGCCATGGCTGCGTTGTCGAAGGAAAAAGCAGCAGAGATGAATAGCCTGGACAAGAGGATCGCCGTCGCGCCGATGATGGATTGGACCGACCGTCATTGTCGG
The DNA here is from genome assembly GCA_024222895.1 of Hyphomicrobiales bacterium. Lineage (GTDB taxonomy): Bacteria > Pseudomonadota > Alphaproteobacteria > Rhizobiales > Kaistiaceae > Bauldia. Next base: position 19,305 of record JAAEOR010000057.1, on the reverse strand, counting down.
TTCTTCCATCGCCAGCTGACGCGCCACGCACTCCTCCATACCGAGATGATTGTCACCGAAGCGGTCCTGCATGGCGACCGCGATCGGCTGCTCGGCTTTTCGCCGGCGGAGCATCCGCTTGCCCTGCAGATTGGCGGCTCGGATCCGGCGAAACTGGCCCGCGCCGCCCGGATCGGCCAGGACCACGGATACGACGAGATCAATCTCAATGTCGGCTGCCCGTCCGATCGCGTTCGCTCGGGCGCCTTCGGCGCCTGTCTGATGCGCGAACCGGCGCTTGTTGGCGACTGCGTTGCGGCGATGAAGGCGGCGGTCACCATTCCCGTCACGGTCAAGTGCCGGCTCGGCGTCGATGAGCAGGATCCCGGACCGGCCCTCGACGCGCTTGCCGACGCGGTGGTCGGCGCCGGTTGCGACGGGTTGTGGGTGCATGCCCGCAAGGCGTGGCTGTCCGGGCTCAGTCCAAAAGAGAACCGCGAGGTTCCGCCGCTCGACTATGAGCGAGTCTATGCTCTCAAACGCCGCTTGCACGACGTCTTCATCGGCATCAATGGCGGTGTGGAAACGCTTGAGGCGGCGGCGGACCATCTCCGTCCTATGGACGGCGTGATGCTGGGTCGCGCGGCCTATCAAAGGCCGGCTATCCTGGCCGATATTGACCGTCGTTTCTACGGTGCGAGCACCGGGGTCAGGCTGGAGACTGTTGTCGAGGCCATGATTACCTATGCCGGGATCGAACGAGCGCGCGGGACCCGTCTTCACCAGATCACTCGGCACATGCTCGGCCTGTTTCACGGGCGGGCCGGAGCCCGTCTCTGGCGACGCATTCTTTCCGTTCGTGGCGGGCGCCCTGACGCCGGCGTCGCGGTGCTGCGCGACGCCCTGGCTGCCGTGGAGGCAACCGGAGGAACAGACCACGGCTGCAACGGATCGGCGGCCGCCGCGTCGGGCATCGTCGCGGTCTAGACAGGCTGCACAAGAGTTCGATGGAAATTACCGCCACGACAACGGAGCTGATCGAGCTCGCTGTTGCCGTGCTGTTGTCGGGGGCCGTGTCGGGACTGCTTGCCGGCCTGTTCGGGATCGGCGGTGGTGCCGTGATGGTCCCGGTGCTTTACGAAGGGCTGGGCTTCCTTGGGGTCGACGAGTCGGTGCGAATGCATGTCGCCGTCGGTACTTCACTCGCGATCATCGTGCCGACCTCGCTGCGGTCGTTCTTCGCCCACAAGCGCCGTGGCGCGGTCGACATGGCACTGTTCAGGAGCTTTGTGATCCCCGTACCGGTTGGAGTCATCGTGGCATCGATCGTTGCCGCCGTGATTTCCGGTTCTGTTCTTCGCGGGATCTTCGCGGTTATTGCGTTTGTCGTGGCCCTGAAGCTGATTTTTGCCAGGAACAGTTGGCGACTTGGACGAGACGTTCCCGGCAATCCATCGCGGGCGATCGTCGGCGGATTGATCGGCTTCTTCTCGACGCTGATGGGGATTGGCGGCGGCATCGTCACCAACACCTACATGACCCTGTACGGCCGGCCGATTCATCAAGCTGTTGCCACGTCGTCGGGTGTTGGGATGCTGATCTCCATCCCGGGCGTGATCGGCTACGTGTGGGCGGGTTGGGGCGATCCTTTGCTGCCGCCATTCTCGCTCGGGTTTGTCAACATCGTCGGGGCGCTGCTGGTCGTTCCCGCCGCCATCCTGATGGCCCCGATGGGCGTTCGGCTCGCCCACGCATTGTCTCAACGAATTCTCGAATTGGTCTTTGGCCTTTTTCTCATCGTTGTTGCGTTCCGGTTTGCGCTTTCGCTGGCCTAGATCGTGATCGGCCAGGTCGAATTGATCGATGGCCGTCGGCTTCTGCACTTAACTCTTTTCTGGGCGAAGAAGTGCCACGCTTTTCCGAAAAAAGCTCCAAGCCCGCATCTGTCATACTCCATGCGGTCTGCAACCCTTCGGGCCGGCTGAATCAGAAGTGGCCTGTTCTATGCTGTTTTGCATGGGGATTTGATTATCTCGGATGAGGGCATTGAGGCGGACAAAGAGCTTTCGCATGGCGGCAGTGATGGCCACCTTGAACGGCTTTCCGGCTTCACGACCTGATCTCGGCGGTCACCGATGCCGTGCTTTCTGAGGTCGCCGAATGGCAAAGCCGTCCGCCTGGAGGCCTGCTACCCGCTGGTCTTCTTCGGTGCCATACCGGTGAAGATCAGGGACGAGGGCTTCGTCCGGAATAAGGCCGTCTACATCGCGCTTGCCATCCTGGCGGACGGCAGCAAAGGGATTCCGGGCATCTGGATAGGAAAGACGGAGGGCGCCAAGTTCTGGCTGAGGACGATGAACGAGCCGCAGAGCCGGGGGCGGCGACATCAGCAGCCGGCGCTCTCTATCCACCGGTCACTCGGGAACAAACGGAGTGATCGAAGTCAAACTCAGGCAACGTCCCCGGAAGCGACAAAGCCTCGAATCCCGTCTCCGCCGCCGTCTCCAAAACGACAGCAGCAGCGGCCAGATCCTCAAACGCGCGCCCGTCGGATAGGAAGACGCGCAGCCCCGACGTCTGCGGCGACACGGACCCTGTTACGAGCGCCGCAAGGTCCGTCGCACGCGCGGCGAAGCGCATGTCTGTCGATTGCCATGCGGTGCGGAGGCGATCAGCGTTATCGGCAATCGTCATCCCGGCCGCTTCGGCCAGCGCCGGATCGATCTCCGTTTCGTCCGGATGGAAGGATCCGACAGATACCAGCAGCGCGTCGGATTTGACGTCACCGAGTGCCACGACTGGAGTGGTTGCGGCCGTCGCCAACACCACGACATCGCCGCGGCCGACCGCATCTCCGGCATCAGCAGCTGACACGGGAAGGTCGGTGCGCAATCGGATTGACCGGGCGATATCGGCGGCGCGGGCGCTGTCGCCGCTCGGCGACCCGAAGAGAATTTCCGCGAACGACCGCGACAGGGGAAGCGTTTCCGCGTGCGCGATCCCCTGGGCGCCGGTTCCGATTACCGTGAGCGTGCCACCCTTGCCGGGTGCCAGGTATTTCACCGCAAGAGCGGACGTTGCGGCCGTCCTCAGCGCCGTGATGTGGCGGCCACCCATTATCGCTTGAATAACCCCCGTCGTCGCATCCACGACGACGATGACCGCATCAATCATCGGACGTCCGTGTGCTGGATTTCCAAGCACACCGGAAAGGACTTTGACTGAAGCCAGGCCCAGTCGCGGCCAATAGACGGGAAAGCTCGTGTAGTTCGCGGCGTGCTCGTCGGAGTCGATCCGCATCGGCTGCGGATCGACGAGTTTGCCGACGGCCAGTTCCCTGAAGCCGTCTTCAATGCGCGTGATCAGTTTCGCCGGATCCAAGAGAGCAGCGACGTCCTGCTCGGCGTACCACTTCGCCATGTGACCCCCTCCGCTGCGTGAGTTTGGCGTCGGCCTCGCATCGTGGGCTCGCCTCCCACCCCTCCTGCAATCTCTGTGAAATATTAGGAGATACATTTGTGATTGGCGAGCGCCGCTCAGGGGTGCTATGGTCTTCGTCGGACCGCCAGCGTGATTACATGTGACGTGGATACATGTGAAAGGACGGTCAGGCGGCTATCCGCGGTCGACATGCACGCAGTCCGGCGGTCGGCCCTGTCAGTTGGCTCAATCGGTCGGCTTGGAAGGCAGGGACCGCGAAATAAGCTCACGGGCGCTGACGGCAGACGAGCCCACAGCTTGGCATTTGCTTCGCAGGAGCAAAGCGTAATCCGTACTCGCTGATAAGTCCGCCCATATTGCGCCGATGCTCAAGTAATGAGGAGAGGAAACGCAATGTTGCTGGATAAGACAGTTGTCGCCGTAGCGCTCGTCACGGTGCTGGCCATTCCGGCCGCCTACGCTCAGGACACGACGGCGGACGGCCTTGCAGCGTTCGCCGAGGCGCTTGGCGAGCCGCAGCCGTTTGAATCATATCCGAAGCCGTGGCCGCTCAACAATCTCGTTACGCCGGGGAAGCTGACGGTTGGAACCACGGGGCAGGCGCCGCCGCGCACGTTCATCGATCCGGCCAGCGGCGAACTGACCGGCAGCTACGTCGAGCTGTTCGAGAAGCTTGCCGAGGACCTGGGACTCGAAATCGAATTCGTGAAGCTCGACTGGCCGGGCATCTTGCCGGGCCTAACCGCCAACCGTTTCGATCTCGCCTGCGACGGCGCTTCGTGGTCGGCTCAACGCCTTGGCTCGTCCGATTTCCTGATGACCTCGCCGACAGCGGTTAACGCGACCGTCGCGCTCGCCAGAAAAGACGCGGGCGCGTCAAGTTGGGAGGCCATGTCGGGCAAAAAGATCGGTGGTGTTCGCGGTGAGATCTACTTCGAAACCGCAAAGGAAACGCTGGCGGGTATCGACCCGGTGGAATATCCAGGCATGAGCGAGTCCTTGCTGGGTTTGCAGAACGGTCAGGTGGCAGCGATCGCGCTGAATCTTGCCAACGCGCTTGACGTGCTCGACAAGTCACCGATTGCAGACCAGCTTGAGCTTGTCGGACCGCCTTTGCAGGTCTTCGCTCAGGGGCTTTGCGTCAATCCGCAACAAGCGGACCTGCTGGTGGCCGTGAATGTGCTTCTTGGCAACTATCGCGCCGACGGCACGCTACGGGAGCTGATCGGCAAGTATTCGACCTCAACAGCCGAAGTCGAGCTGCTGGACAGCATCGGCTACTGAGAACCAACACGCAATGCCGGCCATGAATCTCGACTTCGGGATCATCGCAGTCGTATGGCCGGCGCTGCTGCGAGGAAGTCTGGTCACGGTCCAGCTGACACTGGCGGTCCTCATCTGTGCGACGCCGCTGGCGGTTCTGGTGGCGTTCGGCAGGGACTCGGCGAACCCGGCCGTGCGCCTACCGCTGGCGGTCCTTAGCGCGGTGCTGCGCGGGATCCCTCCATTGCTTGTCCTGTTTATTGTGTTCTTTGGCTTGCCGCCTGTTGGCATCGCTCTCGATCCGTTTCCTTCCGCCGTCTTGGCTATGACATGCTACATGGCCTTCTACTTTGGCGAAGTGTTTCGCGGCGGCCTGCAGAGCGTTCCCCTTGATCAATGGCGTGCGGCGGAAGCGCTGGGACTGAAGCGCTCGCGAACCGTCGTTCGGATCATCCTTCCGCAAATGCTTCCGGCCGTCCTGCCGCCTTACATCTCACATGCGACCGAGGTGCTCAAGGGAACGGCCCTGGCGACTGCCGTGGCCGTGCCGGAACTCACATCGGCCGCCAGGCAGGTCTTTGTTGTCACCTTTCGTCCGTTCGAGGTTCTCATTGTCGCGGCGATCATCTACGCCGTTTTGGATGGCATCTTGCTTACGCTTCAGCATGTAGGCGAACGCTGGGCCGCGCGGACAGGAATCTCGACTCGCTACTGAGCAGGGCTATGCGAACTGACCTCTTAGCAGAATACTGGCCTTCGATCTGGAGCGGCTTCCTGATCACGGTACTGCTGTCTTTTGTTGTGCTATCGGTATCGACGCCGATCGCCTTTCTCCTTGCGTTGGCGCGGCAGTCGGAGCTTGCCGTCCTGCGGTGGCCAGCGGCCGCCTATGTAAACGTCGCCCGGGCCTTGCCGGTGCTGATCGTGCTTTATTTTGCCTTCTACGCGCTTCCGCAATTCGGAATGTCGCTATCGGCGTTTCAGGCCGCCACGGTTGGGCTCGTGATTGCAAGCTCGGCCTACCTTGCCGAGGATATTCGCGCCGGGCTTGCCGCGGTCGATCCAGGACAACGGCACGCAGCGACGGCACTAGGCATTCCTTACTGGCGTGCGCTCAGGCGTATCTACCTGCCTCAGGCTATCCCCATTGCACTTCCTCCTTACATCACGCGCGCCATTATCATCGTGAAGGGCACGGCGCTTGCGTCCTTGGTCGCGGTCAACGATTTGACTGCCGAGGCGGTGCGGGCGATATCGATCACCTATCGGCCGTATGAGTTCCTCGCTGTGGCCGCCGTTCTTTACCTGGTGATCAACGCATCGCTGGCAGCTCTGCAATCCGTCGCCGAGCGCCACATTGCCCTGCGATACGGACGCGTGGCCGGCGGGCCAGCCGGTGCCGTGCAATGAAGAGCGATGCTGATCATACCAATGCGCCGCCATCGGAGGGTGCATCCGGTTCTGGCCCGATGGTCGCGGTGCGCAACCTCAGAAAACAGTTCGGAAGTCTCGTTGCGGTCGAAGACGTTTCGCTGAACGTCAATGCCGGCGAAGTCGTTGCGATAATTGGGGTGTCTGGCTCCGGGAAGTCAACCATTCTGAAGTGCATCAACTTTCTGGAGCCACCTACGGCTGGCGAGATTTGGGTCGACGGGCGACGGGTTGGCGTCGTTGAGACGGGCAGCCGCTTGCGACCGGCACGCGCGTCGGAGTTGCGGCGAAGCCGGGCCGAGATCGGAATGGTCTTCCAAAACTTCAACCTCTTCCCGCATTTCACGGCCCTACAGAATGTGATCGAGGCACCGATGGCGGTGCGCGGTCTCGGCCGACGCGAGGCTATCGACCTTGCCAAGGAGCTCCTCGACCGGGTCGGGCTTGATGACAAGTTCGACGAATACCCCCGACGGCTGTCGGGTGGCCAGCAACAGCGGGTGGCCATTGCCCGCGCCTTGGCGATGCGTCCCAAAGTCATGCTGATGGACGAGGTAACGTCAGCCCTCGACCCCGAGCTCGTCGAGGAGGTGCTTGGCGTGATGAAGTCGCTGGCGCGCGACGGCATGACCATGCTGGTCGTCACCCACGAGATGGCCTTCGCCAGGGATGTCGCCGACTTGGTGGTGTTTGTAGATGGTGGCCGCGTGGTCGAGCAGGGACCGCCATCGGAGCTGTTGCGGGCGCCACGGGAGGCGCGCACGCGGGCTTTCTTGCAGCGGATATTGCGGACGGACGGTTGACGTGCCTGCGCTGCCCTCAGTTGCGTCGCCGGATTGCAGTAATCTGCGCCGCTGTGCGACGTTCTGTCAGGCTCGCGCGCCGCACCGCGCAGGATCACGGCCGGAGAGGATGGCTTCGGTTTGAGCGCATTTCCAAACCTGTTTCGACCTGTCCGTCTTGGCTCGCTCCAAATCCCGAACCGGATTGTCCTGACCGGCCACGGGACCGGAATGGGCCGAGACTTCAAGCCGGACGAACGTATGATCGGCTATTACGAGCGGCGGGCCGCAGGCGGCGTCGGGCTCATCATGCTCGGTTCGCAGCAGGTACATCCGTCGTCTCCGGGCATCACCAATCTGTTGTGCAATTACGACAGCAGCATCGAACCGGAACTGGCGGCGGTCGCTGAGGCGATTCACCGGCACGAGGGCAGCCGGGTCTTCGGGTATCTCTCACATATGGGTGTCGCAACTGCCGTGTCGCCGCATGTCTCATGGTCGGCCTCACCGATCCACAATCAGCGATATGGTGAGGTTGCGCATCCCATGAGCGAAGGGGAGATCGCCGAGGTCGTCGAAGCCTTCGCGGCCGCAGCAGCGCGCTGTATGTTGGCCGGACTTGACGGTATTGAGGTGCATTGCGGCCACGGGCTGCTGCTGAACCAGTTCCTGTCACCCCTGACGAACCGCCGCGTGGACCGCTATGGCGGCTCTTTGGAGAACCGCGTCCGCTTTCCAGCCGAAGTCGTGGCGGCTGTGCGCGCGTCCGTCGGCGACGGTATCCCTGTCGGGATCCGCTGCTCTGGCGACGAACTCGTTCAGGGTGGCCTCAGCGTCGACGACATGGCTGAGGTCGTTCCGCGCCTCGTGGCGGCCGGGCGACTTGATTACGTCGACGTGAGCGCTGGCAATGACGGCTACGTGGTCTCCAACATGCTGCATGAGCCCCCCATGGGGGGTGCGTCTGCTCCCTTCGCGGCTGTCAGCAGGCGGTTGCGCGAGGTTGTCGGCGTGCCGATCATCCACGGCACGGGCATCGCCACGGCGGAGGTCGCAGAGGCTGTGATCGCCAGAGGTGATGCTGATCTAGCCGGCATGTGTAGAGCGCTGATCGCCGATCCTGACTTGCCGCTCAAGGCGCGCGAGGATCGCATTGCGGAGATCACCCCCTGCGTGGGATGCCAACAGGCGTGCTTTGGTCGTCTGTTTAGCGGTCGACATATTTCGTGCGTGGGCAACCCGGAGACCGGCCGAGAAAGCGAACTTGTCGCTCCGGCGGCGGTGAAGAAACCGCACACAGTGCTAGTGGTCGGAGGTGGGCCCGCTGGTTTAGAGGCAGCGCGCGTGGCGGCCGCGCACGGCCACCAGGTGACGCTGATGGAGCGATCCGACAAGCTCGGCGGACGCGTGCGGTTGGCGGCGATCCCGCCCGGCCGCCAGCGATGGCTGCGGCTCATCGACCACAAGGCTGGCGAGCTTGAGCACCTGAACGTACGGATCGAGCTGGACTGCGAGGCCAATGCGGCAACCGTTGTCGAAAGACGGCCTGACGCTGTTCTCGTTGCTACCGGCGCTGTACCGGCGATGCCGGAGATTGAGGGAATCGAACAGGTTCACGTCCATTGGCTTGACGCGGCTTTGCTGGCGCCGGACAGGCTCGGCAAGCAGATACTCATCCTTGACTATCTGGACCGGCAGCCAGCCATCGCGGCAGCGATGTACTTCGCGGATCAGGGCGCGTCGGTCACTATCGCAACGCCGTCTTTTCAGGTCGGTCACCGCATGGTGATCCAGAACCAGACCCATTTCTATCGAGAGGCCTTGGACCGTGGCATCGTGTTCGCGCCGCTATCAGAGGTCGTTAAGATCACGGCGACAGATGTCATCCTTCGCGATCCGCTCGTCGGGCGACAGCGGCGGATCGACGGCATGGATTCCGTCGTTGTCGTGGCGCCAGGCCGCCCGGACGAGCGGATCGCATCCGTTGTCGCCGAGGCAGGTATCGCGGTGCGAACGATCGGCGACGCGTACGCTCCGCGCGACGTGGAAGCGGCGATCCTGGAGGGCCATCTCGTGGCTAGGGATCTCCTGGCCTGAGCCGCGGAAATCGGTGTTCGCCGGCCCGTTGATGCCGCCTCTGGGTTATACCAAAGGGTCCCTAATATTGACTCGTTTGACCGGTTCATCGCCGCGCCTCCTCGCGCGACAAACAAACCGGACAACTCGTGTGCTACCTAACCCAGACAACTCGGTGTGCTAGCGGCAGCTTAGTCTTGCAAACAAGGTTCAAGCTGGTACCATATTACAAATATTGCAGTCTACACTGTGCTGGTTGACGCTCCCGTTTGCCCGATTTGTTGGCGCAAAGCCTTGTTGACTAGCGGCGAGGAGCGGATCGCTGAGGCGTGACCCAGGGTAGTGGGCTTGTTGTCGCACAATCGCGGCTGGAGCAACTGTATGGGCACGACAAAGACCCTGGCAGACTACCTGACTGGGATCGAGTTTGACGATCTGCCGGAGAAAGTGCGGCGGCGGGCTCTGCTGGCGGTGCTGGACATCCTTGGCGTGACGGTCGGCGGGCTGGGCATTCCAAGTTACAGCGACAAGTTCATCGCTCTGTCGAAAGCCGTTGGCGGGGGCGTCCCTGAGGCGACCCTGATTGGCGACGGCAAGGTGTGCCTTTCCATGGCGGCATTCGGCAATGCGTACCTTGCACACGCACTGGACTATCCAGATCACGCGACGAACAAAAGCCTTCTGGTGCACTCCCTTATGGGAGGCATCGTCGTCCCGTCGGCACTCGCCGCAATCGAGTTTCGCGGCGGTAGCGGGAAGGATCTGCTTGCCGCGATCGTTGCTGGCTACGAGTGCTCCGGCCGGGTTTTAGGAGCCATCGACATCACGATGGAAATGGAGCCGCATATTATCGGGTTTTCAACCAGCGTCATGGGTGCGGCCGCGGCGGCTGCACGCGGTCTTAAGCTGGACAAGGATCAGACCCTGTCGACGCTGGGGATGGCAGGCGTCCACGCGCCCGTTCCGGCCGGCTACAAGTTCTTGTTTGATGTCGGTTTGACGCCGCGAAAAGACATCAAGCAGGGTTGGGGCTGGATGGCGCATGCTGGGGTCTTTGCCGCGCAATCCGCATTGATGGGACTCGAAATGCTTCAAGAGAACAACATTCTCGATGGCGAGCGCAGCTTTGGTCGGATGATGGGCTACGACATCTACCATGAAGAAGCGGTGACCCGCGGCCTCGGCGAGGACTTCACACTGCTGGGCGAGGACCGTGACACGTCGGGCTACCATGCGGAGCTTCAGACCAAGCGGTTTCCGGGGTGCTCCATCACGCACAGCGCCATCGCCGGCGCCCGCCAGCTCATCAAGGAGAACAGCCTTAATCTCAGCGATATCGCACGCATCGATGTGACGACCAACCGTCGGTCGGGAATCGGCGAGGACGATCAGCGCCCTGAATCCGTGCAGGACATGCAGTTCAGCATCCCCTACCAGGTCGGCGCCGGGGTTTCGGGTTATCTGCGTGGGCCGGTTTGGTACACGGGCGCAAGGGAGACCGCCTTGGACGTCGCCAAAAGGACCTTTGTGAACTTCGACGACGACTGTAACGACTACTTCTATAAGACGAGACTTCAGTTCAACAAGGTCGCGATCACCACACAAAACGGCGATGTGCTGCGCACCGAGATCCACGGCGAAAAGATGTTGTTCGACGAGGACGACATCTTGGAGAAGTATCATGAATGCACGTCTCAGGTGCTCGGTGCAGACGGTGCAATCCGCCTGCATGACGCGGTGTTCGGGCTGGAGCAGGCACGCGACACATCCGAGCTGATGGCCGCGTTGGCGCCAGCCGCGCAGAAATCGGTGGCATGACCCAGCCTTGTGATAGCGCGCGTTTGCGGTCAATCAGATTGACGTGACGCAGGGCTCCGCCGGTCAAACCGCTAGTTCAGTTGCACGGAGGTTTTGACTGTTTGGATTTCCCGCTCCGGGAAGTGGCCGGCGCCACGGTGCCGGAAGCACGTCCCTCTCCCCGAGCCAGGGCGTGCACACATTTTCCAGGGCATGCATACATTTTGCTGTGTCAGAGCGGCCGGCACCACGGTGTGTTCAGGCAGGGCTGGATCCAGTGTTGGTGGTTCTGGCGTCACCTGAAAAACCGCTCATTCCCGCGGACTGGCGGGAATCCAGAAAAGAATCTGGGTCCTCCGCCTTCGCGGAGGACGAGCGGAGATGGGCGGGAGCCCTCATCCCAACATTCAAAGTGTCACAATCACTGTGCAACAGAACTAGGACTAGGGCAGCGCGTCTCAAATGCGGAGAATTTCTGAAGGGCGCCACGGCTGATCCGTGCCCTGCGGCCAGTGGCAGCCGTCAGCCAAGCATGCGGCGGATCGTCAATCCGGTTCGGATCACCTCTCAGCTGTAGAGCACCAGTTCGCTTGCTCTGTCCGGGCGAAGAGGTGCAAGAACACTTCTCCTGACAACGCTCGGGACCGTGATCCGCCGGACTGAATCGTCCAAGCTATGGGTTCAGCACCAGCCGGTCGCCGACAATCGAATAGCCATGAAGCTCATTGAGAAAGGACAGACCAAGAAGGCTCTGGCCAAGCAGGCTGGAAGGCGCGACCAGAGCACGTACATCGCGTTGCTCGATCGGCCCAACGCTCAGCCGGTCCAGGGTCACGGATGCGGCCTGCATCACGCCATTGGCCGTTCGGATCGGTACGCTGAAAGCAAGCTCTGTGGGATCGATTCCCACGCGTCGGGCATCCTGACTCGTGAGGGTGACGAAGCTCGCCCCGGTATCAAGCAGCATCGTAACCGGGACACTATCGACCGTTGTTCTCACGGCAAAATGGCCATCGAAGGATCGGGTGAAGGCAACACTGTCGGCGTCGACACCGCCGGCGAGCCTCCCGGTGATCGGCACGCCAGGGGCAAGTGAACCAAGCAACCGTCCGGCAAAACCGACCAGTTGATCGCGGCTCGCATAGAGTCCGGCAACGACCAGAATAATCGCGACCCAGAGTCCCATCGAGCGAACGATCTGCCAGGCGCCGAGCGGGCGGGCGAAGACACCGACACCGACGAACAGCAGAACCGCGAGCAACGCCACCAGTCTGGGCAAGTCGATGTCTTCGGCGACGAAACCGGCATCGGCGACAAACAGACCGATCGCGACGATCACACCAACAGCTACCAGGCCCAGAATGAGCCGGGGGAGCAGAGGGGTTCTGTTCGGCCTTTGCGGGTCCACGCCGCGTATCCTTTTCCTGTTGGCGTCTACACCGCGCTTGTGGCGCCGATAAGGAATGCCGTCACGGCGATCTGCTGGCAGGCACCAAGCGTATCGCCGGTACGGCCGCCGATTTGTGCGCGCGCCGTCAGAACCAGGATATAGGTAGCCGCGAGTAAAAGGAGAATGCCGTCGGTTGCAGCCCGGAGTCCGGCAGATGGCCAGACCGTCACCAGGATGATCGTAATGGCAAGGATTTGTGCGGTTACTAGGGCCTTCGCCGTGGGTGGGCCGGTATCGTGGGCGAGCCCATCCGAGCGGGCCGCCGGAAGAGCAAACCAGGGATACAAGAGTGCTGCCCGCGAGGCCGCTTCAGCGGCCACCAACACCATGGCGGCGCGCCAGGGCTCGCCGCTCGCCAGTGTCCCCAATGCAAGCACACGGATCAGGATCGACATGACGAGGGCCGCCGCTCCGTAGGTTCCCAGTCGGCTGTCGCGCATGATCTCGAGTTTTCGATCTTGCGTTCCGCCGCCACCAAATCCATCGAAAGTGTCCGCCAGGCCGTCCTCGTGCAGGCCACCGGTCAGGACAAGTGTGGCCACAACGGCGAGAGCGGCGGCGATCGACGCCGGAACGCCGAGGAGGGTCGCCGCGACCAGAACAAGCCCGCCAACGAGCCCGATCACCGCGCCGACGACCGGGAATATCCGGGCAGCACGGGCGAAATGGGGCACCTCGGCGGGATCGCCGCCGACCAATGCCGGTGGCAGCCGGGTGAGGAACGCCAACGACACGCGTCCATCGTCGATCAGGGCGGCCGTCTCACGGCGAACCGCGTTTCCGAAATTCATAGCGGCGCCTCGAATGAGCCGGGTTGCGAACGATCCGTCCTGGTTTATAGAACCAGCCTTGCGCCGCTCCAAGCGAGTCGGCTGGCGCTTGAGGACAAGAACCGATGCCGCCTGAAACCGGCCTGCCTCTGGACGACATCCGCAACCTCATCGCCACGATGCCCGGCTCCGATGCGCTGGCGGTTGCAGCCGTACGGGCCCGCGACGGACAGCTCACCAAGCCGCCCGGATCCCTCGGACGGTTGGAGGAGATCGTCGAATGGCTTGCCGCCTGGCAGGCAAAGCCCCAGCCGACGGTCGATCGGCCGATGGTGGCGATCTTCGCGGGCAACCATGGTGTGGTCACCCATGGCGTCTCCGCCTTTCCGTCAGAAGTGACCCGGCAGATGGTCGACAACTTCGCCGCCGGCGGGGCGGCGATCAACCAGATCTGTCTGTCACTGGATCTCGGGTTGAAAGTGTTCGACCTGGCTCTGGATCTGCCCACGGGCGACATCACTCGCGAAGCGGCGATGGACGACGTCACGTGCGCGGGCACGATTGCGTTTGGCATGGAGGCGGCGGCCGGCGGATACGACCTCCTGTGCATTGGCGAGATGGGGATCGGCAATACCACCGTCGCCGCCGCACTCTACAACGCTCTTTTTGGTGGTACGCCGGACGATTGGGTCGGCCCGGGGACAGGTGTTGATACGAGTGGGCTTGAGCGAAAGCGCGCTGCTGTGACAGCGTCATTGGCTTGCCACAATGCCTGGCTGAGCGATCCACTGGAGATCCTGCGCCGTCTCGGCGGGCGTGAGGTTGCGGCGATGGTGGGTGCCATCATCGCCGCTCGCCACCAGCGGATCCCGGTTGTCGTCGATGGGTATGTTGCGACCGCCGCGGCCGCCATCCTCCATGCGGTCGACGAACGGGCAATTGATCATTGCCTGTTCGGACATGTCTCGGTCGAGCCCGGCCATATCCGGGTGCTCGAACGCCTTGGAAGACCGCCGCTTCTTGATCTTGGGATGCGACTGGGGGAGGGGACCGGGGCAGCGCTCGCCGCTGGCATCATTCGCTCGGCCGCCCGGATTCATGGCGGGATGGCAACCTTCACGCAGGCCGGCGTGGCCACCCGAAGCGACGACTCAGCTCGCCCGTAGCCATTCGACGGGCTCCTCCGTCGCCGAGGCAGCAGCCGATGGCGTTTCCATCACCCGCGACCGCGGAAAGGTGACGATGGCCTCGGTCCCCCGCTGCAGATCCGAACGCAGTTCGAATCCGCCATCATGCATACGCACCAGAGCCTGCACGATCGGAAGCCCGAGACCGGCGCCACGGTCGTCACCGTCGGTTGCGACGGAGACCTGACCGAACGGCGACAAGGCCATCGGAATGTCCTCTGGCGAGATCCCGGGCCCGTTGTCGCGGATCGAGACCCTCTGCCCCTCGCCTGGCGTGACAAAGACTTTTATGGCGATCTCGCCGCCGACGGGCGTGAATTTTATGGCGTTAGAAACAAGGTTGAGGACGACTTGCCGAAGTGCTCGGTCGTCCGCCCACAGGTCCGGCATGTCAGTGTCATAGCTGTCGGAGATCAAAATCTCCTTGCTCCGCGCTTTCAGCATCATCATCTGGCAACACTCGGTGACGATGGCGGCCAGGTCGACCGGCTCCTCATGCAGATCATGGTGGCCGGCCTCGATGCGCGATAGATCGAGAACCTCGTTGATCAGCGTCAGCAGGTGCTGGCCACTGTGGTGAATATTCGCGGCGTACTCCCGATAGCGGGGATTACCCATCGACCCCAGGACTTCGTTCTCCATAACCTCGGAAAACCCGAGGATCGCGTTGAGAGGTGTGCGTAGTTCGTGGCTCATGGTCGCAAGGAATCGCGACTTGGCCTGGTTTGCTTCCTCCGCTCTTCGGCGTGATCCGTCGGACACCGCCTTGGCCCTTTCCAGTTCAGCAATCAGCGTGTCTTTCTCGGCTCGATGCTCGCGCATCGTCTGAGTCGCCGAATGGAGGCGCCAGGCAAGGAAAAGGAAGAACAGAAGCGCGCCGATGATCAGGAGTGAAAGCGCGGCGGACAGGACGTCGCCGCGCGACAGGTGAAGTGCAGCCAGCGTCAGGGTCACGGCGCCGGACACTGCTGCCACCAAGAAGGGAACGACCGGCGCCACCCTCAGTTGGTTGGATCTGGCGGCCGGTGTCGGAACTCGGTCCGGGGCACGCAGGCTTCCGATAAGGGACGTGAGCTTCTTTTGCAGGCCGGCCGCCGTTTCGTTTACGATCGGCCGGGCATGCGTGCGGGCCACATCGATTGCGACATCAACGTTCCCGGTTGGTGATTGATCGGTCTTCACGGAACAATGTCCCTGGTTGTTTGATAGGTAAAATCATGCGCCGGTTCCGAAGCATCGTATAGATTGCTTAAGGTCACGCTCACCGGAGTGGTTAATAGGGAAGAAAGACCGTCGGGCGGTTTTCGGCACATGAATGAACGACACTGAAACCAGACGAGCAGCTGTTTCGCTCGCAGCACTTGCGAAGGAGATCCGGGCCTGCCGCATCTGTTGCGACAGCCCCAGAGGCCCGCCATTGGCGCATCAGCCGCGACCGGTCTTCCAAGTCTCGAAGACCGCTACCATCTGCATTGCCGGGCAAGCGCCGGGAACACGCGTCCACGCCTCCGGACGGCCATTTACCGACCCATCCGGCGATCGTCTCCGCGATTGGATGGAGGTGGACGAGGATACCTTCTACGATCGGAGGAAAGTCGCAATCGTTCCGATGGGGTTCTGCTTTCCCGGTCAGGATGCGCGTGGCGCCGATTTGCCGCCGCGGCGCGAATGCGCGCCCGCGTGGCGAGGCTCGCTCATCGATCGCCTCGATCGTGTGACGCTGTTGCTTGCTGTAGGAGCCTACGCCCAGCGATGGCATCTCCGCGGTTCCGGCCGCCGGTCGTTGACAGAGATAGTTCGCGGCTGGCGGCAGATTGTTCGGACGACGGACCCAATGATCATTCCGCTTCCGCATCCATCCTGGCGGAATAATGCGTGGATCAAGAAGAACCCATGGTTCGATGCGGAGCTGATCCCGTTCCTGCGCTCTGAAATCGCCGCTCGCCTCGATACCATTTGACTTGCTGATCGTAGCTCGTTACGTGCCTTATGAGAAAAACAACCTAATCAGGACTGTTCAAAACGCGTTATGTGGCATTTTTTGCCCGTCAGGAAAGAACGGCGCAATTTTTCGGTGGTAAGGAGTTGGGCATGATCGACCGCCTCGATCGAAAAATCCTTCAGATACTGCAGGAGGACGCCACAGTACCGGTTGCCGAAATCGGCAGGCGGATCGGCCTGTCGACCACTCCATGCTGGCGGCGGATCCAGAAACTTGAAGAAGACGGCGTGATTCTGGGCCGCGTCGCCTTGCTCGACCCGACAAAGATGAACACACGGGTAACCGCCTTTGTCGCAATCACCACGAGCCAGCACAATGACGAGTGGCTTCGTCGGTTTGCCGAGGTCATCCGCGATATGCCCGAAGTCGTTGAATTCTATCGAATGGCTGGCCAGGTCGACTATCTGCTACGGGTGGTCGTACCGGACATCGAGGCCTATGACGCGTTCTACAAACGACTGATCGAGCGGATCGATATTGCCGACGTCTCGACGACATTTGCCATGGAGCAGATCAAGAATACGACGCGGTTGCCGTTGAACTATGTCGTTCTTGCCAAGGAGAAAGCCGGCGCATCCACGTCGCGCTAACCGTGGCTCTATGGGCCACTCCGCTTCTTGATCCGCTCGATCTGCACCGGGTCAGTCAATTCCCTGACCGCATCGCGGCCGACCCATCGCGCTGTCTTGTCATTCGACGCCGCAAGCCTCTCGGCGAGCTCCAACGCTGGGCCATGCAATGTCAACGATCGTTTGCCGATCTGTCGGAGCGCCCAGTTCACTGCCTTCTTCACGAAGTTGCGTGAATCGGTCGCGTGGCGCTCGATCAGCGGGAGAAACGAACGATACCGGTCGTCTGGAACGGCTTTGCCGTGGACGGCATAGGCCGCCAGCATCGCGAAGGCGGCACGCCGCACAAACTCGCGTTCGTCCATCGCCCATATTCGGATCTTGTCTTCGACGAAAGGCGTCCGGTCGAAGAGCTTCATGCAGGCCTGGTCGCACAGGTCCCATGAGTCGAAATCAGCCACCCAGGCGTCCATTTGTTCTTCGGTCACCTGCTTCGGGTCCTCGACCAGGACGGCGAGGAGCCGGGCCTCATGATAGCCACTCGACCACAGCGCCGCCGCCAGGGCATGATCCTTTTTGTGAGCTCGCGCGAGCGGGCGCAGCTGCGTCATCGATACGCCAAAAGCGCGGTCGGTGTTGATCCCGTACCGCGCCATTCCTGCCCGATTGGCCTCCGATCCAAGGGATTCGAGCTCCGCCAGCACCGCCTTCGCCGGGTTGCTCATCGCCGCTGTCAGTCCCGCATCAGGCGGGCAAGCAGGCTCGACGTGTCCCACCGCCCCCCGCCCATCGCCTGAACTTCGGCGTAGAACTGATCGACCAGGGCGGCAACCGGCAGTTTTGCACCGTTCCTGCGGGCCTCGTCCGTGGTGATAGCCAGATCCTTTCTCATCCAATTGACGGCAAAGCCGTGTTCATATTCGCCGGCGTCCATCGTCTTCCACCGGTTTTCCATTTGCCACGACTGGGCCGCCCCCTTCGAGATCACGTCGATCACGGCTTCGACGTCCAGGTCGGCGCGTTTGGCAAAGTGGATCCCTTCCGCGAGCCCTTGCACCAGGCCGGCGATGCAGATCTGGTTGACCATCTTGGTGAGTTGACCGGCGCCGACCGGTCCCATCAGGCCGATCATCTTGGCGTAGCAATCGATCACCGGTTTGGCGCGTTCAAAGACATTTCGATCACCGCCGACCATGACAGTGAGCTGGCCGTTTTCCGCTCCGGCCTGTCCGCCGGAGACCGGCGCGTCGAGAAAGCCAACATCCCGGGCTTCGGCAATCACCGCCAGCTCGCGGGCCACCATCGCTGATGCTGTCGTGTTGTCGACGATGATACTGCCGGCCTTTGCGCCAGCCAGAAGGCCGTCGTCGCCGAGAACCACCGAGCGGAGATCGTCGTCATTGCCGACACAGGCAAAGACAAAGTCGGCACCCACGGCTGCCTCGCGCGGCGTCCGTGCGGCGGTCCCGCCGTGTTGGGATACCCACCGGTCAGCCCGTTCCGGCGTGCGGTTGAATACGGTCACCTCATGCTGGCCGCGCCCCTTGATGTGCCCTGCCATGGGATAGCCCATCACTCCCAGTCCAATGAAGGCAACCTTCGCCATGTTCGCTTTCTCCGAGTTCGGTGATGAAATTTGCCCGGTCGTCGCGACCGGGTCGTCCGATTACTAATAGTCCGACTCCGACATTTGCTACCCACCTGCAACACCCTCTCAAGCAAATGTCGGAGTCAACAGGACCACTAGCAAATATCTGATCCTAGTGGAGCCTCTGAATTTGACATTTGAACGAGAGCCTTGCAGCGAGCGGGACTCAAATGTCAAATTCGCTCCACTAGCCCATGCCACGCCCGGCGTCAGCCGTTCTGATCTTCACTGGCAAGGATGCGTTCGGCGGCTGCCAGATCGCCTGGGTAATTGATGTTGAAGAAGGGATCCAAATCCGGTCGATCGTCGAAGTCGACCATCACCGGATCGACCTCTGCCAGCCAGTCGCCGACACGAAGGGATTTCGATGCCCTGATGAACCGGTCCAAGCGTCGGGCGTATTGGACAGGAAAGACACCGAAAACGCGATGGAGTCGATTGTTGGACCGAGCAACGGCGACACGATTGGTGGGTGCTGCAGCCTGCAATCGGGTAACGAGATCCATCGGAAAGAACGGTGTATCAGTGGCGACCGTCACAATTCGATCCGAACCCGGAACGTGCTCCTCCGTCCAGCGCATGCCTGCCAGGATGCCTGCCAGTGGTCCCAGATGGCCGGTCGCGCCGTCCGGCACGACGGGAAGTGTGAATCGATCGAAACGATGGGGATGCCCGTTGGCGCTGATCACTAATGCAGCGACTTGCGGCTTTAGCCGCTCGATCGCGACAGCGATCAATGGGCGACCGCCAAGAGCAACCATGCACTTGTCCTTGGTTCCCATTCGCCGCCCCCTTCCGCCGGCCAGAAGCACGCCGACAGTTGGCGCCACGGGCGAAGTAGGCACGGACGGGCTACTGCCCAATGACAAGCGTTCTGCGAATGGCGTCGAACTGGGCGTTCAAGGCCGCT
>JAAEOR010000056.1 GCA_024222895.1 Hyphomicrobiales bacterium | reverse complement strand
GGCTGCGACAATTCTTGCCACCGTAGCGCTACTGTTCGGCGCCTTTGCCGCCTATGGCCAGTTCGGCACGGGCATGGCGTTCTTCCCGGACATCGAACCGGATTATGCCCTTGTCGAACTGCGGGCCCGGGACAACTTCTCCATCAGCGAACGCGACGCGCTCGTGCGCCGGGTCGAGGAACGACTGATCGGCGATCCGGAAATCCGCAGCGTCTACGCGCGCTCGTTTATCTATGGCAGGGCCGACGCAGAGGTGATCGGCACGATACAGCTCGAACTTGCCGACTGGGATACCCGGCGAACGGCCGAGGACATAACAGCAGACATTCGCACGGAGATGAAGGACATCCCCGGCATCGACGTCCAGGTGCAGGTCCAGTCATTCGACCCTGCGGGAGGCAAGCCTGTTCACCTCGAAATCAGCGCCTCCGACGAGCAAGCGCGGGAAGCGACGGTCGATGTGGCCCTCGCTCTGATGGAGCGTATAGGTGGGTTCACCGATGTCGCCGATAGCCGGGCCCTGCCCGGGGTCGACTGGCTTGTCGACTTCGACCGGTCAGAGGCGGCGCGTTTTGGTGCGGACGCCAGCTTGCTTGGTCAGGCCGTGCAATTGCTCACCCAGGGTGTCGAGATCGCCGACTATCGTCCAGACGACGCCGATGAACCGATCGACATCCGGGTTCGCTTTCCGGCTCACGAACGGACGCTGGCCGACCTCGGAACGCTGGGTGTTCCGACCGCCAACGGCTTCGTCCCGGTCGAGAACTTCGTTCGCCTGTCGCCCGCGCCGCGCAGCGGCAGCATCCGGCGGGTCGATCAGAACCGAGTGGTGTCGATCGACGCCAATGTCGCGCCCGGCCGGCTTGTCGCCGATCAGGTGGCTGCATTGTCCGCGGGGCT
>JAAEOR010000055.1 GCA_024222895.1 Hyphomicrobiales bacterium | reverse complement strand
CCCCAGCATTATTTCCGCCGTCAGAATTGGTAACCCGATGACGGCAATGCAAGCCAGGTAGACGATAACAAAAGCGCCCCCTCCGTTTTCACCGGTGATATATGGAAATTTCCAGATGTTGCCGAGTCCGACCGCGGACCCTGCCACGGCCATAATAAACGTCGGCCAATTCGACCAGGTTTGATGTGGCTGACGACTAGATCCAATCGCTACGTCTGACATTCTGTCTCCTCCTTGAGTGTTAGTTTGTTTTTTTGATCCCAAAGATAGGTAAGCGTCCGGTGATGGCCGCGTGTTATGCGGCGTTGTGGACTGGCTGTTGTGCGGCGACGGTCCAGGGCAATAGGTCGGCGACCCGGTTGACGGGATGATCGGCGATGCGGGTCAGCACGTCGCGCAAGTAGGCCTGCGGATCGAGACCGTTGAGCTTGGCGGTTTCGATCAGGGAGTAGATTGCCGCAGCGCGCTCGCCGCCGGCATCAGAGCCAGCGAAGAGATAATTCTTGCGGCCGAGGGCGAGCGGGCGGATGGCACGCTCGGCAGCATTGTTGTCGATTTCCAGGCGGCCGTCGTCGAGATAGCGTGAGAGCGCAGACCAACGGCTGAGGGCATAGCGCATGGCGGCGGCGAGGTCGCTCTTGCCGGACAGCTTTGCGCGTGTGGTCTCCAGCCAGGCCTTGAGTTCTGCCATGAGCGGGCTGGCACGCGCCTGCCGGGCCTGACACCGCGCCTCGGGTGGCCGGCCGCGGATATCCGCCTCGATGGCGTAGAGAGCACCGATGCGCTCAAGCGCTTCCCGGGCGATGGTGGAGCCATTCGCCTGATGCACGTCGAAGAACTTGCGGCGGACGTGCGCCCAACACGCCACCTCGGTGATTGCGCCGTTCTCGTAGAGCCCTTCGAAGCCGGCATAGCCGTCGGCCTGCAGGAATCCAGAGAAGCTTTTCAGATGCGCGCGCGGTCGCTCGCCCCTGCGGTCGGGCGTGTAGCGGTAGAGCGCCGCCGATGGTGTCTTGGCGCCATGGCATCGATCATCGCGCACATAGACCCAAAGCCGGCCGGTCCTCGTCTTGCCTGTGCCCGGTGCCAGCACCGGAACCGGCGTATCGTCGGCGAACAGCCGTTGGGCACCCATCACCTCGCGGCCGAGTGCCTCGACAAGCGGGCGCAGCAATGCCGCTGACTTGCCGACCCAATCGGCAAGCGTCGAGCGGTCAAGGTCAACGCCATCGCGAGCGTAGATTTTGACCTGGCGATAGAGCGGAAGGTGGTCGGCATATTTGCCGACCAGAACATGGGCCAAAAGCCCCGGCCCGGGCCGCCCGCGCTCGATCGGCCGGGACGGCATCGGCGCCTGGGTGATCGTCTCGCAGGAACGGCACGAGAACTTCGGGCGGACGTGGCGGACCACCTTAAAGCGGGCCGGCACGATCTCCAGCTCTTCGCTCACGTCCTCGCCGAGCCGGCGCATCGCTCCACCGCAGCGCGGACACCGGCAGCTCTGTGCCGAAGCCGGACCATGCACCACCTCCTGGCGCGGCAGGTGCTTTGGCAATGGGCGGCGCACCGGTTGTCTGCGATCCGTGACAATCGACGTCGCCGCCGCTTGCTCTGCCGCACCGTGCTCTTCTTCGGCATCCTCCAGCAGCAGCTCCAGCTGTGCCAGGCTCGCCTCAAGCTTCTCCGAGGAGCGGCCGAACTTCAGCCGCCGCAAGCGGGTGATTTGGACCTTCAGCTTCTCGATCTCGTACCCGGCCGTCACCAGCATGCGCTTCAACAGCACAACATCGTCGGGCAGGGCGGCAGAATCAATCGGCACACGCACAGCTTACCGGCACCCGGCCGGTCGGCCAGAGCAACCTGCGTGACTGAGTCACTGTGTCGCGCTCAGCCCGCCAGCTCGGGCCGGAAGGTTCTGATCGGCGCCCGCCAGTCGATGCCCTCCAACAGCATCGACAGCTGCGCCGGGCTCAGCACGACGGCGCCCGACCGCGTCGTCATCGGCCACACGTATCGACCCTTCTCCAGCCGCTTGGCAAACAGGCACAGGCCCTGGCCATCCCACCACAGAACCTTGATCAGGTCGCCGCGGCGGCCGCGGAACAGAAGGCCTGGCCCGAGAACGGATCGCGCTTCAGGTGATCCTGGACCAGCACCGCCAGGCTATTGAACCCCTTGCGCATGTCGGTCGGCCCGGCCGCCAGGAACACCCGGCCGCCGGCCGGAACCGGGATCACCGCCCCTCCAGGGCGTCGATGACCCGCTTCAGAACGCCGGTATCGACCGCGCCATCGACCCGGACGCGCCGGCCACCGGCAAGCTCGATCTCGATCAGTCCAGACCGGCCACCGCCCGCGCACGTCACCGGCTTGGCGCAGCCAGGCGCGTGCGAACCATCTGCCGGCGCCGCCAGGGCGATCGGGATGAACCTCGGGCTCGTCGCCAAGTCACCACACCCATCGGCTTCAGCAAACTCCCGACGCCACCGGAACAGTAGGCTCGGCGCAATCCCATGCCGCCGAGCCACCGCCGATACCGAGGTCGTCATCTGCGCCGCTTCCGCGACGATCGCACGCTTCTCTTGCCGCGACCACCGTCGACGGGTGTCGGCCGTGATCACCGACCGCTCGAAAGGCTCATGTCCAGATATGCGGCCATTTTGTGCTCCATGGTGACCGCGGTTTCAAGTCCGAGCTGTTCGGCTCGGATCTGGTCTGGTGTTTTGTGGTCGTGCCGCTCGCGTAGCCAGTTCGCGTTGTAGGTGGCAGCGCAGGCAGCGACGCCAGGGGTTTGGCCTTGAGTCAGGGTATGTCGGGGAAAGTGGGGGATGTGGGGATAGTTTTCAGCTGGGAGGCCGACCAAATGATGAAATTTGCGAAGCCGAGGAGGCGCCGCCACAACTTCATCCACGACATTCATCCGTCAGCAGGCGATGGCAACCGCTCTTGGCGCTACAGATTGAACCGTCCGCGCACCCCGAACACCCACGGGTTTTTTGCGTTGAAACCGGGATTGTGGAGATACTGAACACTGGTGGTGACCGCCAGATTGTCGGACAAATCAAACCGATAGAACGCCTCCGTCGTGGTCTGGGTCTTCAACGCCCGATCGACGGGGTCGGCGACCGTGACGCCAAGGCCGAAAAGATCATCGTAGGCCCCTGGCCGCCACAGGAAGCCACCGGTCGCAGCGCGTTTGGCAATCGGCGCGCCGCCTTCGGAATAACCGAGCCGGCCGAACAGCATGACCTGTTCGTCGATGGTCACGTTACCGGAAAGAACCGCACCGTGGCTTTCCGGAACCCCCGCATCGGCGCGGGCATCGACATGAAAACCGCCGACATGGACATTGGCGAGGTAGCTGAGGCAACCGGAGACAAGCGTCGACGACATCGCCGAGCGGCTTGGTTTCAGTCAGTCATCGTCGTTTGCCCGCGCGTTCCGAAGCTGGACCGGCAAGACACCGTCGGAGTTCAGAGGCAGGCAGTAGTGACCTGCCGCTTGGGGCTCGATGCCTTCATCTGAGCTCTGTACCAGGGAGGTTGTCACGCGGTGCGTTGCAGGTGTCTGATTTGGCTCCTCTCAAGACGTCCTCTAGAGTGTTGGAGCCGCAACCAAAGAATCCTTGCCCCAAAGCCCGATACTCCAGAAGTTATTCGGAACAGAGACAACCGACCTACTGTTTGATTCAGACTTGAGGTATGGCCTTCTGCATCCCGACCGATCCCACGGTGCCCCGGCCACAAGGCTCGTAGCGTCGATTTTGCTCGACAAACATCCTGGGACTTCTCTCGCACCCACAAAGCCCTTGAGTTGCGTCTGCTCCTTCGTCAATCTAACGGTGGATAAATCCAATCCACCATGGCTCGGATTCTCGGGGAAAGGACAGCCATCGATCCTCACTGGTTCGTGCCATAGCCGCAGCAGTTCGCCGCTGTTTCTATCGGGTCGGCCCGCGGCTGTCCGGCATACGCCGACCGCCTTGCGCATTAAGCCGAACTAAGTCACGGTTACCCGCTGGGGAGGGTTCCACAAGGGGAATCCCGGTTAAATGAGGTCGCGATGGCAATCAGGTACACGGGCAAAGAGGTTGTTGCCCGTCTTCGCAACGAAATCGAAGCGGGGTGTTCACTTTTCATGCCCAACACCGGAATGGGGCTCTCCGCCAAGATTCAGGAAAAAGGCGGCGCCGATCTGATCTGCGTGTCCTCTACCAGCTGGTGGCGGCTGAAGGGGCAGGGCTCAATGGCCGCCTTCATGCCCTATAGCGACTGCAACGCGCTTGTGTTCGAACTCGTTGAGGAAGTTCTAGCCGTTGTGGAGGAAACGCCGGTGATTACCCTGTCCGGCCCCCACAATCCGTTGCTGGGGCACCGCGAACATCTGCAGAAATTGTGGGACATGGGTGTTTCCGGTGTCACGCACATGCCGATCGGGCTCTATGCGCCGGCCTTTGCAGAGCAGATGGAACAGATTGGGATGGGGTTCGGCCGTGAGTTGGAGTTCATCGAGACTGCTCATGACATGAACATGTTCACCTTCGCCTATGCATGCACGTCCGAGGACGCCGAACAATTCGCCCAGGCGGGCGCCGACGTAGTCAGCGCCCATTTGGGGGCGACCAAGGGCGGCGACGTGGGAGCGGCGACCCAATTGACCCTCGACGACGCCGTAACGCTGAGTCAGGAGATCTTCGCTGCCGCCAGATCCGTGAATGAGGACCTCATTCTGTTTGCTCATGGCGGTCCCCTGGAATCCCCTAAAGACGCCCGGTATGTCTTGGAACGCACAGATGCCCATGGTTTTATCGGTGGGTCTGCCGCGGAGCGAATGCCGATCGAAAAAGCCATTCTTGCCGTCACCCAAGCATTCAAGGGTGTTCCTCAAGGTCGACGAATGAACAGCGATGGGTAGCGATTCCAAGCCCACGATCGTCTGCATGGGCATTCTGAACATCAAAGGCGACGAAGCCAAATACCTAGCCGGCGAAATCAGAAAGAAGGGCGCCGACGTCAAGATCATGGATATTGGCCTGGGCGCCGAGTCGCCTTGGGCGGATATTCCCCTGAGCGATGTCCTGGCGGCCGACCAGGTCGCCAAAGACGATGTTTTCAAGGCCACCCGGGCGGAGGCGGTCGATCTGGTCGGCCGGGCCGGCGCCAAAAGAATCATGGAGCTTTATCACAAGGGTGAGGTCGACGGCGTGATCGCCTGGGCCGGATCGGTCGGCACGTCGGTCGCCACGCGCATCATGCGTGCCCTGCCGATCGGCTTCCCCAAGATCATGATGTGCACTCTCGCCGCCGGCGACGTCGGTCATTGGCTGGGCAACAAGGACATCTACATCGTGAATCCGATTTCCGAGAAAGGAATCAATCGGGTTACCGATCAGATCGTGAATAACGCGGCGTCGGCGATCGTCGCGATGGCACGGGCCGCGTCCGCGCCGTCAGATCGACATCGTCCGCTGGTCGCGCTGACGGCCTACGGCACGACGACTCCGACGGTCTTGAAATGCGCCGAGCACATGGAGCGGCGCGGCTGGGACACCATCATCATTCATCAGGTCGGGACCGGCGCCACGATGGAGGATCTGATTCGCGCCGGTCAGATCACGGCAGTCTACGACATTACGACCGGTGAATTGAGCAACAACATGTTTGGCAGCATTTACGGCATCAGCAAGGATTGGGAGGGCGAGCGGCTCACTGCGGCCAGCGCGGTCGGCGCGCCCCAGATCGTCTGCCCTGGCGGCTTGGCGCAATGCGCCTGGGGCCCGGTGGAGACCATGCCGCAAGCATTCCTGGATGAATATGAAGCTGGCGCGCGCAAGTCCCACCAGAATTCGGGCAAGCCGTATGTCCACAACGAAGCGGTCTCGATCGTGACGCCGACCCTGGATGAGACCAAAACCCTGGCGCTCGAAGTCATCACCAAACTGAATCACGCCACCGGTCCGACCGCGCTCGTTTTGCCGATGCGCGGCTGGAGCGCATACGACCAATCGGCGGATCTGGCTACGGTCGAACGGGGGTGGGCCAAGGAGAAGGGCGACGGTCCGGTTTGGTGGCCGGATCCCGACAAACCGAATTGGTCGATCCGCGCGACCACCATGTGGCGCGTGTTTGTCGACAATATTGATCGCGGCAACGTCAACTTGGATCTGATCCGGTGCGATATGCACCTGCTGGACGACGCGTTCATTGCGCTGCTCAACACGTGTATGAGCGACATGCTCGACAAGAAATGGCGAAGGGGAATGTATCGCGACATGACCGGAGTTCTTTCCGATTAGTCTTCGGCTAGTTGAATCCCTCCTTTGAGCGCGCTCGCGGGATCAGCTCTCGGCGCCGAGGTCGCAAGATTTACCCGTCCACTGGCCTAACTTCTATATGCTCGATGAGCGGGGCGAAGACGCCTTGATAGAGGATGGTCTGTCGCCTGACTACATCCTTCGCCACTACCGCGCCAGTCACGAATCCAACTCCCGCAACTTCAAACACGACTTCCCCGCCTGTCATGTACTGGCAACGATCCATGCGGGCGCTCAGAACGCTGGCGTGAAAGTGATCCCCTGGCAGCAAACACTAGAGAAGGCCGAATTAGATCGCTTTAAACTACCCTGCACCATCCAGCACACCAGCCTTGATGGGAACTATCACAACTTCTCACATTTTATGGTCCCTGATGGCTTCATCGGCCTTCAAGCCAATAAATACACTTACCTCACGGTCGAGGTCGAGCGAGGCAATCCAATTGAACCCACCAAGGATTTGAAGACAGCCTCAGCACTCAATAAATTTCTCGCCCTACGGGACATTCATAAACGAGCGGCCTGGTCCAAAGAGGACCGGGAACTACCCAATACAAAACGCCCACTTCGCGGCTACTAGGCTGGTAACCAGGTACAGGCGACCCTATATCTGAAGCAGCTAGCTTAATCAGCCAGGTGAGCGTATGGCCGAATTTGGAGCCTTTGAAGCCAAGAACAAGCTCTCCGCCCTGCTCGAACGCGCGCAGCACGGTGAAGAGATCGTCATAACCCGCCGCGGCAGGCCAATCGCCAAGCTGGTTCCGTATAGCGGCGAAGCCGGCCGTGAGCGGGGTCGGGCGGCGGCCCAGCGGATCCGCGATCGCGCCAGATCGGCCAGGCGCGGCGATATCGTTTGGGAGGAGTGGAAACAGTTACGCGACGAAGGCCGCCGGTGAGTGTCGTTCTGGATGCATCGGTCGTGCTGTCCTGGCTATTTGCCGACGAAGTCGACGACTTGAGCAACGCCGCACTCTCAGCGGTTGTCGACCGTGGCGCCTGGGTGCCCGCAATCTGGCGTCTGGAGGTAGCCAACAGCCTTGAACAGGCGCGTCGGCGTGGCCGGATAGAAATGGTGGACAGGGACATTGGCCTTCGCGATCTGAACGATCTGGATATTTCAATCGATCCCGATACCAACACCAACGCTTGGACCGATACATTGGCTCTTGCGACCCAATTCAGGCTGACCGTCTATGATGCGTCCTACCTGGAATTATCATCGCGTCGGAGCTTGCCGCTCGCCTCGTTGGACAAAGATCTCAACGCAGCAGCCGTGAAACTCGGTGTGCCGTTGTTCGCGGGATAACGTTCGCCCACCGGAAGATATGCCAACCGGATCAACCGCCCGCCTGCCAGGCGAGGATGGCATCGGACGGGTAGATCAGCATGATGACGTTGAGGGTGAGGTTGTCGCGGACCGCCCAGGCGGCGGCCAACTCGAGCACGATGGCCAACAGGATGCTCAGCCACACCGGCAGGCGTGCGGCAAGCACGAAGCCGACCAGCATGGCAACAACGTCGAAAACGGAGTTGAGGACCGTATCACCGACATAGTCGGCCGAGACCGTCACCTCGCGGTAGCGATTGATGATCCAGGGGGTGTTTTCGATGATCTCCCAGGCCGCTTCGATGAGTACGGCGATGAGGGCCCGGATTCCAAGCGAACGCTGCCGCGCCACCAACCACAGGATGAAGTAGAAGAAAAAGCCGTGGACGATGTGGGACGGCGTATACCAGTCGATAATGTGCTGCGAGTGTTCGTCGCCACCCCAGAACCGCATCGGGCCGCTGGGCGCGATCCAGGGCTGCCCCATCGCCGCAAGAGTGACGGCCGTCGCGGCAAAGAGAGCCAGACCGATGGCGAGGACGGCGATGTCATTTCCGCCCTGACGACCACCGCTCAATTCTCTGCGCTTTCCCTGGGCAGCGCGTAGCGCGTCAGCAGCGGGATCTGGAAGAGGGTGAAGGCGAAGGTGATCGGCATGATGCCGAATACCTTGAAGTTCACCCACATGTCCGTGGACACCGTTCGCCAGACGATTTCGTTGACGATGGCCAGAAAGAAGAAGAACAGCCCCCATCGCAGGGTCAGCTTGCGCCAGCCCTCGTCGGTGAGTTTGAATACGGAATCAAAGACATAGCCGAGAAGCGACTTGCCGAAAGCCAGCCCGCCGAGCAAGATGACGCCAAACAGCGCGTTGACGATTGTCGGCTTCATTTTGATGAATGTCTCGTTCTGCAGCCACAGTGTCAGGCCACCGAAGGCGACGACAAAAATGGCGGTGACTAGGGGCATGATCGGAAGCCGCCGGGTCAAGGCCAAGGAAGCCACCAGAGCGATCAGTGTCGCAACAATGAAAAACGCGGTGGCGATAAAGATTGGCCCGCCCAGCGCTGCCAGAGCCGGGAATTTTTCCGCCAGCCATTCACCGCGGGCGTTGGCGAAGAAAAAGACACCGAGCGGTCCGAGCTCCAGCGCAAGCTTGAGCAGGGGATTGACCGCCTTGCGGTCGGGATCATGTGGGGCGCGTTCGAATTCCATGGCGGTTCCTACTTAGGACGACGCTATGCGCGGCGCCAGTGCCGCCGCGCGGTTTGATGATGTCATGCGAGATGCCCGAAGCGCGTGTGGGTTTGCCGCGCGTCGCGGGCGGGCATGATCAAAGGCCTGCCAAAGCCATGGCAAAATCCTTGGCCGCGAAGGGCTCAAGGTCCTCGACGCCCTCGCCGACACCGATGAAATGGACCGGCAGGCCGTGTTTTGCGGCAATGGCAACGAGTATGCCGCCGCGGGCCGTGCCGTCGAGCTTGGTCATCACCAACCCGGTCACGCCAGCGCGCTGACCGAATATCTCCACCTGATTGAGGGCGTTCTGGCCGGTGGTTGCGTCGAGGGTGAGAAGAACACTGTGCGGCGCGGATGGTTCGACCTTGCGGATGACGCGGACGATTTTTTCGAGTTCCTCCATCAATTCGGCCTTGTTCTGGAGCCGGCCGGCCGTGTCGACAAGCAGAACGTCGGCGCTGTCCGCCTGGGCCGTCTGCAGGGCGTCGAAGGCAAGGCCGGCGGCGTCGGCGCCTTGCTCTCCGGCCACTACCTTGGCACCGGTGCGTTCGCCCCAGATCTTCAATTGCTCGATAGCGGCGGCACGAAAGGTGTCGCCCGCCGCAAGGACAACGACCTTGCCGTCGGCGGCGAATTTGGCAGCGAGCTTGCCAATCGTGGTGGTCTTGCCGGTGCCGTTGACGCCAACGACCAGGACAACGTGAGGTTTCGCCGTCGCGTCGACCGCCAGCGGCCTGGCGACAGGCCCAAGTGTCCGCTCGATCTCTTCGGCGAGCACGGTCTTGACCTCGGTGTCGGTCACCTCCTTGTCGAACCGGCCCTCACCGAGTTTTGCCGCGATTGCCGTTGCCGTATCGATGCCGAGGTCGGCCTTGATCAGCATGTCCTCGAAATCCTGAAGCGCGTCCGCATCGAGTTTTCGCCTGGTGAAGATCCCGGCGATGTTCTCGGACAAGGCGTTTGACGACCTCGAAAGGCCGGACCGCAGCCGCTTGAACCAGGACGGACGGTCGGTCGGCTCGGATGTCTCGGCCGTCGGTTCCGGCGAGGCCTTGTCATCGTCGGTTGCACGGTTGCCGCCCAGGACGCGACGGAACAGGTTTCTACTCTCTGCCATTGTTCAGGCAGCTTCCGCCAGGGGTTCGCCGATCAGCGTCTGGTCGCTGTGCCCGTCGATCCGCACCGACAGGATATCGCCGGCCTGATCCGTAGGCACGGTCACCGGGGCGAAATGCTCGGTACGGCCGAGCCCGGGGCGTTCGATCAGAACCTGTCTGATTGTCCCTATTTCCTTCGCAAATCGGACACCGCGGGCCTTGTCGCCAGCAGCGCGCAGCCGTGCCGCACGGGCGCGGATGACGGTGGGTTCGAGCTGGGGCATGCGCGCGGCCGGCGTGCCTTCGCGCGGTGAGAAGGGAAAGACGTGGAGATAGGTCAGGTCGCAGTCGTCGACGATCGACAAGGCATTGGCGAACATCGCCTCCGTCTCGGTCGGAAATCCGGCAATCAGATCAGCGCCGAACACCATATCGGGTCGCAGCCGCCGCACGGTTTGGGCAAAACGGATCGTGTCATCGCGCGAATGGCGGCGCTTCATGCGCTTCAGTATAAGATCATCGCCGTGTTGCAGCGACAGGTGGAGGTGCGGCATCAGCCGCTCCTCTTCGGCGACGGCAGCGAATAGATCATCGTCGACTTCAATCGAATCGATCGACGACAGCCGAAGTCTGTCCAGCGCCGGCACGTGTTTGAGGATCGCACGAACCAGCCGTCCGAGCCGCGGCCGCCCGGGCAGATCGGCTCCATAGCATGTGATATCGACACCTGTGAGCACAACTTCGCGGTAGCCGTTGTCGACCAGACGCTCGACCTGCTCGACCACTGCGCCCATCGGAACAGACCGGGAATTGCCGCGTCCGTAGGGAATGATGCAGAACGTACAGCGATGATCGCAGCCGTTCTGGACCTCGACAAAGGCGCGCGCGCGGCCGTCCATGCCGTCGATCAGGTGGCCTGCGGTCTCCTCGACCGACATGATGTCATTGACCCGGATCGTCGGGGAGTCCGCAAGGCCGAAATCTGCCCCGCCATACGCTTCGCTCGACAGCTTCTCGGCATTGCCGAGAACCAGATCGACGCCATCGATCTCGGCAAAACTCCGCGGGTCGATCTGAGCAGCACAGCCGGAGACGACGATGGTTGCGTCCGGATTCTCCCTGCGTGCCTTGCGGATCGCCTGGCGTGCCTGCCGGACCGCCTCGCCGGTAACCGCACAGGTGTTGACCAGGATGGCATTGTTCAGGCCCGCGGCCGCCGCCCGGCCGCGCATCACCTCGGATTCGAGCGCGTTCAACCGGCAGCCAAACGTGATCACCCGCGGCGCCATCACGCGGCGTTCCTTTCAGTGCGCGACCATGCCAGCGTGTCCGGATCGATCTCGCCGGTGAATTCAAGCTCGACCGGGCCGGTCATCATCACGTGGTCGTCCGCATTCCAGACAATTGTGAGTGGACCACCGGGCAACGACACGGTCGTCTCCCGGTCGCAAAAATCCCTGCGAACCGCGGCTACCGCGCTTGCACAAGCCGCCGTGCCGCAGGCCTGGGTCAAGCCCACGCCACGCTCCCAGGTGCGCACCGTCAGGGCGTCTCGACCGTCGACCCGGGCCAGGGAAATATTGGCGCGTTCGGGAAAGATCGGATCGTGTTCCAGTGCTCGGCCGATACGTTCCAGATCATAGGCGTTAACGTCATCCACCCAGAAGATCGCGTGTGGGTTGCCCATGTTGACCGCTGACGGTGAATGCAGGATCGGCGCGTCGGCCGGTCCGATCTGCAGTCTGATCGACCGCGTGTCGTCGAACGGCTCGGCCACGGGGATCTCCCGCCAGCCGAAGCGGGGCTGGCCCATATCGACCGTCACGGTCTTTGGTACCCCGGCATCGAACGCCCGGAGCAGGCCGGCGCTCGTCTCGACGGTGGCTGAGGGCTGGTTGCTTTCGCCCATCAGCAGCCAGCCGACGCATCGGGTGGCGTTCCCGCAGGCCTCGACCTCGCCGCCGTCGCGGTTGTGAATGCGCATGAATCCGTCGGCACCATTCGGCGATGACTCGATGGTGATCATCTGATCGAAGCCGATACCGCCGGCTCCACCAAGCTGGCGGATCGCCTCCTGCGGCAGCGATACCGGAGTATTTCGGGCGTCGAAGACGGCGAACACGTTTCCGAGTCCGTTCATCTTGCGAAAGGGTATCGCGGGTGCGGTCATGGTATCGCGGCGGTTGAAGCGGGTTTCCCGTTATATGGCTGAAACCCTTGAAGATTGCCAGCAGAGCGACGGGCGTCGGGTCTCACTACACGAACCGTTCAAGCGGAATTGTGTGTCGCGAGAGCGCCTGGTCTGTCTATCCTCGTCGGTAGAGGGGCGTGATTCACCCGCCCGAGCTGGATCGAACAGGGGAGCTGCTACCATGGAACTGGTTCAAAAACCTGCCAGATCGGCCCTGCCGGTCGCCATCGCCGTCGCTGCCGCCATTATTGGCCTTGACGTGGTCTGTGGCGCCGGGTTGCTGGCCTCGGTCGACGAGGCTGTCGCGATGGCTGCACCTGTCGCGCCGATCGATCAGGCCTTGCCGCAGTTGCAGGGATTTCCGATCGGACCGCACGTTCGCGGTAGCTGAAGTCGGACCATAGGTTCAGCCACTGCCGGTGCAAGAGCACGGCTTCGGGCGTTTGCTTCCAACGTGACCTGACGGACATCTTCCGGCTGGGAAGCGCGCCCATCATCTTGACTCTTGCGCCATCCCGGCCTTAGGGTCCGGCCGAATTCGAAGAACACCGTCTTCGACACGCCGACCGGGGAAGCGCCCCGGAGGCCAACGTCCGCCAGCGCGATGCGCCCGCGGGCGGTCTTTGCGTATGACCGTCGATCGCCTTGCGGGCTGCCGACGGAGGAACGATATCAGCGGAGCCTGACCGCAACAGAGGCGAAGAGAACGCATGTTCGACACCCTATCCGACCGCCTTGGCGCGATCTTCGACCGGCTGACCAAACGCGGCGCCTTGTCCGAGGGCGATGTGACGGAGGCCCTCAGGGAAGTGCGCCGGGCACTGCTCGAAGCGGACGTGTCCCTCGATGTCGTCCGGTCGTTCATCGACAAAGTCCGGAGCCGCGCCATTGGCCAGGAGGTCATCCGCTCGGTGACGCCCGGCCAGATGGTGGTCAAGATCGTGCACGATCAGATGGTCGAGATGTTGGGCTCCGATGCGGAAGCCATCGACCTCAACGCACCGGCGCCGATTCCGATCATGCTGGTCGGCCTTCAGGGTTCGGGCAAGACAACCACCACGGCGAAGATCGCGGTCCGCCTGGCCGAGCGCGACAAACGCAAAGTGCTGATGGCGTCCCTCGATACCCGCCGACCGGCGGCGCAGGAGCAGCTTAAGGTCCTCGGCCAACAGGCCGGTATCGACACCTTGCCGATCATCGCCGGCCAGATGCCGGTCGACATCGGCAAGCGGGCGCTTTCGGCAGCCAAACTCGGCGGCTACGACGTCGTCCTCCTCGACACGGCTGGCCGGACCCATGTGGACGAGTCGCTCATGACGGAAATGGTGGATATCAAGCTTGCCGCCGAACCCCATGAGATTCTTCTGGTTGCCGATGCCCTCACCGGCCAGGACGCCGTCAATGTTGCGTCGTCCTTTGACGAGCGGGTCGGCATTACCGGTATCGCTCTCACCCGGGTGGACGGCGACGGCCGGGGCGGTGCCGCCTTGTCGATGCGGGCGGTGACGCACAAGCCGATCAAGCTTATCGCCGTGGGCGAAAAACTGGACGCATTGGAGGATTTCGATCCCAAGCGGATTGCTGGCCGCATCCTCGGTATGGGCGATGTCATCGGCCTGGTCGAGAAGGCCGCAGCCAGCATCGATGCGGATCAGGCGGCCAAGGCGGCCGAACGGATGCGCAAAGGGGTCTTCGATCTCGATGACCTCGCCGAGCAACTCGGCCAGATGCAGAAGATCGGCGGCATGTCCGGCGTGATGGGCCTGTTGCCGGGGGTCGGCAAGGTGAAGAAACAGATCGACGCCCTCGGCGTCGATGACTCGGTGTTCAAACGCCAGACGGCGATCATTTCGTCGATGACACGGAAAGAGCGGAAGAACCCGGTGATCCTCAAGGCAAGCCGCAAGCGGCGCATCGCTGCCGGTTCCGGTACCCATGTCGCCGAGGTCAACAAGCTGCTCAAGATGCACCGGCAGATGGCCGACATGATGAAGCAGATAGGCAAGGGCAAGGGCATGTTCGGCAAGATGGCCGGCATGGCGGGCATGCCGGGTGGCGGCGTACCGCAGATGGATCCGGCAGCGCTGCAGGATCTTGCCAAGGGAGGCGGTCTGCCGGGTGGTCTACCCGGTGGCCTTCCGGGCGGTGGATTGCCGGGGCTTCCGGGCGGCGTTCCACGATTACCAGGCATAGGCGGCGGTCTGCCCGGACTGCCGACGAAGAAGAAATAGGACGGAACCGGCCTATGCGGCTCGCGCCGCGGCCACTTTCAACCGAAACAGGAGTTACGATCGAATGCCCCTCAAACTTCGCCTCGCCCGAGCCGGTGCGAAAAAGCGTCCCTTCTATCGCATCGTGGTCGCCGATTCGCGCTCGCCGCGCGATGGGCGCTTCATTGAAATTGTCGGCACCTATAATCCGATGCTCGCCAAGGATGACGAGAACCGGGTGATCATCAAGACCGAGCGGGTGGAGCATTGGCTGGGCGTCGGCGCCCGACCGACCGACCGGGTCCTGCGGTTCCTGGACGCTGCCGGACTCGCCAAGCGCACGCCGCGGAACAATCCGCAGAAGGCCCAGCCTGGCAAGAAGGCGCAGGAACGTGCGGCGGCAGCAGAGGAAGCCAAGAGCAAGGCGGCGGAAGCAGCCGCGGAGCCCGCAGCCTCGGCCGAAGAGCCCGCAGCCCCGGCCGAAGAGCCCGCAGCTCCGGCTGAAGAGCCCGCAGCTCCGGCTGAAGAGCCCGCAGCCCCGGCCGAAGAGCCCGCAGCCCCGGCCGAAGAGCCCGCAGCTCCGGCTGAAGAGCCCGCAGCCCCGGCCGAAGAGCCCGAAGCTCCGGCTGAAAAGCCCGCCGCCGAAGCAACCGCCGAGAGCTAGCAATGGCCGGGCCGGCGACCGAGCGGGTCGTTATCGCCCGGATCGGCGCGGCGCACGGTGTTCGCGGCGAGGTGCGGGTCAAGGCTTTCACGGCCGTGCCCGGCGATTTCACCGCCTATGGTCCGCTGGAGGCCCCCGATGGGCGGATCTTCGCGGTCGAGGCGTCGCGGCCTGCCGGCGGCAGTTCTCCGGATATGCTGGTCGTGCGCTTCGCCGGCATTGCCGACCGCAATCAGGCCGAAACGCTGAACGGTATCGAGCTCGGGGTCCCGCGTGAACGCCTGCCTCAGCCCGAAGCGGAGGAGTTCTACCACCGCGACCTCATCGGGCTTGTCGCGTCCACCGCAGGAGGTGAGCCGCTGGGCAAAGTGGTGGCGGTCTCGAATTTCGGGGCTGGCGATTTGCTCGAGATTGCGCCTTCGCACGGTGAAACGCTGCTCATACCGTTCACCCGCCAAACGGTACCGGCGGTGGATCTCGCAAGTGGCCGGATCGTTGTGGCTCTGCCGGAGGAAATCGTGGCCCAACCGGATGAGACGGCAGAATGACCTTCCAGGCGTCGGTCTTGACCATCTTTCCGCAGATGTTCCCGGGTCCGCTTGGTCTGAGCTTGTCGGGTCGGGCACTGGAGGCAGGGATCTGGTCGCTCGATGTTCGCGACATTCGCGATTTTGCGGTGGGCCGACATCGGTCCGTCGATGATACGCCGGCCGGTGGCGGCGCGGGTATGGTCATGCGCGCCGATGTCCTCGCCGCCGCGATCGATGCCGCGAGTTCGCCCGACGACCACCGGCCACGCCTGTTGATGAGTCCACGCGGCCGGCGCCTGAACCCGGAGCGCGTGAAGTGCCTCGCCGATGGCCCGGGTGCTGTGCTTGTTGCCGGGCGTTTCGAGGGCGTCGATGAGCGGTTGATTGCGGCGCGAGACCTCGAGGAAGTCTCCATCGGTGACGTGATCCTGTCCGGTGGGGAGATTGCAGTCATGGCGCTGCTCGACGCCGTCATTCGTCTCTTGCCCGGGGTGATGGGCAACCCACAATCGGCCGAGACCGAGAGTTTTGCCGGCGGACTGCTGGAGTATCCTCAATACACTCGGCCACAGGAGTTCGAAGGGCGCTCCATTCCGGCTGTTCTGACCTCTGGCGACCACGCAAAGGTCGCCGCTTGGCGCCGCGATCAGGCCATGAAACTGACCGCGGCGCGCCGTCCCGACCTTCTCGTCGCCCGGGAATCGACAAAGCCTGCCGATTAGCGTATGCAACCGCCGAACAAGCAAGATTATGCGTCAGGATCAGGCTAGACCGCCGTTTGAGCGTGCCGCCGCCCGCCGCGAGAAGAGGTTTCCATCCGATGAATGTCATTCAAGAGATCGAGCAGGAACAGGCCGACGCGATCGCCGCTGCACGTCCGGTTCCGGAGTTTGCGCCCGGCGATACCGTCCGCGT
>JAAEOR010000054.1 GCA_024222895.1 Hyphomicrobiales bacterium | reverse complement strand
TTGGCCAGTGTCCGCTTGTGGACCTTCTTTCCCTCACGCCAGCTTTCGCGCAGAAGCACTGCCGGCGGCGAGCTTCGATTGGGCACCGTCTCGATGAACATGCCCCTATCGAATCATATTTTGACCCGTTTGGGAATCCCTACATGGACACAAATCAAAACTAAATCAGCCGCCCATCCGCAGAATACCGCCAATAGCGACATTCCAACCCTCCAAACTTCGGACTAGCAGGCTGGCGCTAGTGGAGCGAATTTGACATTTGAGTCCCGCTCACTGCAAGGCTTTCGTTCAAATGTCAAATTCAAAAGATCCACTAGAATCAGATAGTTGCTAGTGGTCCTGATGATTCCGACATTTGCTTGGGAGGGTGCTGCAGGAGGGTAGCAAATGTCGGAGTCGGACCACTACAGCTTGATAGGCGGGATGGTGCCGATCGGGATCATGCCGACTGAGACCACCCCCTTGCGGATGGTCAGCGGCAGTTCGCTGACATCGGGCTCTCCTTCGACCGGCCGCATGAACATACCGGCCGCACCGATGGCCTGCGCGACGTCGTCACCGGCCCCCGGCTGGATCTCGTCAACCACATCGGGGAGGGCATCAAGGTTGGTCAGACGGACGACGAGCGCGCCGGAGAGTTTTCCGTCTGGCGATACCTCCACCGTGCCGCTGGCGATCGCCGATGAGCCACCCAACGAGAATCCCAGTCGCGCTACGTCGAGGATGCCGCCGCCGGCGATCCAGGCGCTGATCGTCTCCTGCGGATCGATACCAAGCGCACTGCCGAAGTTGCGGGCGGCCACGTCAAGCCAGACCGCTAGCTCCGGATAGTCTTCGCCGCCGATCGGTGTCATCCGGACCGCTTCGCCACGAACGAAGAAGCGATAGGCGTCGGCGGCGGCCGGTTCGGCGATGACTTCGGCCTCACCTGCGGTGAAACGTTCGAAGAGCAGACGCACGCCATCCGAGCGGGGCGTAACGACGACATCGTCGAGCGCGATCGACAGGCGGTTCACGCCCGAGAAGCCGGCGTCGAGGTCGGCCACCGCACGCGCCCAGTCCGCGTCGAGAGAAAGACCCTGGAGCGCAGCGTCGACCTCGAGCGGTCCGGCAAGTGATGCCTGGACGCTGCCGGGCCAATAAAGCAGGGCCGATGCAGTGGCACCGGAAAGAACAACGCTCATGCCCTCGCGGTCGTCAGCGAACGACGCGGCCCGGCACTCAAGGTCGAGTGTGAGCGGGAAGCCACCGGTCGTGTTCTGATCGCAAGCGAGCGTCCGGCCGCCAGCCGTCAGCGAGGCCACCAACCGATCTGCGGCGGTCGCTGCCGCCCAGCTGGATGCAAACCAGTATCCGCACCAGAGCACGGCCAGCACGGCGAGCAGGATGAAGAACCATCGTCGGCCACGGCGACGGCGCTCTGGTTGGACAATCGGTTCTCGTGTTGCGTCGGTCATGTCAAACTGATACGGCCCGCCCGGTCAGGTTGGGGCTCCAATTACGAAAAAAGGCGCATGGCACCCCACCGCCACGTCATGATAGGCCGGTCGCAGTCCCTATGTCCGATTTCTGGGTGTTTGGCTATGGGTCGCTCATGTGGCGGCCGGGCTTCGACCATCACGAAGCCGTCACCGCCCATCTCGCCGGTGCTCATCGGTCGCTGTGCATTTATTCCTGGGTCCATCGCGGCACCCGCCAGCGCCCCGGACTGGTACTCGGTCTGGATCACGGCGGCTCCTGCCGAGGGGTCGCTTACCGGGTGGCGGGCGGCGACCGGGCCACCGTCATCGATTATCTGCGAGGCCGCGAACTGGTTACCGATGTCTATCGCGAGGTCTGGCGGCCCGTGCGTCTTCAGGGCAACGACCCGCGGCCGGTGCGCGCACTGACCTATGTGGTCGACCGTAATCATCGCCAGTATGCCGGGCGACTCTTGCCGGAGACAATCCTTGGCCATGTTCGCGAGGGGCACGGCCGTTCCGGGGCGAACCGCGACTATATCTTCAATACCGTTGATCACCTTCGGGCCCTGGGAATCCGCGACACTCTCCTGGAACATCTGGCCGCCGTGTTGCACGACCATTAGCCGCCACCGCCGGCTAGCCGCCCAAGAACCGCTGACGGTATCGGCGGCGCATCCGGCGCTTGGGCCGCCTCAACCAGCAGCCGGTCGGATGCGCTTTCGATCCGGGTCTCGAGTTCGTCCAGAAAATCCTTGGCGTCGAGGCCCGGCTGGATCGGCGCCAGGAACTCGATCACCGCGGTGCCGGGGTAGCGAAGGAATTTTCTCCGCGGCCAGAAGACGCCGGTATTGAGCGCCACCGGGACCGCGGGCACGTCGAGCGACTTGTAGAGTCGCGCGACCCCGTAGTGATATTTACCGGGTGCACCGGGCGGTCGGCGGGTACCCTCCGGGAAAATCAGAATTGGCCGCTGTTTGACGATCTCCTGCCTTGAGCGCTCTACCAGAGATCGTAGTGCCGCCGCGCCACCACCCCGGCGAACGAGAATCATGCCACTGGCGATCGTGTAAAGACCAAAAAGCGGGATCCAGACCAGCTCGCGCTTGACCACAAAGGTCGGGAACGTCAGCGATGGCAGCAGCGCGAAGGTCTCCATCGCCGACTGGTGTTTGGCGGCGACAATCGAGCCGCCGGCCGGCAAATGCTCCTGGCCGCGAACCTCGAGACGAATGCCGGCCAGGACCCGCGCCAGAAAGATGGAAACCCGGCCCCAGGCCTGCGCATAGGCGATACTGGCTTTCTGGCCCATGAGCAGAAACGGTACGGCGCCGACAATAAGCATCACCGCTGTGATCACGTAGAATGCAACATTGAAAGCCAGCGACCGAATGAAAAGGAGCAAGCGGAGCGGATCCCTGGGACTAGCGCGCGGCGGCGGGTGACGAAGCGGGGGGTAGAAGCTGGCGGGCCTCGGCGACCAGGAATTTACCGTATTCACGCGCCAGCAGGCTGAAGGACTCCGGATTCCGCCACCAATCGGCCAGCCGAAGATCCGGATTGCTGACTGGATAGGGGATAAGGTCGATTTCGGGCATGGCCCCAGCCAGTTCCGCCATGCTGCGCGGCATGTGGTAGTCGCTGGTGACGACGATCAGGGATGAGAAGCCCTGACTGTCTATCCAGCGCCTCGTTTCGGCGGCATTCTCGCTGGTATCGCGGGCATGGTCGATATCGACGCAACATGACAGCGCCGGACGAACCGCCTCGCCGACCTGTTCGGCAAGGGCAGCGCGCGTGACCGCCGGATTGACTCCCGAGATCAGCAACCGTTCGGCGCGACCGCCGGCAAGCAGAGACAACGCGCCGTTGAGGCGGGCGCTGCCACCGGTGAGTACGACGATCCCGTCGGCCCGCGGATCGGGGGGCGGCAGTGCGGTAACGATTGTCCGGGCGAACGAAACGAAGCCAATCGCCAGTCCCACCACCAGCGCAGCAACAACCAGAGTCGCGACGCCGAGTGGCGCACGGCGTCGGACTTTCCTCGAATCGCGCTCTGTCCGATCAATCATCGCGGCACAATCATACCAAAAAACGGCGCTCGGGAGGCGGCACCCACGACTCAATCCGTCTCGGACAGATAGCGGTAGACCGTCAATCGCGAAGTTGCGGCGGTCATCATGGCAATGACGAAGGCGATGGCCAGGGCGCCAAAGTAAGCCACCGGACCAACCGCGAAGCTGCCAAACAAGGCGGACACCTGGTCTCCCTCGGCGCCACCAATCGACGGGGCAAGGATCAGGCCGAGACCGGCAAAGAGCAGTGCAGCGATCGCGGCACCGGCGAGACCGCCTTTCAGCCCGAGTAGCAGGAAATGCCGCTGGAACTCGCGGGCGATGAACCCATCCTCGGCACCGACGAAATGCAGCACCGACACGACATCGCGATTACCAGCCATGGCGCCGCGGGTGGCGAACACGACACTGAGGACCGTGGCAACCAGGACGAGGCAAAGGATCAATACACCGACCATCACAGTCACCCGCGCCATGGTCTGCAGGCGATTGGTCCAGCCGCGGTGGTCATCAAGCGTGGCCCCGCGCACCTGAGCGGCCAGGCGGCGGCTGAGCGCGTCGAGGTCGACGATCGAAGGATCGGACAATTGTACCACGATCAGTCTCGGCACCGGCAGATCACCAAGATCGAGACCGGTGCCGAGCCAAGGTTCCAACAGGCGGGCGCTCTCCTCCTGGGAAATCACTTCGGCACTGGCGACACCGCGAAACAGCCGCGCAACGGTGGCGGCCTTCGCTGCCTCGGCCGCGGTGTCGACGCCTTCGATCGGTCGAACCTGTATCGTGATCTCACGCAAGATGTCGGTCTGCCAGTCACTCGCAGCGTCACGAACGAGGGTAACGGCACCGAGGGTCAGGCAGGCCAGAAAGCACATGATAGCGACAACGATCGTCAGCGCGTTGCCGGAAACGGTGTTCTCCGGCACCAACTGGCTCGTCTTGCGCACGGCCATGCGCGACTGGCGACGAA
Source organism: Hyphomicrobiales bacterium (assembly GCA_024222895.1). GTDB lineage: Bacteria > Pseudomonadota > Alphaproteobacteria > Rhizobiales > Kaistiaceae > Bauldia. The sequence continues at coordinate 17,587 of JAAEOR010000054.1, read as the reverse complement.
AAGCCGCCAGCTGGAGCTTGTGGGACAGGTCGGACTCAGTCGTAGATCGTGAGTCGTCCCTGTTCGATGACGAGACGCCGTGCATTAAACTGGTTCATCAAGTTGATGTCGTGAGTGGCGATTACCACCGATGTGCCCAGACGGTTCAGTTCGACGAAGAGGCGCATCAGCCGACGGGCGAGCGGCGGATCTACATTACCGGTCGGTTCATCAGCGAGCAGAATCTCCGGCTTGCCGATCAATGCCCGGGCAATTGCCGCTCGCTGCTTCTCTCCGCCCGACATGACCGCAGGAAAGGCGTGCATACGGTCACCGAGACCGACCCATCGTAGCAGTTCGACGACATCGGCGCGATAGCTCGATTCTTCCTTGCCCAGCACCCTTAGCGGAAGAGCGACATTTTCGAATGTGGTCAGGTGATCGAGCAATCGAAAATCCTGGAAAACGACGCCGATGCGGCGGCGAATCTTGGGCAGCGCAACCTTTGACAGCGATGTGGCGTCCTCACCAAACAGCGTGATGAGCCCACGTGTCGGTTTCAACGACAGAAAAATCAAACGCATGAGCGTTGTCTTGCCGGCTCCCGATGGCCCGGTGAGAAACTGAAACGAACGGGGCCCGATGTGAAACGTCAGATCGCGCAACACTTCCGCACCTACACCATAGCGGAGGCCGACATTGTCAAAACGGATCACCTGCCAGCCTCACCTTGCAAAACGCCACCCTGCGCCGATCGCCTCCGACGCAGTGTCCCTGCCAATTGCCCCTCATCTGCCCCGGCATCATGATCGATATCCGCCCGCGAACCCTCGCACCGGCTTCCGCCCATCATGGTTTCCAAGACGTTAACTTTCTATGTCCTATGGTCGCGGTGATAGCCCAAGGGATCACGACATGTCGAACCGCTGCCCGAAATGTAGAACGCCAAACCTGCTCCATACCAGTGACGCTAGCGAGGCGGCGCGGCTCGAAACCTGCCCGCGTTGCGCCACGACGTGGTTCGCTCGCATCGACAAAGATGGCCCCCATATCAAGACGCTCGCAATCGGCGGCCAGCCCGCCACAAGGCAAAGGCCGGTTGTCATCGACGCGGTGACCACCGTAGAATCCCGCTTCACGGTGCGAATCCTGTGGCAGGCGGCAGTGAGTCTCGCCCGGTGGATCCCCGAACGTTGCCTGGTCGGCCGCGTTTTTCCTGTAACCGGAGACCGCTAATGCCCCGGATCCGCGGCCGCAACCTCAGTGTCCTGTACGATCCGGCAGAGATCGCCGCGCGGAATATCGAGCTGGCCGAGGAAGTTGCCACAGCTGGCTACGTCGATCTGTTGGTGGTTTCCATCCTCAAGGGCAGTTTCATCTTTGCCGCCGACCTGATTCGCGCACTGCACGCCGTCGGTTTGGCCCCCGAAGTCGAGTTCCTGTCGCTGTCGAGCTACCGATCCGGTACCAGGTCGACCGGTGAAGTCGCCGTGCTCCGCGATATCGACACGGATGTCACGGACCGTGACGTCCTGTTGGTGGACGATATCCTGGAGTCCGGTCGCACCCTCGCATTCGCGCGGAATCTGATGCTGTCGCGCGGTGCGCACCGCGTCGGTATTGCTGTTCTCCTGGAAAAGCCCGGTAAGCTGGCGCAGCCCCTCCAGGCCGACCATATCGGCTTTTCAAGTCCGGATCGGTTTGTGGTCGGTTACGGCATGGACGTCGCCCATGCGTTTCGCGAACTGCCCTTCGTCGGGGTTATCGAAGGCGACGGCCCGGAGGACGTTGCCATTGACGTGTCTATCGTAACAGAGGGGAGCCAAAAGCAGGACTAAGGGCTGGCCGCAGCCGGGCAGGCGCACGGGACGGTGCCCCTTGATAGAACTGTTTGGTCGCTTCCACGATAATCACGCCGGCCAGCGCCGGCCAGAGGTTGACCCCGATGCGTTCCCAGTTGGTCCCCGTGCGCAACCACGGACGTCGCGCTATGGGGGGCGCCGCCAGGGCTTCACACCAACTGAGCGGTGAAAACATCGCATCACGCAGGAGCGTCGTCAGCTGGCCGCGAGTAAATGGCCGTCCATGCCCAAATGGCGTCTTCTCGGCCCAGGCCCATATCCCGCGACGATTCGGTACCACCAGAACGACCCGCCCACCCGGTGCCAGAACCCGCCGGATTTCGCGCAGCAGTTCTTGCGCGTCGCCGGATGTCTCCAAGGCGTGGATCACGAGGACGCGACCAACCGATGCGTCCGGTAGCGGCAGGGCGTCGTCGTGTACGAGCGCCGCCGCATTCGGCCCGCCCGCGGGCCAGTTCACGACACCTTGCGCAGCCGGCATGAAGGCGATCGTGCGTTCCGCGCTGTCGGCAAGATCGGCCAGAAACGGCGTCGCGTACCCGATCCCAACCACCTGCTCGCCGCTCAGTGTCGGCCAGATCCGTTTCAGGCGGGCGCCGATCAAACGACGGGCGATCCCGCCCAGCCGGTCCGAATAGAAGGCCCTGAGGTCGACGACATCGACATACATGAAAGCATCCTAGCCTATGGCCATCGCAATGTGGCAGCGTCATTGTCAGGTGGTCGCCCGCCTTTCGAAATGCTAGGCAGGCCGAAATCGACCCACAGCCAGAGGCGCATCATGGCACTAACGATCGACCAGTTCCCATGTCGTTCCGACAATTTCGGCGTTCTCATCCACGATACCGAGACCAACCAGACTGCGTCTATCGACGCGCCGGAATTCCAGCCGATTATTGATCGCCTCGCCGACCGGGGATGGAGTCTTGATACCATTTTGGTTACCCATCATCACGCCGACCATGTTGAGGCCAATCTGACCCTCAAGACCGCTTATGATTGCACCATCGTTGGCCCGGCCGGAGGCGCCAGGCAGATCCCCGGCATCGACCGGACGGTGGATGACGGCGACACGTTCAACTTCGGGACGTTTGAGGTCCGGGTGATCACCACTCCCGGCCACACGCTTGATCACATCGGTTATTACCTGCCCGGCGCCGGGATCGCCTTCGTCGCCGACACCCTGTTCGCACTGGGCTGTGGCCGGGTCTTCGAAGGGACACCGGCGATGATGTGGGAGTCGCTGCAGAAGCTGATGACCCTGCCGGACGATACGACCATCTATTGCGGCCACGAATACACCCAGGCCAACGCGCGCTTCGCCGTCACCATCGAGCCCGACAATCTGCAACTGGTGGCCCGCGCTGAAGACATCGACGCACTTCGTGCGGCGGGTAAACCGACACTACCGACAACGATCGCGCTCGAAAAGGCTACCAATCCGTTCCTTCGTGTCGATCAGCCGGGCATCCGCCGGCGCCTGCGTCTGGAGGACGCACCGGCGGCCGAGGTCTTTGCTGAGATCAGGAAGCGCAAAGACAACTTCTAGCAGTTTGTCGGACTGGGACCCTCGCGACCACGCTAACTCATTGATTTCATTAAGATTGCTCAAAACATAGGCAAAATTGTTCCTCAATGGAATCAATAGGTTAAGTTTAAGTCCGACAGGCTCCTAGAGGTCCGACTCCGGCATCTACTACCCCTTGCGGCACCCTCCGAAGCAAATGTCGGAGTCATCAGGACCACGTCGGAGTCATCAGGACCACTAGAATGTCAAATTCGCTCCACTACCCCGAAGGTTTCAGCGTCGTTGAACTACGTCCTTGGAGGCCAGCGCGGCACCGCCACCGATGAGCACGGTCGCCACAACGATCGACCAGGTCGGCACCGCGAATCCGGCAGCGATCAAGATTGCGGTAGACAACAGCGGGGCCGCATATGCGCTGGCTCCAAGCACCTGGATGTCGCCGTGTTTGACCCCGTAGTCCCAAAGGTAGAACGCAGCGCCGACCGGCATCAACCCAAGTCCGACAACGGCCAGCCATTCATCGGTTGTCGCAGGCCAGCCCGTTTCCTCCAGCAGGCAGTGGGCCGAAGCGCTCAAGACGGCCGTGGCCAGACAGAATCCAGCGACCGCTCCGGTCGGAATGCTGGAGAGGCGCCGAGACAGCAACGAATAGATCGACCACGTCACGGCTGCCGCGAGCGCCGCGCTGTAACCCGGAATCGACCCGGCGTCGGCCACAATGGACCGGCCGGCCAAAACGATCGTACCAATAAGCCCAAGCAAAGCGCCGGCGGCATGAAACCAACGCAACCGCTCGCCCGGCAAAAACGCCGAGAAGACGACAATAAGCAGCGGCCAGAGATAGGCTATTAGACTCGCCTCGACAGGCGGCGCACCCCGTAGTGCAGTGAAATAGAAAAAGTGGAATCCGAACAAACCGCCGACACCGACGGCCCAGACTCGAACAGGCTGGACAAGATGCGACCAATTGTCGGTTGCTGCCAACCAGATCAGGCCGAGCATGCCGCTGATGGCGAATGCGACCGAAGTCAGCAGAAATGGAGGCATGGGGCCCGAAGCAGCGGTCAACCCGGCCAGCATCGACCACATCAGTACTGCGATGAAACCGACGGCCGTGGCCTGCCGCCGATCAGCCCCGTGGACGGGTTCGGCCATACAAACACCGCCTTATTGACCGGCCGCCCGAATTTGCCGGAAAACGAAAGAGACAGGGTGGTAGGAAAAAGCTAATCATATATATGGCTAATGGGCGAGAATCTGGTAACCGGGCGGTACATGGCGCTCGAGGGAGACGATGGCGGATACGATCAAAAGTGCGCTCTTCGTAGACTACGACAGTTTCCATCGCAGCCTCAAAGCCGCAAAGATCGACATCGCGGAGAGCCTTGCTCAACGTGCGGCGGACTGGGTGGCAGCGATCGAGAGCGGAGCGCTGGTGGTACCGGCGCCCGATAAGGAGGTCCGGCGCCGCACGCTGGTTCGACGGTGTTATGCCGACCCCCGTCTGCTGGAGAAGAACCGTGCTGCGTTGATTGCAGCCGGTTTCGAGGTGATTGACTGCCCTCCTCTGGAGGGCAGGCAGCGGAATGCAGCCGAAATCCACATGGTGCTCGACACCATGGACGCGCTTGAGCACCCGACTGGCTACGACGAATTCATGCTTCTGTCGGCCGACGCGGATCTGACGCCGGTCCTGCTTCGGCTTCGCGCCCACGATCGCGCTACGGTGATCTTTGCCAACGACGTAACAGGCACGAACTACAAGGCCATCGCCGACGCGATGATCGAGGAGGCCGCGTTCACTGCCGTGCTGTCCGGCGAGGATCCGACCCCAAAACCGCCGATCGAGCCGGAGCCGCCGACACCGGCGCCAAAATCCACCGCGGCCGACCGGAGCGCGATTGAAGCCCTGGCCCGAAAGGTTCACGGCGCGACGAACGTGCCAATGCTTTCGCCGCGCGCCTTTGCCGATCTGTTCCGGCTCCTCACTCAGGAAATCGCCGAACAGGGCTACCATTTCCAGAAAACAGCAGAAAACCTCACAAACCGGCTCGCTGAAGCCGGTCGCAATGTCAGCCGGCGGCAAGTGCTGTTCGTCGTCAAGGGGCTAGCGCTCAAAGGCCATGTCTTTTCCACCTCAGACACGCCCGAGCGGCTGGCCGAGGTTTTTCGCGAGCAGGTGCTTTATCTCGCCGGCAGCGCCGACCTGCAGTTGACTGAGGAAGAGATCAAGCTTCTGCCATCGTGGATTGCCGGCCGTGCCGCACCTGCCAAGGCTCGTCCTTCGGCGACACCGGCAAAGCCGCTGGCCGAGCGTGCCGCGCGTAAACCGGCACTGCGCCGGCGGTCGCCGCGACCAGCGGCAAAACCGGAGCCGGAGCAGAAGGAGAACGCTGCCGAGCCTGCAAAGCATGCTGAACCGGTGGGCGAGACTCCCAAACCGGCCGAGAAGTCGCGTATCGGCAGCAAACCGGTCCTTGACCGGCTGGCTGAGATCAAGGCGACCACAGCTGCGCGCATTGCGGCACGTGGAAAATCAGGCGGCAGCAAGCCGCCAGCGGGTCCCAAGCCGACCGCAAAGCCGAGTCGGACGACCAAGAAGCGACGGCCCAACAAGGCTGAGCCCAAAGAGCAGGACGCCGCTGCAAAGTCCGCTCAGGCCGAAAAGGCCGCCACAACCGGTGACCAGGACGAACTCGAAACGTCGATCCTTGCCGCAATCGCCGAGGCGGTTGATGTGCTGGTCGAGGACGGCGAGGGCTCGCCGGATGAGAAAACGACGACGCCACAGGCTGATGCCGAACCGTCGGCCGACGTCGAGGCGGAGCCGGAGCTGGAACCGGAAGCATCCGCTGACGGCGACACCGAGCCTTCATCGGAGGAGTCGCCGGCCGTCGACCCAGAGGCGGAATCTCAGGAGACTCAGGAGACTGAGGAGACCGACGAGGCCGAAGGGGATGATATCGGCGACGAGATCCAGCGCATCATTGCATCATACAGCCGCGCCCGCCAAAGCTGACACTGGGCCCGCGGGGTCCTCGGAGCGGCGATCCGGCGTCAGGTGGCGATAAGCGCGTGAGATCATACGGTTGGGCCAGATGACGCCGAAAATGCGACCCTTCGGGCCCTGGTGGGGCTTTTGATATGACTTTGAGCGCAAGCTTGGCCGCAGTGGCCCACTTGAGTGTCAGACGCGTCACCGGCGATGGCGGCTTCTACAACTGGCGCGCCGGGGCCGCGGGCACCGGCGTGGCTCCCTCGAAACCCGTCGATGGAAGTCGCTCGCGCAGCCAGGTTTCAACCTGCACCGCGCTTCCTTCTTCGCTGTTCCAGATCTCAGCCGCTTTCAGCGCCTTGGTTCTTAGCTCCGGATAGCGTTCAACCGCCTCTTTTGCCGCTGCAAGAACGTTTTCGAAAGTTGCAACGGGGAATGTGACGGGATCGCAACCAAGTCGGCGAGCGTACTCGGTCATCCAGCCCTTTTCGGGGAGAACCTGGACTTTACCCAGCGACAACCCCTCGATGAATACGCCCGAGCCCGTCACCTCGTAGCGGTGCCGATAGGGCAGCACGACGATGTCCATGCGGTCGAGCAACGCGAAATAGTCTTCGCCCGAGACGCGGCCGTCGACCAACTCAACGCCAGGATCGCTTTCAACGGCGGGCAGATGCTCCTCGACCACCGGGCCCGCGAAGCGCTTTAGTCGGCCGAGATCGAGTTGAACAGACCAGTCGATTGCGTCACCAAGGACCTCGCGTGTTGAGCGGATCAGGTGGGGCAGAATATCGGCGCCGCGCTCGTGGCGGGTGCCGCCGAGATAGCCGAGGGTGATCCTGCTGTCCTCGGCAGGCTCTGTCGTACCGGGACTTATGTGGTTGAGCGCAAGCGAGGACGCGACATAGGGAAGGATGCGGATATCGAAACCCTCACCGCCCAGTTCACGCAGAATCTCAAGGTGTTTCTGGGTCTCGCAATACATCAGAATGTCGGCGTCGGGAAGCCGCTTCAACACCTCGAGAGCTTCGGCATACACCGAACGGATCATCTCGTCCCGATCCGGAAAAAACCCTAGATCCGAATCAATGATACCGATTATCAGCTTCAGCGGCTTGTCCCGCTGCGTCTCTTCCATCCAGCGGGCCAAACCGAGGATGGTGGTGTGGCGGACAGAGTGACAAATAAAGAGCTCATGGTTCGGGGGAACTTGCCGGCGAAGTTCGGTATAGAAATATTCGTTGATGTTTCTCAGCCACCTCTCATCTTCGATCGCTCGCCTAGGCGTATACATCCGGACCGTCAGGGTCGGGCGGAAGTCAAACGCCGTCCCCCCCCTTGTGCCGGTCGTCTCGTGGGTACCGTAAAACGCGACAGGTGCGCCAAGCTTTGATAGTAGATCCAAATAGAGTTGGTTGTTGTTAGCGTGATGACCATGCCCAGTTTCTGGCGCAAATGCCGGATCGACAACAATTGCGGTCTCCCTCGGCGGGCCCGGACTCACATCCGAAGGTGCCGACGGCGCCCCGGCATAGTCAAGGGCCGCGTCGATGTCGCCAAGCCAGACCAAGCCATGCCAGATTTTCGCATTGACGCTCACCCCTCGGGACTCGTCGCGATCAGCAAGAACCTCCTTGAAGGCCGGCGCCAGGCCCGCAACCGCCTCATGGGCACCCTGATCACTGGCGGCGTGAAACGCACGTCTCACAACCCGGCCCTTGACCCCCCCTTCGTCGAGTGCCTCCAGAAGGAGGCGTGTCGATTCGGCAAATTCCCCGGCGTTCTGCAACGCCTGAATTAAGCGGAGGCGGTGTTTCTGTTCGTTCGTAATCGCATAAATCTCTTCAAGAGCCTTCGCCGCTTTCGGCCAATCACGATCCTTCAGAGACGCTTTTGCCTGGACACGATGAGATGCCAGTTGTTCCTTTAGCTGAATTGAACCAGCGAGGCGCTGGCGCGCAGGGGCAAAATCCGGATCAAATTTAACTGCGTCCTGATAGCTCAAGAGCGCCTTTTCTCTTTGATTGGCCGCGTCAAGTTCAATTCCCCGATAGTATTTTACTATGGCGCGAAGTCGTTGAGCTTCAAGCAGTGTATTGTTAATCAGCTCCGCAAGCGCCAGCAGTGACTGCGAATTGTATTCAACGGCTATTTTTCTTGGGCTAGAATTATACTTCTTATTGAAAACAGATCTACCTGTGACCGATCGCAGCCATGCAACCTCATGCTTGTTGGCGGCGGCCACCTCCCTTTGCATCGATCGCGGTATCGCAAATTTGTCTCCGGCGATGGCACCAAAGACTTTATGGAGTCCAAGTGCCCGGGCTCGATTCAAGTCCTCGCCGACATACAAGGGGTGTACAGCATTGAATTCGCTGATAATCCTTGCTGCCTGGAGTGAGAGGGATTCGTTTTGAGTTTGATAATCAAAATCGTGGATATTTACAGATGATTCGCCAATCGCCTCGAAAAAGTCAGCAATAAGTGAGCCTTCTGCAAATTGATTCGGGTTAAATTCGCGGACATCGACATTCTCGATACCGAAAGCATTAATATATTTTCGCAAGTAAAAGCGAAACGGCACCTTTACGTCGATCGGGTTGTCGATCGTACGGCCTCGCGCCTTGATTTCTTCTTGGAAGCTTGACGTAAACCAACTCACTGGCTCGCGAACATAGCAGATGATGCGAATTGAGAATTCCTCGTCTTTACAACACTTTACTAGGAATTTTTTTAGCTTTTTGACGGATTGGGGCTTTATCGCCGAGAGCACCTCACTTGAAATGACTATTTTTGCAGATTTGTTTCGTCGAATGGTTTTGCGTATATGCTTAAAAACTTCGTTTTGGTGCTTTTTCTTAAGGATCTCGTCTTTGTAGAGTCCACGCAAGCGCATATATCGTTCGAGATAAAACTTTTCGTCGAGGGCGGCGGGAAAATCGTTAGTCGAAAAATTCCTGGATTTATCGTTGTAATAGACGATGCCTCGCGAGCGCAGCAGCGGACGGTTATTGAGAAATAGATCTTGAATAGTTGTTGAGCCAGTTTTGGTCAGGCCGATATGGACATAGATTCTTATCATCTTTCTTCCGTCGTTCAAATGCAGCGCACCAGAGTCCCGGTCTTCCCGATAGGAGCCACAAAAGACCCGGACAGGTTGCTGATAGCCGGGCCCGTGGAAAATCAGTTGCACGCGGGCCGCCGGGCGTGTTGATAGCATGTCGAACGAGCGATTGGTAAACACGGGTGGCTAAGAAAGTATGGTTGAGTCTAGGCAGGTTTTGGTTTGCGGCGCCGGCGGCTTCATCGGATCGCATCTGGTGCGCCGAACGAAGGCTGAAGGGAATTGGGTGCGTGGCGTCGACCTGAAATTCTCCGACTTTGCCGATACCGAAGCCGACGACTTCATTATCGGCGATCTCCGCGACCAGTCGGTCTGCGAACGAGCGGTCGATCGCCCTTTCGATGAGGTCTACCAACTCGCCGCTGACATGGGCGGCGCGGGCTATATCTTCACTGGCGCACATGACGCCGATATCATGCACAATTCGGCGACAATCAATCTCAATGTGCTCGACCGCTGCTACAAGCGAAACATCAAACAGGTCTTCTATTCCTCCTCCGCGTGCATGTACCCAGCTTACAATCAGACGGATCCGGATAGTCCGAACTGTGCGGAGGACTCGGCCTATCCAGCGGCGCCGGACAGTGAGTATGGCTGGGAGAAGCTGTTCTCAGAGCGTCTTTATATCGCCTATAACCGCAATCACGGCATGCGAAATCGGGTCGCCCGGTATCACAATATCTTCGGGCCGCAGGGAACCTGGCAAGGCGGCAAGGAAAAGGCACCGGCGGCCATCTGCCGCAAAGTAGCAATGGCTCGCGACAACGGCGAGATTGAGATCTGGGGCGACGGCAAGCAGACTCGCTCGTTTCTGTACATCGACGAATGCGTGGAGGGGACACTGCGCCTGACGCGCTCGAGCTTCGAGGGGCCCGTAAACATCGGGTCGGACGAGCAGGTGACGATCAACGAGTTGGTGGACCTGGTGAGCGACATCGCTGGAAAGACGTTGCACAAGAACCACGTGCCGGGCCCCCTGGGGGTCCGCGGCCGAAACTCCGACAATCGGTTGATTTCAGAGGCGCTTGGTTGGGCGCCCTCTCAGTCACTGGTGGCGGGGCTGGAAATGACCTACGCTTGGATAGAACAGCAGGTTCGCAGCAACACAGGCGTGCGAGCAGACTGAGGTCGTCCAGTTTGTTTACCAAGGGAGCGCCGTGGTCGGACAATCGATGACCGCTTCCGATCCGCTCTGAGCTGAACGAGGCGGTGATCACTTCACTCGGCGACGAAGACGCTCACTCGCTGGCGGTTTCGCCAGAAGCCGATGCCCTCCGAGGTGAAAACCAGCCGAAGGTCCGGCCTATCGGATAGGCGGTTGGCTTGCCCCGGACCGAGCGCAATGACGAGTTCACCCGGCTCAATCGGATGATCCGGGTCGCACAGCACCGGGGTCACCCCCAGGCAAGGCTGCAGCTCGTCCGGCGGGCCGCCCGGAACAACGACAACGACATGTGTGCCGTATTTGGCCTCCACAAATCCGCCAAACAAGCCGCCACTGAATTTCCTTCCCGGCAGCGGGTGAAGGTACAAGGGCCGCCCGGGCGTGCCGACGTCACTGGCCAGAGCATAGTTGGCCACGAAACGGGCGGCAGATGCTTTGGAATGAATCAGCTCTTTTCTCTTTTGGATATTGTTGACAGTCGGACCCAGCTGAAGAACCGCCGCCAATGCAAGAGCGCCAACAAAAAACCGATGGCCAAGCTGTCGATTGAAGATAGACTCAACTTCAATCGCCAAGCGTACCGAATAGATCCAGGCAATAAAGGCCACGGGTGCCATGTATTGGGTATTTATCAATTGCAAGACAACAAACGACAACGCATAGACGAGCGCCGCCAAGGCCATACCATCCCAGAACGGATCAAGCCCTCGCTTATAGCGGACCACGACCCATACTCGAGTACAAATAGATAACAATAACAACCAGCCCCATGACTGTGTCGCAATATTATAAAATATTTCCTCGATACTTCTAGAACGAACCGTTGCATATGATGTATCTACTATGGTACTTATTCCGACTACATAATACAGAATGAATGCGATTGACATCGCCATCAATGGAACGCCGGCGATGAGCAGGCGGCGGCGCCCAATGGCCCCACCTATTAAATTCGCTGGGCCTATTGCGGCGGTGACCAACACGAACCCCATCACCGCTGGAATTATAAAGGACGTCTCCTTGTAGAAAATTGTCGGTAACGCGACGGCGATTGCTATAAGAATCGACCAATGATTTCCTCCTTTGAGGTAATTGAGAAGAAAGACGAAATGAATAGAAAACAAAAATATTGTGTTGCGTTCGGGATAGATTAGGCCAAGGAAAACATGTGCGATCGATGGGGCGCCGACGAGACCGATAATCAGCAAAATCGCCAGATTTCTCTGCGCGCCAGTGACGGCTGTAGCGGCGAGACACGCGATAATCAGCTGCAGGCTGGCGACTAGGTGATAGAATACGCCGCTACCGTCAACGATTGATTGCCAGGCGAATTCTTGATGCGAAAGCGGAAAGAACCGACCGCCATGCGGCCAGATCGGCGGCGGATAGTATTGGGTGTCTCCACGCAGCGGACCGAAGAAGATTCCATTGTCCCAATAGGTGAAATCCTCCCACGCTACCGAAAGCGCCATCCAGGCGACAATCGCGGCGCCGATCAACACGCCTGTCCAGGGCGACATGTTCAAGGGAAATACCAACGTTGCGGACCGGCTGGCACTGTCCCTGTCTCGCCGCGCCAGCAGTGCCGGAACGGCGGCAAACGACAGGGCGAGAACGATGGTAAACCAAACGATGTTGGCCCGGAGCCAGTCGATGCTGGCAAGGCTGAGTTCGGTCATCCCGGAGTTCGGGAGGTGACCCCGACGCCGGAGCGCTGCTTGAATACCCAAGACCGAAGCAGGAAGAACGTCACAATGGGAATGACCCCGATCGAGAAAACGAGCGCCAGCCAGACGGGCAGAGCCAGGGATGTCGCAATGAACAGAACGACGGTGCTGGCCGCCAGGCCGGACAACGACGTGATCAGGAAACGGGGGACCGCCGAACGGTGCCGCGCGGCCGATCGAAAGGTATACAATCGATGTCCGACGTAGGAAATCCCGAATCCAAATGCAAATCCAATGATATTCGCAATAAATATGTCGATAAATCGCGATGCAATCAGTGCCGATATGTAATGCGCGGCAGTCGCTCCGAGACCGACTATCCCAAATCGGGCTAAATCTATCACCATGTTTGCCGACCTGTGGTGTCATCGGGCCTTGACGATAACTCAATCACTTTATCAACAAGAAATATCGGGCGACCCTTAAGCTCTACGAACATTCTACCAAGATATTCGCCAAACATTCCCAAACTAACCAGCTGGATTCCGCCCAATATCAAAACCGCTATCATTATCGACGCATAACCCGGCACATCAACACCAAATATACTCGTACGGACAACGAGATATACTGCGTACATTATCCCGACAACGCCAATAAGCAGGCCGACATATGTCCACATTCTCAACGGGACACTCGAGAACGAGGTCAAGCCGTCAATGGCGTAATTCCATAACTTTAAATAGCTATATTTGGAATCTCCCTCGATGCGACTGGCTCGTGGATATTGGATAACCGTTCGCGAGAAACCCGGCCACCAAAGGAGGCCCTTGGTAAACCTGCTCCGTTCCGGCAGAGCAACGACAAATTCCATAATACGGCGATCGATCAGGCAGAAATCGCTCATATTGGCGGGGAGCGGGACGTCGCTCATTCTATTGTAAACCGCATAAAAGGCCGTGGCGGATGCTTTCTTGAAACGCGTATCGCTCGCGCGACTCGATCTGACGCCAACCACCACGTCGTCGCCAGCGCGCCAACGCTCAATCATCTCAGGGAGCAACTCTGGCGGGTCTTGCAGGTCGATGTCGATAATACAGGCGACCTGCCCCGCGGCATAGGTCAACCCTGCAGTTAGCGCTTCCTCCTTGCCAAAATTCCTCGAAAGTTTGACTATTCTTACGTTGGTTTGCCCAGCGAATACTTGAAGTATCACCGGTATTGTCCGATCGGTACTTCCATCGTCAACAAAGATGATCTCCCAAGCAACTTCCAGATTGGCGAGGATCGCCCGCATTCGCGACCAAAAGGGCTCGATAGTGTCTTCCTCGTTCAATACTGGCACGACGACGCTTAAAAACGCGCCTCGGGAGCTCTCTGAGACCACGGTCACTGGGTTTTCCTTGTCTGGCATTCGCGGTTAAGCGGTCATATGGCTGCCGTCGCCAATTCCTGCAAATCTGCGACGCACAAAGCCCTTACCTGAGGCCGGCCGTCCCTGGTTGCGATCACTTTATTGCAGCCGCAAACGGGTGTAAAAGGCCTGGTTGGAACACGCCCACCGACGCGGAGTGAATTCATTGATGGTCCGACGACGCCGCGTATCCGCATCGCGGTGGTGGTTGCCCCCGATGTGGCTCCGGCCTCTAGCCGCGTTCGCATTGGTTGCGGTTGTGGTCTGGCTCCCCGAGGTCGCCGCGCAGCCGCCACCCGGAATAGCCTTCACGGATCGTTCGAGCCTGCTCAGCGGCCACGACGGCCGATTCGAATATCATGGCTCAACCCACGGCAATGCCTGGGGTGATTTGAACGACGACGGATTGCCCGATCTTTACGCCAATCACCACGTCAATGACGAATCGACAATCTGGCTCAACGACAAGGCCGAGCGCTTTCGCGTTCAGGCGATCGAGAACCGTTTCGACAAACACGGTGCAGCGTGGGCCGACTTCGACAATGATTTTGATCAGGACATAGTGGAACTGGTCGGCGGTGCCGCCGGAAATGCAACTAGGATTTCACCCCGTATCGTGAATCGCCTCCTAGTCAACAAGGATGGCACGCTGGTCGACAAGGCCGAGAAGTATCGGGTTCAATATGCGCAGTCTCGGGGCCGTTCACCGGCATGGTTTGACGCCGACGGCGACGGGCGGCTCGACTTTTTTCACGGTGCGGCTCCCCGGTCGGACGCAACCTTTGGATCGACGATATTGCGTCGCGTCGGCAAGACCTTTGTCGATGATCCGACCCTCGTCAAAAATACCGATGGCGGTCTCGCCGCCGCGATACCGGTGGATATCGACCAGGATGGTGATGTCGACCTAGTCGCTGTACACGACTCGCGGGATGGCGCGTATATTCTTACGCAGGAAGATGGGACCTACACCGCAACCCCGGTCGAATTAGCGGGCAAGCCTGCGGATGTTCATGTCGCCGATTTTGATAATGACGGCTATTTCGACGTTGTCGGCGGCACCGGCGATGCTTCGATCGCCTGGCGCAAGGTCGACTATGACACCGTAAGGCTTGTCGCCAGTGTCGGTGGCGACACGGCCGATTTCGTTTTCGAGTTCAAGGCAAGCGGCAAGGTCGACTTCGATCTCAGTTACTTTCGCGCCAGGGACTTCAGCGACATTCATATCGGATCGACCGGCTGGCATCCGGAGGTATCCGTCTTCAGCCTCGATACAAGCGACGAGCGGGCTTGGGGGAAGCCGGCGGAAATTTTTCCGGGAACCACCATCTGGTACGATTCTGCAGCCAAGCAATGGACGCTTCAGGAACGCAAGGCACCGGACCGGTATGCGGTCCAGTTCTATACAATCCATGCCGTTCGCGGCGTCGAGCCGCTCACCGAGCCGGTCCGGTGGACCAACCATGCGCCCCGTATCGCTCTCCTTGGCGGTACCGCGTCGGGATTGTCGCCAGTCGATCACCTCCCTGATTCCGCCCATATGTCGGTGGCAAGTATCGCGGTCGGTGACTTCGACAACGACATGGACCTCGATTTGTTTGTTCTCGGTGCCGATTGGGTGGGGAACCGTCCCAGCATGGTTTTTGAGAATGACGGGTCGGGACATTTCACCGTCACCGAACGCCCCAATTTACACCCGGGCATCGACTACACTGTCAGCACTGCCGACTATGACATTGACGGATTTCTCGATCTGATGATCGGCAGCGGCGGTGGACCGGGTCAGTTTGTCACTGGGGAGACTGGCGGATACCAACTGCTGCGGAATGACGGCAATCAAAACAACTGGGTCGCCGTTGATTTGCAGGGGGTTGGATCGAACTTCGATGCCATCGGCGCAACCGTGAAGGTGACCACCGGCGGCGTGACCCAGATGCGCGCCCAGACCAATGGCATGCACGTTAAGACCCAGGACCATTCCCGTCTTCACTTCGGCCTCGCGGGGAACGACACGGTTGACGAAATCCGCGTCCGTTGGCCCGACGGGCGGGAGCAAGTCCATACAGATATCCCGGCCAATCAGATCGTGGAAATCGTCGAGCGGACGGACACATTCGCCGCCGGCGCGCCGCCACCAGCCGGGAACCCCGGTCTCCATTTCTGGCAGGAGACCAAATCCGACCGCTTCCACCTCGACTTCACCGACGCGCCGGCAGGATCCTATGTGATCCGGGCGATGGCCACCGACGGTCAACCCCTGATGCTTGGCCGCAGCAAGCTCCCCGAAGGATTGGCTGCGGCTTGGACAGCCGAGAGTGCGTTTGAAGTGTCCGGCGCGCTTGTTGAGAAAACCACCGGCGGCTTGAGATTTCGCTCGCCGAGTGGCAGTGACATTCTCCTCTCGATTGAGATCGACGGGGGCGCCAATCCACGCCAGGTGCGCTTCGGTCCCGAAGGGCTTTTTCTGTCGACCTCCGGATGGCTGCTAAAACCCGCCGAAATCGGACGGAGAAGCAACCGGTTCGCTCCGATCCATGCCGGGATGAACGCTGGACGGATCGGCAGTAAAACGCATCTGATCTTTGACTTCACCGGTAACGCGCCTGGGTCGCCCGCGACGCGGTACGAAGTGGACATCTGGACAAGCGTGAGGACCTTCTTCCCGCGCAAGGCAATCAAGTTATTCGGCGAAGCGAAAGCCAACGCTACCAGCATGACGGCTTCGTTTGTGGTGGCGGGCGACGATCCGCGCCGCTTCTTCGCAATAGGCCCCCGCCCGGCAACATTGGTCGGCGTCCGTCTCACCAAGGACGGCGTTGTGCAACGGCGGCAAAACGTCGTCGGATTAGAGGGCAGCTTGGGCCGACAAAACACCTATTTCATCGAAAACCAATACAAACCAAAGTCTCGGAAACGCTAGGCTCTTTTAAAGGGTGTTTCCGCCGTGAACAGACGACGGGCGACCGGCAGCTATTGCGGCAAGGTTGGAGATCAATTTCGCCTTTTCATCCGCCGCCGCTGTAAAGGCGTGACGGCGATTGTGCTGGAGCACCGGCCAAAGGCCTCTGTATTCGGCATCGAGGTCTTCCGGGGTCAGCCGGGTCAACCGCCGGATCTCCTCGAACAGACAAACCATACGATGATTGGGATCGGAGATCTCATCGTAGCGTTCGTCGATCATCGGCGCGAAAGACTCAAACCCGAGTCGTCTGAATTCGACGACAGATCCCGGGCTGCCAAACAGCAGAATGGGATGAAAGCTGATGATCGGCTTCCATGTCTTTTCAGTGAATCGCGCAAGCGGTCCAGAATCGAAATTCGTCTCGGTGACGATGCTGAAATAGCTCGTCTTGTACATCCAGGCGCTCAGCTTGTTGAAGTCGCCGACATTCGGTTTGCCGAGAGGCGTGAACTTGGCTGCACTGAAGTCGTGATCGATGTTCAATGGCAGGCGCGCACAAAGACTGCCATAGTCGGCAAACAGTGCCGCAAAAGGCTCCCTGGTGAGTTCCAGACCACGATTGAACCCCTTCCGACGCGACAGGACACGCTGCTTTGTCACCTGTGGTAGCGAGATCAACCCTTTGTCGAGAAGCCCCATCTTGTGCAGCCACAATCCGAGGCACAACCGAGCCGGACGTGGAACCCGATTGAGCGAAAGGAAGTAGTACGGGCGCAGGGCACGTGTGTTGAATGTTTCGGTAACCCACTGTGCCGACGGGCAGGCTTCCGGATCATCAAGCTGC
The DNA here is from genome assembly GCA_024222895.1 of Hyphomicrobiales bacterium. GTDB lineage: Bacteria > Pseudomonadota > Alphaproteobacteria > Rhizobiales > Kaistiaceae > Bauldia. The sequence continues at coordinate 107 of JAAEOR010000054.1, read as the reverse complement.
CCGCGATAGAGGCTTGGAACGTTGGCAAGGCTAAAGTGGAATCTCAGGGGCCGAATACTGTCATCCGGGAAAAATGGCTCGATATGAAAGTTCGGCGTGAGCCAGAT
>JAAEOR010000053.1 GCA_024222895.1 Hyphomicrobiales bacterium | reverse complement strand
CCATCGCTGAACTGATTGCCATCACCATAGCTGGCCACGACCGCCGTGGCGCTCTGTGGACCAATGCCTTCTATGGCGCTGAGCCGCTGGCAGACTTCATTGCCCGCATGTTCACGCTGAATCTCCCGATCGTACTTCTTGATGCGTTCATCCAGCGCGCGAAAGGCCTCTAACAACTCGGCAAGCCAGCCCCGAAATCGATCCGTTAGACCGTTTTCTGCATCTTCCAGAATCTGGGGAATCCGGAGGCGGATCTGGCTTATCCCCTGGGCAACAACGATCCCATACTCTCCGAGCAGCCCGCGGATCTGATTGGCCAGCGCCGTACGTTGCTTGACCACCGACTGGCGAATCCGGTGCAGCGCTTGGAGGTCTTGCTGCTCGATGCCCTTGACCGTGACAAAGCGCATGTTCGGGCGTCCCACGGCTTCACAAATCCCTTCTGCATCGTTGTAGTCGTTCTTGTTGCCCTTGATATACGGCTTCACGAATCGGGGGCTGAT
>JAAEOR010000052.1 GCA_024222895.1 Hyphomicrobiales bacterium | reverse complement strand
GCTCAAAGGGCGCGGTTCGAACCTTCACCGGGATTGACGGAACGCGACTTGTTTATCTAGTCGCAAATATCGCCCCGATCGTCAATGCCGGTCGGATTTTGGGAATTTCGAGGTTTTGCTTTTCCTTCATTCAAGCTCGCCTGCCATTCATCAATGTCACAGCGCCGGACTCTGCTCGCAACATGTCTGCTGGTTGCCGTAGCGGACGCTCCCATATCGACCGGGATCGCGTCCGCTCGGTGATGACCGTTAGGCCGCGATGGTGTGCACGTCAGCGAGATTACCAGGCGCTTCAAAACTATCGCCCTCAGGCAGCTTGTAGCGGTTGTTTTCGTAAACCAATGTTCCTTCACGTTTCAATCGGCTCAGAAGCGACGAAACTGACTGTCTCTTCACCGGACGTCCCCTCTGTCCGGCGCGTTTAGTCAACTCCTTGGCCGAGAGCCCCTCGGATCCAGCCTCCTCGAGGAGGCTGACCAAAACCTCAGTCACCCCTACCTGCCTCGCGGGGGCGGTACTGGCGCTCTCCACCAAAGACCCATTGGTTAGGAGCTGGATCGCAATATCAAGTCCAGCGATCTTGTTGCGACAAGCTTCAAGATCCGCAAATAGGTTCTTTCTCTCCTCGATCAGTCGCTGAACGCCTGACCCCGCAAGTTCTTCAGATGTTAAGTCTTTCGTCGCCTGCATCGCATCTCTCCAAGATTGCGTCCCCATTATCACCCAGCCAACCCGGGCCTTTTCACGCAACATTCTCCCTATCCCACATCACCGATTGCCGGCGCGGGTGCACCTTGAACCGAAGGTCGGGAGCAAGCAGCGTCACTGAAGGTCGCGGCAATGCGGGTCCCTCGTTTGCTGCTTGTAAGAATGTAAACGCAGAACTTAGCTGCAATGTGACCAACTGTAACTCAAACCATGCGATGCTCTGACCAATGCATGAGCGGGGGCCCACACCAAAGGGCATATATGCGTCGGCCGTGAAGTCGCGGTCGAGTTTCAAGACATCCGGCTCTTCCCAAAAGCGCGGATCGCGGTGGAGCTGCCAGGGACTGACCATGATGACGTCGCCTGCCCGAAATGTCTTGCCGCCGATGGTGACCTTCCCCATCACCTCCCGCGACGTCCACCAGCCGGCCGGGTAGAGCCTCAGGATTTCGCGGACAAAGGCTAGACTCAGCGGCGCACGCCGCAGGGCGCCGGCATCCCCGGCCTCGAGGGAATCGAGCATCGCGTCCGCTTCTAACGCGATCATGTCGGAAATCGTCGGGTCGAGTGCCAGATGCTGCGCGATCCAGGAGATCGTGGCGCCGGTCGTATGGTGTCCTGCGATAAGCAAACCCAGGATTTCTGCGCTTATCTGCTCATCTGTGAGACCGGCGCTCTCAAGCGACAACATGATGGGCGAGCGGATTTTGGAGCGCCGGGCGCGGGAAACAACTTCATCGACGATCGACCGGGCATGAGCCAGTCTCGTCTCCCGTTCACGCGCTCTCCATGGCGGACTTGGAAACATACGAAACATGTCATCCGCAAGTTCTGCTTCGACAGCTCTAACCGCAGAGATGAGCGCGACTCGATCCGCCACGGTAATGACTTCGTGACCAAAGAGCGCAATGCAACCGAGCTGAAGAGCAAGCGGCGCTGATACCGATTCGCAGTCATAATACCCGTCTACTGCGACACGGGAGACGCAGTGGTTGATCGCCGCAAGCATCCCTTCAAGATTGGCAACCGCTGCGTTCCGTTGAACGTGCCGATGAACCGCCGTCTTGGTCCGACCGTGGCCGTCGCCAACATTTGTCAAAAGGCTCTCACCCATGATCGGCCGCAAACGCTGAACGAGTTTGCCCTTGTCGACGTCATCTGTCTTTGCCTTAAGTACCGACGTCGCGATTAACGGATCCGTCGCGAGCCAAACCGGCCGAAGCGTCAAATATAGCGGCACAAAACCCAAGTCGGCGCTCGCAGCACGATCTGCGACGAGGGCCAGCGGATCACGCTGAAACGCGCGGACGTCCGACAACGGCAGTGCCATTGACAACCTCCATTGTTTCGACCAAACGCATCATCTTGCGATAGGTATGGCCATTTTGTTTCGAAACCGGAATTTCGCCCGCGACAACGCGAATCGGGCGCCCCAAACCATCCTCCCCGATATCTGCTGGATCGCCAAAACGCTCAGTAACGATGCCGAGCCGCGACAACAGGCGCTCATGCGAGATGTCACAAAAAGCAACAAGCGAAACTGCCCCCTCTTGTCTTGCTAAGTAGAACATCAGGGCATAGTTAACAAGGCAGATTTCAAAGTTTCTACTTTGCTCAGATACCGCAAATCGTGAGATTTCCCATGCAAACGGATGGCTCGGATAGTTACGATAAGTTGCAAGGTGCTGAAACTTCTCTTTGCTTAGATATGGACGATCGCATCGCAGCGCTCTGAAGCAGCCGACAATCTCGCCATCGGCAAGGACGCCACAGTAAAGCGCGTCCCCGCTGTCAAACTCATCACATTCCTTGCCGTCAATCACCGTCAAATCCCAACCTAAAGAATCAACAAACACCCGCTTCCTAAATCTCAGAATATTTGATACAAACTGAGGGTCGTCCGTTTGCGTTCCGAGGAAGGCGGTTAACCTCCGCCGCGCCCCAATCACGGTTTGATCTCCGTTGATTTGCGACTGTGACGAAAAATTGCGGCGAAAGGTACCCCCAAAAACGAGGGGTTTTTGCGGTGACTGTTGACGAAAACATTGCGGCAATTGAGGGATGCGGAGATCAGGCGACCCTTGAGGTCACCCTCCAGCGGATCGTCGAATCCTACGGCTTTCACTCCTACTGCTTCCTTGACATCGGCAAGGCGTATTCCGATGAACCCTTTTACGTCGGGACAACGGGCGCCGATTGGGAAAGGGAGTATGTGTCGAACGACTTCGTTCACGTTGACGAATGTTTGAGCATGGCTCGGCGCACCAACCGACCATTTGACTGGGGCCGCGTGCCGCTTCCAGTACGGTCCGGTCAACGCAAGCCTGGCGCTTTGCAGGTGATGGAGGCGGCGACCGATCATGGGTTTCAGCAGGGACTCGATGTTCCATTTCATTTTGTTGATTCCCTTGGGCGTCTACACTCAAGTAATTGCGTCCTGATGTGGAAAGATTCCGTTTCCGACTTCACTAAAGTTAGAGACGATTGCGCCCGCGAATTGCATTTGGTTCTGGTTTATTGGATGCAGCGGTTGATTGAGCTACGCATGACAGTGGAGGAGGGGCCGGCGACCCTCGAAGTCGCACGTATCAATGCCCACAAAATGCGGATAACCGATAAAGAGCGCGAAGTGATCGCATGGGCGGCGCGTGGAAAGACGGCTTCTGACACAGCTGAAATTATGTCCATCGCAACAGAAACGGTGCGCTGGTACACCAAAAAGGCGATCGAAAAGATGAATGCCGGCAACAAGACCCACGCCGTCGCCAAGGCCATTCATTTGGGCCTGATCGACCTGTAGTTGTCCGAGCGCCTGTGGTCGGCACCGGTACCGCCGGAGGACCATGGCGGCAATGTCTGGATTGATTTCGAAGAATCGTGGCGTGGCTATCGGGCGTCGGAGCGCCAGTGAAGATCTCGCCCCACATATCTGGACACGCGGATTGCCATGGCCTCGGCCTTAATCACGAGTTCGTGGGCACGGCACTGATTCGGATTTGAAAAAGGACCTGACCGTTTCGCCGGACGCGATCGCAACGCCGTTGTCGAGTCGACGGGGAAACCAGTGACAATGCCAGCGCCTTGAGTCGAAACTCAAACCACGCAACGAACTGCGCTAGTTTTGACCGATCAGGTGATATCGACCATCTATATGGGTAACTTCACCCTTATGTTTCATCCGGCTTAACACCGATCCAACAGACGTTTTCTTTAGACTGACGCCCTGCGCCTTCGCGGCTTCGACCACACCGGAAACACTCAATCCACTTCTTCGTGATGCGGCCAACACCGCCCGGATGACAGCAATCTTGCTTCGAACCAGCGCTGTGGTGTTCTTGGGCGGAGTCCTTTTGACCGGGAGTTCCACTTTTTCTGTCGAGCCGATAATATCAATTGCGAGTTCGAGACCATGTATTCGGTTCGACAACGCTTCCG
>JAAEOR010000051.1 GCA_024222895.1 Hyphomicrobiales bacterium | reverse complement strand
GCGATGTTGACCAGCGCCTGTTTGACGAACCAGGAAACCATGCCCGGATTGGCACCGCAGCAGGAGACCGCAGTTGTGCCGCCAGGGTTCTCCTGCTTTTCCCGTCTTACCGTATGCCGCAGCGCGTTGTTGGTGCGCGACTCTGCCGGCGCGCCGGCATCAAAGTAGAATCCCGGCCACGGCTCGACGACGGTGTCGACATAGGGGACGCCCAGCTCCCGGCATAGGCGGAGGATTTCAAGTGACGACGTGTCGACCGACAGATTGACACAAAAGCCCGGATTGTCGCTTTCGCCGAGAACGGACGTCAGCAGGTTGCGGTGGTTGTCCGGCGTAACCGTTTCCTGAACGAAACGAAGGTTGCGATCGTCCAGCAGCTGCCGGCCGGAGTCGTCGGGATCGATGACGATCATGCTCGCCGGGTCGTAGTCGAAATGCCGCTCGATCAGCGGCAGGGTCCCTCGACCGATCGAGCCGAAACCGATCATCACAACCGGGCCATTGATCCTACCGTATTTCGGCCAGCCCGCCATTGCAGGTCTCCTTCAGTCTTGTTCCTCAGAAAACCACAGTTCATCACGACAACAAGCGCTCAGGTCAACTGCCCGGCCGACACCCTCGACACGATGCCGGTTCACCGTGTTAGCTTATGGCGGGTGGCTTTTCTCTCGCTGGAAGGGCCCATTTGCATGACAATCTCTCCAGGAATTGCCGCGGTCGGTGTGGCCGCCCTGTTGTTGGCCGGTTCGGTCGGGTTCGCTGAAACCGCATCGCGCTCGAACGATCCGGTCTTTGACCGTTCGGTCGCGCTGGTCGAGAGGCATTTCTACGACCCTGATGGTCTCGAGGCGTTCCATGACGCGGTCGGATTGGTACTGGCCAGTTTGCCGGATCTCGCGGAAGCCGATTCGGCCGTGCGCGACGATGCGATCGATTTCGTTCTCGAAAGCCTCGACAGCTCGCATGTCGGCCATTTCACCCCTGATCAAGTGGACTATTTCGAGCTGGTGGATGTGTTTCGCTTCGGCCTGCGGGACAATATGCGACGCCTGTTTCCACCGCGCGGCAGGGTCACTTACGTCGGCATCGGCGTTGCCAGCACCGCGATCGACGGGCGGGTTTTTGTCACCGACGTTTATGACGGTGGCCCTGCGGATCGGGCCGGACTCATGGTCGGCGACGAGGTACTCCTGGTCGATGATGTACCATTTGCCGAGGTCGGTTCTTTCCGGGGCAAGGCGGGCAAGACGGCCGTCGTCAACGTGCGCCGCGCCCCGGGCGAAATGCCGATCGACATCGCCGTGCAGGTCGAGGCGCTGTCGCCCGGCGACAGCCTGGTCTCCGCCATCGAAGAAAGCGTGGAGCTTGTCGAGCACAATGGCTACGCCATCGGCTACATGCGCCTGTGGGCCTACACCGACCGGCGGGTGCGCGGCGTTATCGAGGAGTCGCTGGCGGGACCGCTGGCTGGAGCCGATGCCCTGATTCTCGACCTGCGAAGCCGTTGGGGCGGAGCGCCGCCGGATGCCGCCAACAGTTTTGTCGGCGGGGCGCCGGACATGACCATGATCGGCCGGGACGGCGAAACCTCCATCGTCCACAGCCGTTGGCGCAAACCGATCGTCGCGATTATCGACGAGGGCACCCGCAGCGGTATGGAAGTCCTGGCTCACGCACTGAGGATGAACGATATCACGCTCCTCGGAACGCCGACCGCCGCAGATGTCGTCGCCGGTCGCGCCTACCTGTTGCCCGACGACAGTCTGCTCGAAGTCGCGGTTGCGGATGTGTTTGTTGACGGAGCGCGCCTTGAGGGAGTCGGCGTCGAGCCGGATATCTTCGTCCCGTTCAAGGTACCTTATGCGGCGGGCGCCGATCCGCAGCTCGCGGCGGCGCTTGATCAGGTCACCCGCGAGCTCGCGTCACGACCGATACGGCCCACCACTCCCTGATCGCGGCGCGATCGCTTATATGGGACGAAGCATACAGGAGTTCCAATGACGGCCGTCGCGCCCAACCCCCTGCTCACCGAATGGGAGACGCCCCATGGCGCGCCGCCCTTTGACGCGATCCGGCCGGAGCATTTTCGGCCGGCATTCGAGGCGGTGATGGCCGACCATCTCGACGCGATTGATACCATTGCTGCCAATCCGGCTGCGCCGACTTTTGACAATACACTCGTCGCACTGGAGCGGCCGGGCCTGGCGCTTTCCCGGGTCGCGCACATTTTCTTCGGCCTGACCGGAGCGGACACCAACGAAGCTCTGCAGGCGATTGAGCGCGACATGGCGCCTCTATTTGCCCGCCATTCCGACACCATCCACCTCAATCAGGCGCTGTTCGAGCGGATCAGGAAGGTGTGGACCGGTGACCAGACCGGGTTGAATGACGAGCAGCGCCGCCTGCTCGACCGATACCACACCAACTTCACCCGCTCCGGCGCGGGTCTCGACGAGGATGGCAGACGGCGCCTCGCCGACATCAACGAGCGCCTTGCCACTTTTGGTACCTTGTTCAGCCAGAACGTGCTCGCCGATGAGTCCGCGTGGACAATGGAACTCAAGAGTGAAGCGGATCTCGCCGGCCTGCCGGACTGGGCGCGCGCTGCTGCGGCGCAGGCGGCAACGGATCGTTGCCTGGAGGACGTTTCGGTAGTGACGCTGGCGCGGTCGAGCGTCGAAACGTTCCTCCAGTTCTCGACCCAGCGGGATCTGCGCGAAACGGCGTTCGCGGCGTGGACCAACCGCGGAGCCAATGACAACGCTCACGACAATGGAGCGCTGATCGCCGAGATCGTTGCATTGCGCAACCAGCGGGCCGAATTGCTCGGCTACGACAGCCATGCCGATTACACGCTGGACGACGCCATGGCAAAGACCCCTCAGGCGGTTGCCGACCTGCTGCGGACCGTCTGGGAGCCTGGCGTGCGCCTTGCCACGCGGGAGTCCGCCGACCTGCAGGCCCTGGTTGCCGACGATGGTGGCAACCATAATATCGCCGCCGCCGATTGGCGATTTTACTCCGACCGCCTTCGAAAGAAGCGCTTTGACTTTGATGAATCCGAATTGAAGCCTTATCTGCAACTCGACAGAATGATTGACGCTGCCTTTTGGGTCGCCGAGCGGCTGTTCGGGGTTTCGTTCGCTTCCGTCGATACCGTTCCAACCTACCACCCGGACGTGCGAAGCTGGGCGGCGAGCGATCGCGACGGCCGGTTCATCGGCGTGTTCATGGCCGACTACTTCGCCCGCCCGTCAAAGCGTGGCGGCGCCTGGATGAGCAACTTTCGCAGCCAGCACCGCCTTGACCGTGACGTTCAGCCGATCATTGTCAACGTCATGAACTTTTCCAGGCCGCCGGATGGCGAGCCGGCATTGTTGTCGATCGATGACGCTCGGACGCTCTTCCACGAGTTCGGACACGCCCTGCACGGGCTGCTGTCCGATGTGACCTATCCGCTGTTGTCCGGCACCCATGTGGCGACCGATTTCGTCGAACTGCCGTCTCAACTTTATGAGCATTGGCTGCTGCAGACCGAAGTCCTGGAACGTTTTGCCGTGCACTACGAGACTGGCGAGGCGATCCCGTCGGCGCTCGTGGAGAAGGTCCTGGCGGCACGCACCTACAATCAGGGTTTTGCGACGGTCGAATACACCGCATCGGCGCTTCTCGATCTCGACCTCCACCGCGGTGGGCTCGACGGCCTGGACGCCGCCGCCTTTGAAGCCAGGGCGCTGGAATCAATCGGGATGCCGGAAGCGATCGTCATGCGCCATCGGCTGCCGCACTTCCTTCACATCTTCGCCGATGACCAATATGCCTCAGGCTATTACAGCTATCTGTGGTCGGAGGTACTCGACGCCGACGCATTCGCTGCGTTCGAGGAGGCCGGTGATCCCTTCGATCCGGAGGTCGCCGCGCGCCTCCACGACAGCATCTACTCGGCCGGTAATCGGCGCGATCCGGCCGAAGCCTACCGGCTGTTTCGCGGCCGCATGCCGACTGCCGATGCGCTGTTGAAGAAAAGGGGTCTGGACGCAGCGGTGTCTTGAGTCTCACGGGGCGTCGGAACTATCGCACCGGTAATCCTGTGTCGGCATGACAGCCGGCAAGGTATCGACCGACCAGCAGCCGGGCGAGATGGGGAGCCTCTTCGGCGGTAACGACACCGAGCTTGCCGGACAGCGATAGCGAGGCAATGCCGCTGAGAGCT
>JAAEOR010000050.1 GCA_024222895.1 Hyphomicrobiales bacterium | reverse complement strand
GAGGAATCCGGTTCGCTGGCCTATGTGCCTCTCGATCCGGAAGAGGACGATCAGCTGAACTACGCCCTCGACCTGCTGAACGGTTTGCAGGTCAATGCCGAGTTTCCGCCGGACCCGAGCCGCGGCATCCCGAACTAGCGGCAGGTTTTGTATTTGACCGATGGCACTGTGCGGTGCCGTCGGTCTGATGCCATCGGGACGTTGGAAGAGAGTTGATGGCAGCCAACGACCTGACCAGGCCGCACCGGCAGCCGTCGGCGAGGAGGTTGCGAATCATGCTGCTCCTCGCCCTCCTTGCACCAATGCTGGTGATTGTCGTTGGCGCGGCGATTTATCTGATCCTCGGCCCCCAGCCAAACCCCGGCAGCGGAGCGGCGATACGCCCGGCCCCGGCCGCCGCCGCCCGGGTACTTTCGACCTCCGCCCTTCCGGGCCGCCCGACGCAGGCGGGCCTGGCGAAAGGGGTGATTGTTTGACCAAGCCAACAGTCGAATCGCTGCCCTACCGGCTTTGTGTCGGCGTCGTTCTGTTCAATCATGACGGTCTTGTTTGGACCGGCAGACGCTCGGATATTGACGCCGAAGGCGAGGGGACCGGGCATTGGTGGCAGATGCCCCAGGGTGGGCTGGACGAAGGCGAAGAACCGCGCGACGCGGCGTTCAGGGAGTTGTTTGAGGAGACTTCAGTCAGGGACGCCAGCCTCATCCGCGAAGCGACGGAATGGTTTGCCTACGATCTGCCACCGGATCTGGTCGGGCAATCGTGGAAGGGGCGTTATCGCGGCCAAAACCAGAAGTGGTTTGCATTGCGTTTCGAGGGTGACGACGCCGACATCGACGTGCTCAATCCCGGGGACGGGCACAAGCCGGAGTTTTCCGAATGGCGATGGGAAAAGCTGGCGCAATTGCCGGAGTTGATCGTGCCTTTCAAACGGCCGGTCTATGAACAGGTTGTCGCCGAATTTCGCGACTTGTCGGCGGCTTAACCGCGGATCGGCAGGGTTCCGGGCTCACCCGCCGATGATCGCGGTCTGCACTTCCTTCAGCTGATGCAAATGGAGTTCGGCCTCGGCCTTCTTCTCCGGGTCCGTGGCATCGGTCACATCTTCCTGGGCGTTCTGCACATCCTGGGCAAGGTCGGCCGGGTCGACCTCTGAAAGTGGAATCGCCTGTTCGGCCAGAAGCGTGAGGCCGCCGACATTGACGTCGGAAAATCCGCCGCGCACGAATATCCGGTCGGTTTCGCCGCCACGGGAAACCTCCACAACGCCGGGCTTGAGCGTCGACATGTAAGGCGCGTGCCCCTTCAGGACCGTGAAATAGCCCTCGCTGCCGGGGACGACCACCTGGTCTACCGGCTCCGACATCAGGAGCCTTTCGGGGGAAACCAACTCGAACTGGAACGGATCGGCCATGACAATCTACCTCAAGTCGGCCGCGACCGGCCGAAGACAAAGCCAAGCAGCAGCCCGATAATGCCACCGCCTGCGGCGAAAATGCCGGTACGGGTGTTGCGGTCGTCGAGCATGGACTGTTCTCCGACGGCGATCTCGATCGAATTCCCATCGCCGCCGGTGGCGGTGACGGAGCCACCGTCGCCATCCTTGTCGACTTCGACGGAAACCGGGCCGATCTCCATTTGCGCGGCCGGCTTGGGCGCCGTGAACCAGCCTGCACCGGCACCGATGATCAGTCCGAGAACAAGCAACAGGATCTTCATCTTCGGGTCGTCCTCGCAGCGGCTATCGCATCAGGCCGCTTCGGCGGCCAGTTTCTTGGCCTTTTCGACCGCCGCTTCGATGGTGCCGACCATATAGAAAGCCGGTTCGGGCAGGTGATCGAACTCGCCGGCGGCCAACCGCTTGAAGGCGCTGATGGTGTCGGCGAGATCGACGAACACGCCCGGCGAGCCGGTGAACACTTCCGCGACATGGAAGGGCTGGGAAAGGAACCGCTCGATCTTGCGGGCGCGGCTGACAGCGAGTTTGTCCTCTTCGGAAAGTTCGTCCATGCCGAGGATGGCGATGATGTCCTGAAGCTGCTTGTAGCGCTGCAGGATTTCCTGGACCTGGCGGGCGACTTGGTAATGCTCGTCGCCGACGATCCGCGGATCGAGCATCCGTGACGTCGAATCGAGCGGATCGACCGCCGGGTAGATGCCCTTCTCCGAAATAGCCCGGTTGAGCACCGTGGTGGCGTCCAGATGGGCGAACGAGGTCGCCGGGGCGGGATCGGTGAGATCGTCCGCCGGGACATAGATGGCCTGAACCGAGGTGATCGACCCCTTGTTCGTCGTGGTGATCCGTTCTTGCAGCGCGCCCATGTCGGTTGCCAGGGTCGGCTGGTAACCCACAGCGCTGGGGATCCGGCCGAGCAGCGCCGACACTTCCGAACCGGCCTGGGTGAAACGGAAGATGTTGTCGACGAAGAACAGCACGTCCTGACCCTGATCACGGAAGTACTCCGCGACCGTCAATCCGGCGAGGCCGACGCGGGAGCGGGCGCCAGGCGGCTCGTTCATCTGACCGAACACCAGGGCGCATTTGGACCCATCGGTTGACCCGTCATTCTTGGCCGGGTCGACGTTAACCCCGGACTCGATCATCTCGTGATAGAGGTCATTGCCCTCGCGGGTCCGCTCGCCGACGCCGGCGAAAACGGAATAGCCGCCATGCGCCTTGGCAACGTTGTTGATCAGCTCCTGAATCAGCACCGTCTTGCCGACGCCGGCGCCGCCGAACAGGCCGATCTTGCCGCCGCGGGCGTATGGCGCCAGAAGGTCGACCACCTTGATGCCGGTGACCAGGACCTGCGATTCGGTCGACTGGTCGACATATTCGGGCGCCGGTTGGTGGATGGCGCGCTTCTGCTGGGTCTTCACCGGTCCGGCTTCGTCAACCGGCTCGCCGATGACGTTCATGATACGGCCAAGCGTTTCGTCACCGACCGGTACCTGGATCGGCTCGCCGGTGTCGACCACCTCCTGGTCGCGGACCAGGCCTTCGGAGGTGTCCATCGCCACCGTGCGAACGGTGTTCTCGCCCAGGTGCTGTGCTACCTCAAGCACCAGGCGATTGCCGTTATTGTCAGTCTCCAGCGCGTTCAGGATCGCGGGCAGATTCTCGGGAAACTGCACGTCGACGACGGCACCCATGACCTGGGTGATCCGCCCGGTAACGCCGGGGAAGTTCTCTTTGGCCGTGCTTGCTTTCGCCATCGTTCCTACCTCTTCAGACTAGTCGGCACCAGGGCCGATTGTTTTGAGCGCCATATCGACCAGGACCGGTCCGGGCCGCCGAACCGTGAGCCGGCCTGGCGCTGTTTGTGTGACTAAGCATCGCCTATGCCGCCCCGACAACCGGACGAGCACTGACGATGCACGAAACGCCGAACGGCAGGCTGAAACGCCCCATTGCATACCGTTCGCTCGAAAAAAGCCAGGTCAGCAGCCGATTGATCACCCGTGGTGGCATGGCAGTGTCGTTCGGCCCTTGGTCGCGTCCGAACGCCAGGTTTTTTGCGAAACGAATGAGTGCCACGACGGGGAACAGCCAGAAGTCAAAGTAGCCGGCATATCCGATCTGGAAACCTTCCGTGTCCAGCAAGCCTTCGAGTTCCGCGCGCGTATAGCGCCTGAAGTGATGATGCCGCACATCATGTCCAGACCATAGGAACGCGAACGCCGGCACGGTGATGACAAGCCAGCCCTCCGGCTTGAGACGGAGGTGGATTGCCTTCAGGCTGGCGCGATCATTCTCGACATGCTCCAGCACGTCGAACAACACGATCAGATCGAATTGCTCACCTTCGAACGGGAGGTCGTCGGGAAGCTCGCAATGAGCGATCTCCTCGGTTACGTTCTTTCCGAGGGCGACGGCGCGTGCCGCGTCATTATACTCGCCCGCGTATAGCTTGCCATACCGGTTCAGCATCTCCAGATTGCCGCCGGTGCCGCAGCCGACTTCAAGGATGCGGGCGCCCTCCTTGAGAGATAGACGCGAGAGCAGGGCATCGATGATCTTCCTACGGCCGACAAACCACCAGTGTTGGTGTTCGAGCGATGCCAATTCCTGGTAGGCCGAGGTTTCCATGGCTATCGCCCTCACAGCGCCTCAGCGCCGGAGATGATTTCAATCAGTTCCTTGGTGATCTGGGCCTGGCGCGAGCGGTTGTAGACGAGGGTCAGGTCATCGATCATATCGCCGGCGTTGCGCGTCGCGCTGTCCATTGCTGACATCTTGGCGCCCATCTCGGATGCCGCGTTTTCGAGCAACGCATGGAATATCTGCACCGAAACATTACGGGGCAGCAGAACGTTGAGGATCGACTCTTCGTCGGGCTCATATTCGTATGCGCTGGTGTCGCCGCTTGTTTCTGCCGGACCGGATATCTCCGCGGGGATCAGCTGCTGTGCGGTCGGTACTTGTGAAATCACCGATTTGAACTCTGCGTAGAATACGGTGCACACGTCGAATTCGCCGGCAGCAAACAAGTCGCGGACCCGGGTCCCGATCGAATCGGCGTCGGAAAAGCTGACGCGCTTGACCTCTCGCAGGTCAATGAGGTCAAGGATCTGCGACGGAAACTGTCGGCGCAGAATGTCGTGGCCCTTTTTGCCAACGCAGAGGATCTTGACGGTCTTGCCCTCGTCGGCAAGACGCATCGCGTGTTCACGCGCCAGCCGGGCAATCGACGAGTTGAAGGCGCCGCAAAGTCCGCGCTCGGCGGTGCAGACCAGAAGCAGATGCGTGTCGTCCTTGCCGGTACCGCCGAGCAGCGGCGGTGCGTCGGCGCGCCCGGCCAGTGTTGTCGCCAGGTTGGCAAGCACGGTGCTCATCCGTGCTGAATAGGGGCGGGCTGCTTCCGCGGCGGCTTGTGCGCGCCGCAGCTTGGAGGCCGCCACCATTTGCATGGCGCGGGTAATTTTCTGCGTCGCCTTGACCGAGGCGATGCGATTGCGCAGTTCCTTGAGGCTCGCCATCGCCTAAACGTCCGTCATCCTGTTGTCTTCAGGCCTCACGCAAAAACCTTGGCGAAGGCGTCGGCCGCAGACTTGAGCTGCTCGCGGCTGCTGTCGGTTAACTCCTGCTTCTCGCTGATTTCGTCAAGCAGATCGGCATGCTCGGAACGCATCAGCGCCAGGAACCCTTCCTCGAACGGTCCCACCTTGTTGACTGGCAGTTCGTCGAGATAGCCACTCACGCCGGCAAAAATTACCGCAACCTGCTCCTCCACTTTCAGCGGCGAGAACTGCGGCTGTTTCAAGAGTTCCGTCAACCGCGCGCCGCGATTGAGCAGGCGCTGGGTAGCGGCATCGAGGTCGGATCCGAACTGGGCGAAGGCGGCCATTTCCCGGTACTGGGCCAGCTCGCCCTTGATGGTACCGGCAACCTGTTTCATCGCCTTGATCTGAGCCGCCGATCCCACCCGCGATACCGAGATGCCGACGTTCACCGCCGGGCGAATGCCCTGGTAGAACAGATCGGTCTCAAGAAAGATCTGGCCGTCAGTGATCGAAATGACGTTGGTCGGGATATAGGCGGAAACATCGTTTGCCTGGGTTTCGATGATCGGCAGGGCGGTCAGCGAGCCGGCGCCGAATTCGGGATTGAGCTTGGCGGCCCGCTCCAGCAGACGGGAATGCAGGTAGAAGACGTCGCCTGGATAGGCCTCGCGCCCGGGCGGCCGGCGCAGCAGCAGGGACATCTGCCGGTAGGCGACCGCCTGCTTCGACAGATCGTCATAGACCATCAGGGCGTGCATGCCGTTGTCGCGGAAATACTCGCCCATGGTGCAGCCGGCGAAAGGCGCGAGAAACTGCATCGGCGCCGGATCCGAGGCGGTCGCTGCGACGATGATCGAGTACTCGAGTGCGCCATTTTCCTCGAGTACCTTGACCAATTGCGCGACGCTGGAGCGTTTCTGGCCGATGGCGACATAGAGGCAATAGAGCTTGCGCGACTCGTCGTCGGTATCGTTGACCGACTTCTGGTTGAGGATCGTGTCCAGCGCCACCGCGGTCTTGCCGGTCTGGCGGTCGCCGATGATCAGTTCGCGTTGACCGCGGCCGATCGGGATCAACGCGTCGATGGCCTTCAGGCCGGTCTGCATCGGCTCGTGCACGGAACGACGCGGAATGATCCCCGGTGCCTTGACGTCAACCTTGCGACGCTCGGTGGCCTCGATCGGCCCCTTGCCGTCGATCGGATTGCCAAGCGCGTCGACCACGCGGCCGAGCAAGCCTTTGCCGACCGGAACGTCGACGATGTCGCCGGTGCGCTTGACCGTGTCGCCTTCCTTGATCTCGCGATCGGTGCCGAAGATGACGACGCCGACATTGTCGGTCTCCAGGTTCAGCGTCATGCCGCGGACACCGCCCGGGAACTCCACCATCTCACCGGCCTGGACATTATCGAGGCCGTAGATGCGGGCGATGCCGTCGCCGACAGACAGCACCTGGCCAACTTCGGAGACTTCGGCCTCCTTGCCGAAATTCTTGATCTGATCCTTGAGGATCGCGGAGATTTCTGCGGCCCGGATTTCCATCAGCCGACCTCTTTCATGGCGAGCTTGAGTGAGCTGAGTTTTGTTCTCAGCGAGGAGTCGATCATGCGGCTTCCGACCTTGACGATCAGTCCGCCGATCAGGGTGGGGTCAACTTGGGCGTCGAGGGTGACTTCCTTGCCAAGCGATTGTTTCAAAGCGTCTTTCAGTGCTGCGACGTGTTCGTCGGACAGCGGTTCGGCACTCGTCACCTCGGCCGTGGTCTCGCCGCGATGGGCAGCGATCAGCCGACGAAAGGCGGTGACGACCTCTGGAACGACAAAGAGACGGCGGTTGGTGGCGATGACCCGGAGGAAGTTGCCGACAAGGCCCTTGATCTCCGCCTTGTCGAGCACGCCCTCAATGGCGCGCATCTGCTCCTCGGCGGAATAGACCGGACTACGGATGAAGCGCTGCAGGTCATCGCTCTGGTCGTGCATGGTGGCGAAGCGCCCCACATCCGATTCCAGCTCCGCCAGTGCCTTGTCGTCTTCGGCCAGCTCGAAAAGGGCGGTCGCGTAGCGCTCCGCCAGGCCTGAAACGGGAGAAGATGTGTCCGCCACCTGTTTCCTGCTCTCCGACGCGCGGAGCCTCTCGGGGGGAGGCCCGGCGTGTTACTGTTCAAGGCCTTGAACGGATTGTCGTATTCGGCCGGCACAAGGCGCGCGCGGCCTGCCCCGAGCCCGAAATTCGCCGTTCGATTAGCATAGGCCATACCGCAGAGCAACATTGCCGAACGCTGGTCCTTCGGGCGACTTGTCGCGGTGGTGGAAAATGAACGCGGCGCAGCCCGATTTTGCACTTATCCCGGCGCAGCGACAGGGTCGCGGGCAGTGGTTGATGACATATCGGCGCTGGTCAGCGTACGAGTTGGGTCGGCGGAAGGATAACGCCGTTACCCTTTGCCGCCCAGATTGAGCTGGATGACCGGATCGTTGGGGGTGGGACCATGGACAGAAAGGCGTTCGTGCAGGCGTTTCTCGATCAGGTGTGGTCGGACGGCGACGTCGACGCGGTCGATCGTTACGTCTCCGGCCGCTACACGATCCACCACGACCCGGGCGATCCGTGGAATGGTCAGACGCTGACGATCGATGGATTCAAGGACCGGCTGGTGAAATCAAGGGCTGCCGCACCCGACCAGGTCTTTTCCGTTCAATCCCTGGTCGAGGAGGGCGGTCGGATTGCCGTCGCCTGGCTGTGGCGCGGCACCCATCTCGGCGATCTGCCGGGCCTGCCCGCGACCGGCAAGCCGATAACGATGTCCGGGCTGACAATCTATTTCTTTGAAGACGGGGGACTGTCGGGGCACTGGCAGGTCGCCGACCGGCTTGGCATCTATCAGCAGATCACCGCGGCGTCATAGAAAACTCTGCGGATCAATGTCCACCTGGACGCGTAGGCTGCCGCGCGGTTTCGGTGCGGCGGCCAGCCAGTCGCGCAGAAACGTTTGAATGTCGGTATTGCGCGGCGCCTGGACCAGCAGGCGGAACCTGTGGCGACCGCGGATAACCGCCAATGGTGCCTCTGCCGGCCCCAGCACCTGAATGGTCTCGGCGGCGGGTTCGGCGCGGCGGAATGCGGCGGCGTAGCTTTGGGTGGTCGTCCTGTCGGGCCCGGAGATGACGATGGCGGCCAGGCGCCCGAACGGCGGCAGACCCGCCGCCCGCCGCGCTGCGATCTCACTGGCATAGAAGGCCTCGCGGTCGCCCGAGACGATGGCGCGAATGACCGGGTGCTCCGGGGCGTAGGTCTGGACCAGCGCCCGGCTGGTGCCGCCGGATCGTCCCGCCCGTCCGGTGACCTGGGAGAGAAGCTGGAAAGTCCGTTCCGCGGCGCGCATGTCGCCAAAGGCAAGTCCAAGGTCGCCGTCGACCACGCCGACCAGCGAGAGCATCGGGAAGTTATGCCCCTTGGCGACCAGCTGGGTGCCGATGATGATGTCCACTTCGCCTTTCTCGATCGATTCGAGTTCCAGCCGGAGGCGCTGGATCCCGCCGAGGATATCGCTCGACATGACGATAGTGCGGGCATCGGGAAATCTTGCTGTCACCTCCTCCGCCAGCCTTTCCACCCCGGGTCCGACGGCGACCAGGCTCTCGGTATCACCGCAATTGGGGCAGTGGTCGGGCCGCGGTTCCGAATAGCCGCAGTGATGGCAGACCAGGGCGCCCCGGAAACGGTGTTCCACCAGCCAGGTCGAGCAGTTGGGGCATTGGAATCGATGGCCGCAACTGCGGCAGAGCGTCAGCGGTGCGTAGCCGCGCCGGTTGAGAAAGAGCAACGCCTGGCGCTGCGCAGAGAGGGTTTCGGCGACCGCCGTCACCAGCGGTGGTGACATGAACCGACCGCGTTCGGGCTGGTGCTTGCGCATGTCGATGGCGGTGATTTTTGGAAGCTCGGCGGTCGCGTAGCGACCCGTGAGAACCAGTCGGGTATAGCGCCCCGCATCGGCGTTGACCCGCGACTCGATCGACGGCGTTGCCGAGGACAGCACAACCGGAAAGCCGCCAAGATGACCACGCACCACCGCCATATCGCGGGCGTTGTAGAAGACCCGGTCCTCCTGTTTGTAGGCGAGGTCATGTTCCTCGTCGACGACGATCAGTCCGAGATTCTGATAGGGCAGATACAGCGCCGAACGGGCGCCGACGACGGCGCGAACGGTGCCGGTGGCGACGCCGCGCCAGACCCGGTCGCGCATGCGCGGCGTGACATCGGAATGCCACTCCGTCGGCCGGGTGCCGAACCGCGCGGCGAACCGCTCGAGGAAACTGGCGGTCAGTGCGATTTCGGGAATCAGCACCAGCACCTGCCGGCCACGCGCCAGTGCTGCGGCGATCGCTTCGAAATAGACCTCGGTCTTGCCCGAACCGGTGATTCCGTCGAGAAGCGCGACGCCATAGCGGTCCGCTTCGACGATCTGGCGCAGGACCGTGGCCGCCGCGTCCTGTTCATCGGTCAGGGTCGGGCGTTCGAAGTCCGGATCGGGCGGCATCGCAACCGGTGGCGGTGGCATCGACACCCGCTCCAGTGTCCCGGCTTCGATCAGGCCACTCACCACGCCCGGGCTCACCGCAGCAGCTGCGGCCAGGCCCGATTTCGACCAGGCCAGGCCACCCTCGAGTGTCGCCAGCACCCGTTGGCGGGCAGGGGTCATGCGTGCCGGGGGCGGACCCGCCAGACGCACGCCCGCAATCGGCGTTTCGGGTTCGAGGGCTCCCGGCGCCCGCAGAACCATGCGCAGCACCATGCCCTTGGTCGTCAAGGTGTAGGCGGCAATCCAGTTGACGAAATCCCTCAGGTCCGTCGACAGCGGCGGCGCGTCGAAGCGCCCGGCGATCGGCCGGAGGCGGTTGTGGCCGATCTCCTCATCGACAGGATCGTCCCACACCACACCGATGACATCGCGGGTGCCGAGCGGAACGGTGACGATGTCGCCGGGAGCGACAGCGATGTCCGCCGGCACCGCATAACTGTAGCTTCCGGCGACCGCGAAGGGCACGAGGACGGACACTGTCGGGTTGCCGGGCACGTTGGGGCTCCTTATCGCCCGTTCCAGCGGCTTCGGGACCGCAATCATCTAATAATTCAGAGAATCGGTTCAAACGTCATTCCAATCAGAACAGACTTTGCTCTAAAGGAAAGCCTGCGATGCGCCGATCGGCGCTCAGGCATGGAGGGACAAGCTATGAAGTTCTTTGTCGACACTGCGGATATCGCTGAAATCACCGACCTGGCCGAGACCGGCCTGCTGGACGGCGTGACCACCAATCCCTCGCTGATCGCCAAGAGCGGCCGGCCATTCCGCGAGGTGCTCGCCGATATCTGCGCCGCGGTCGATGGTCCGGTGTCGGCGGAGGTCGCGGCGACGGAGTTTGAGGCGATGATGGCCGAGGCGAAGGTTTTGTCGGCGATCGCGGACAACATTGTCATCAAGGTGCCGCTCACCTGGGACGGGCTGAAAGCCTGTCGTGCCATCACCGGCGGCGGCGGCAAGGTCAACGTCACGCTGTGCTTCTCCGCCAACCAGGCGCTGCTCGCTGCCAAGGCAGGCGCTACTTTCATCTCCCCCTTTATCGGACGGCTCGACGACATCGGCGCCGACGGCATCGACCTGATCGCCGAGATTCGCGCGATCTATGACAACTATGATGCCCTGAAGACGGAGGTGCTGGCCGCGTCGATCCGTACGCCCGTCAGTGTCAAGCAGGTGGCGCTCGCCGGTGCCGATGTGGCGACGATCCCGCCGGGTGTGCTGAAGGCGCTGGTCAAGCATCCGCTCACCGACATCGGGCTGGAGCGCTTCCTTGCCGACTGGAAGGCGACCGGTCAGACGATCGTGTAATACCAAGGGCGCCTAATATTGAGTCAATATTAGGCACGCTTTCTATAACGTTCGGGCGGCATCCCGACGGGGCGAGTTCCGCAAGGTCCAGATCGCCCAGCTTGATGGCGGTCAGTCGCTGAAGGCATCCGACTTCGAGATCACCCTCTGACGGACGGGATCTGCTCAGCCGACAAAGGCGATCATCCGGCCCGATACCAGAACGCCGATCCACAGGATGAGTGACAAACCAGCACCGATTCGAAGCGCGGTGTCGGGTGCCTGGCGATGGAGCGCCCGGCGGCGCAGGATGGTTGCGTTGACCAGCGCCGCAACAATCAGTGCGATTTTCAGCCGGAAGACCGGGTTGGCAGCATAGTCATGCGGCTTGACCGAGAACAGGACCGATCCAGCGCAAATGGCCAGGACCAGCCCGGCAATCGTAAACGGCATCAGGAACTGCGCCGTTTCCGACAACGGTTGCGACCGCCGGTACCCGAAGATGCGCACATCCAGCACCACGATCGTTCCGATCAGTAGCGCGATGCCGAGAATATGGGCGGCGTTGACCAGCGGATAGATCCACCGCGACCCCCGGACGAAGGAGGCAATGTCGGACGAACCGATCGCCGCAAGCAACGCGTCCATTCGAAACGGGCTATGAGTCCGGCGCGCGGTCCGGATAGACGTCGTAGTTGACCCCGTCGACCGTGACGCGCACGGCTTTCATCGCCAGCTCGTCCATATCGGCCGAGCGCTGGCCGGTCAGGATCACCTCGTCGCCGACCTCGGCGACCCCCTCCACGAACCCGGCGGCGGCGGTGCGTGATGGCGGCGCCAGATCAACATGCCAAAGCTCATCCTCGGCCTGGACTTTCAAGGTCGCATGGGGGTTGCCGAGATAGATCTCCTGGACAATTCCTTCGAGAACGACCTCGCCGTCGGCGGTCCAGAACCAGCCGTGGTGGGCGACCGCAGCGCCTGTTCCCATCAATATGGCCACCGCTGCTGCTGCGATACTTCTCGATAGCACTCGCATTCTTCGGCTCTCCTCAACTCTCGTGGATACAGGACAGGTATTTAGTGGTCGATCAGCGTTGAATGGCAAGGGTCGGCCTGCCCACGTGATCTGCATCACCCGGGTTCGTCGGTTGGGTGTGCTATGCGACCGGCATCCGCCGGTGCCAAGCCGGCGTAAACCGGAGGAACGACATGGTGACTTTGTTTGTACGGCACCGGGTGGCGGACTACCAGACATGGCGCAGCGTCTATGACGAGTTCTTCACCACCCGCAGCAGCGTCGGCGTCACCGCTGAAGCTGTCTATCAGGGGGCGTCCGACCCGAACGACGTCACGTTGATCCTCACGCTTCCAACCGTGCCGGCTGCTCAGGCCTTTCTCGAGAATCCGGAGCTTGCCGCGGCACTGCAGAAAGCCGGGGTGGTCGGCGCCCCGGCAGCCTGGCTGGCGACCAAGACCTGACGCCGACCCTCAGGCCGCCGCCTGGTGGGATCCGAAGGCCGGTCGCGTGTAGGCCATCAGTGCCCGGAAGGGGATCAGCATGAACAGGGCGATTCCCATCTTGACCAGGAAATCGCCAACGGCGAGCCGCATCCACTCCACTTCGGTGAAGGCGAAAGCGAGTGAGAAGAACAGCGCGGTGTCGAGCGCCGATGCCAGGGTCGAAGAGGCAAACGGCGCGGCCCACCAAACCTTGTCACGCAGCCGACTGAAGATACCGATGTCGAGAAGCTGGGCGGCCAGGAAGGCAGCACCGGACGCCAGCGCGATCCTCGGATTGGCAAGAAGGAGCGACAACACCACCGCCAGGGCAAAACCGGCATACACGACCCGCCGCGCCGCGGCGGGGCCGAGGGCGCGATTGGTGAGGTCGGTCACCAGGAAGGCGCCCGGGTAGGTCAGCGCGCCGTAGGTCAGCCACGGATTGATGTGAATCTCGACAAGAAAATTCGAAGCGGTGACGAACACGGTCATGGCCACGACGCCTAGTGCCATTCCGCGCCAATGCTGCTCTAGATTGGTCTGGGTCACGGTCGATCCATCGATGCTGCGCTCCGGCGCGGCGCTGGTCATCGCTGAAACGGGCCGGCTTGTCCAGCAATCTGTCCTGTGGGGTGGCTCGGGCTGGGAGTGTGCAATCAGCCGAACGCCGCCTGTCTCTGTCGCATGCCGGGCGCGCTGGCTTGGCTTTTCGAGCAAGCCGTGAAACATATCCGATCCCTTTCAGCCCACCATCTGGCCGGCACTACCACCTATGGCGACGGCGCCCGCCCCATCTCCGCTCGAGCGGACCGAGAACATCCCGCTCGGCATCGGTTTGATGCTGGTTGGCATGTTTCTGTTTTCCATCAACGATGTCCTCGGCAAGTGGTTGGCCGCCACCTATACGGTGGGTCAGATCTTGTTGTTCCGGAGCTTTGCGGCGTCCGTTGTTCTAGCCCCGGTGGTGAAGCGGCGCGGGGTCGCGGAGCTGACCCGTTTGCCGCGGCCGGTTCTACAGGGGCTCCGGATCTTCTTCCTGACCGCTGAGGTCACGTGTTTCTACGTAGCCGTCACCGTATTGCCGCTGGCCGACGCCGTGACATATTACCTCGCCGGGCCCATCTACGTGGCTGTCCTTGCCGCTATCCTTCTGCGTGAGCATGTCGGTTGGCGGCGATGGTCGGCCATATTGATCGGGTTTGTCGGTGTTGTCCTCGCACTGGAACCGAGTGCCAGCGTGTTCGGCTGGCACGCCATCATCGCTTTTGTCGGCAGCATTCTCTACGCGCTTTTCATGATCACCGCCCGATTGGTGCGGGGCACGCCTGAAGTGACGCTGGCAGCGTGGCAGATCTGGGCGTCCCTGCTTTTCGGAATTCTCGTCGCGCCGTTCAACTGGGTTCCGGTCTCGATGACCGACGCGCTGCTGCTCGGCCTTCTTGGCGTTGTCGCGCTTCTCGGCATTGTCTGTGTCAACCGGTCCCTCAAGCTGGCGCCGGCGTCGGCCGTCGCTCCCTACCAATACACCGTGATTGTCTGGGCAGTCGTTTTCGGTTTTCTGGTGTTTGGCGATGTGCCGGGAACCCAGACGAT
>JAAEOR010000049.1 GCA_024222895.1 Hyphomicrobiales bacterium | reverse complement strand
TGTCCTGGACGAAAAGGCCCATCTGACCAAGGGCGTGGACCTGGCTGACAGCTGGTCCGTCGACGGTCACAAATGGCTGCAGATCCCATACGACTCGGGTTTTGCAATCGTGCGGGATGCCGAGGCACATCGTCGTGTGATGGACATTTCCGCAGGTTA
This sequence comes from Hyphomicrobiales bacterium, assembly GCA_024222895.1. Lineage (GTDB taxonomy): Bacteria > Pseudomonadota > Alphaproteobacteria > Rhizobiales > Kaistiaceae > Bauldia. Next base: position 613 of record JAAEOR010000049.1, on the reverse strand, counting down.
CCTGAACCGGACGCCCGAGGACGGCCGCAACCCAACGGAATACAATCCGGAACTGTCGCGCCGCGCCCGCGGGTTTGCGGCCTGGGCGGTTCTGCGGGCGCTTGGACGCGATGGCGTGCGGTCGCTTGTTCGCGGGCACTGTCAGGTCGCCCGCGAGGCTGCCGACGCCCTTGCCGATATCCCCGGCCTGAGGGTGGTCAACCGGGTGGATCTCAACCAGGTCGTCATTGCGCCGACGGCAACAGGCAGTGCGGCCAATCCGGAGGAGGCCGTTTGCCAGCTGGCGACTCGTCTTAACGAGGACCACGGCGTGTTCGTCAAGACGGCGTACTGGAAGGGCCGCGACGTGATCCGACTGTCGGTGATTTCTCCCGGGAACAGCCGGGATCAGGGCACTCGTCTGGCGCAGTCGGTTGCCAGCGCGTGGCGGCAGGTGTGCCGCGTGTGTCATGAGCCACACGCCAACGCGGGTAAGTGACCTGGCGTTGAGAGCGGTCAGAATCTTGGAGGGCAGTGACAGAGGGTCGAGCGGCCGGACTTGCCGCAAGACATGAGCATGCGAGGAGGCGGCTTATGCGGATTTGCCCGTCGCTTGCGGTCTGAGTGGCATGGT
>JAAEOR010000048.1 GCA_024222895.1 Hyphomicrobiales bacterium | reverse complement strand
TTTCATCGAGATCGAACTTGCCCAACCGACCCATGTCGGCGAGATCTCCGTGTGGACCCGCAGCATGAGCGACGGCACCGCGCAGATCCTGCACTTCACGGTGACGACCGACCAGGGCACCGTGCATGGCCCCTTTGAACTGCCCGATTCCGGCAAGCCCTACCGGTTCATGATCGACGAAGAAGCAAGCTCAGTGCGCCTCGATGTCGTCAAGAGCACCGGCGGCAATGTCGGACTGGTCGAATTCAGTGTCTACGAGCAGTAATCCGAGCCCGGGTGAAGCGAATCAGGGTCGGGATGTAAACCGTGTCCCCGGTATGGACCGACAAGGACTGGCGGAGGAAGGGAAACCCGGCTCCAACACTCTCTGGAGAAATAGAGATCTCCGACATTGTCAGAGGACCCGGGACTTGGCGAGAACGAAAACGAAGGCGAAATCCTGGGGCGCAGGCATGGATCGTCGTGCGCCTAGCGACGATCTCCTGATCCTGAATTTCGGGAATTAGTAGTCAAACGGGGCGGATCATGTCGTCAAATTGGCGACGATCCGATTAACTTCACGGATGATTTTTCGTGGTCCAAATTTCATATGCCGCCGCTTGGGATCGGTTGCCTCCAGTGGGGGGGCGGAGGACTTGCTGGGCCCCGGAATCCCTACCAATGGAAACGTATCTGCATTGGAGATGCCCATTTTTACGCGTCTGGTTGCCTCAAGGAAACCGCGCCCAAATCGTCGGTCGGGCTCAAGATGGCAACCTTCCGCCCATTCATTCCAAGCGTTTATGAACAAGAACTGACTTTCCTTCGGATGCACCCGAACCGTAAGTGCCGCCGCCTTCTTGAGCCAAGCCTCGTAATTTTCGGGAGTTCCGTTCAGGGTGATGAGGCCCCTGTCACGCATGCGCGCGGTGTTGTCCCAGCTTGGGTAAACGGTTTTGAATATATTCTTTTGTGGGTATTCTTTTCTTAAGAAAGTTCTGGCTGTGTTCCTAAAATCAATAATGCGTCCCTTGTATCCATCGAAAAAAGTCAAATCTTCATTCAGCAATTTTACTTCTGGCCCTGATCGGGCAAAAGCACCGTGTGGCGGAAATTCTACGCCACCGTGCATCCCAAATTTCTCATAATCCACTTCGCCGCCAGTGAGCGCTGACAGCAAGTATATGTCCTTAAATCCGTTAATACAGACACGTTCCTTCCAGATTGCGATAGTTTTATTTATATCTGGGATCAATTCAGGGCGATAAACTATTAACAGCGGAGAGTCATTCACCTTAATGTACCGTTTGTCAAGAAAAAACGGAATCAGACTGTCGATGAAATTGACATCGTCATCCGGAAGCAATTTCTGATCCATAAGGACCTCATCTTCCAAGCCATTCCACTTTTTATTCCACTGTTCATTTGCCCAACACAAACAGAATGGCATATCAATATTTGGATCGGTCAGCATTTCGTCAAGCGGGCGATCCATTATTCTTTCGCCGGAAAACCAATAGTAGTGATAACAAAATCCGTAAACGCCATATTCCTTTGCCAGTGCTACTTGATCATATTTGGTCTCTGCTAACCGCAGATCATAAAAACCGAGGTCGGCCGGAATATGCGGCTGGTAGTGACCGGGGAAAAGGGGGCGCGCCTGAGCTACATTCGTCCACTCCGTGAACCCCTCTCCCCACCATCTGCTGTTCTGCTCAAACGGGTAGAATTGCGGTAGATAGAACGCGATGAGCTTCAAGTCGTCAGTACCTTGACCGTCAGGAGATTTCATTTTGGGCTGCTTTCGAGTTCAAGAGGCTGTTTCGAAAATGGTCGAGTGGCGGAGCTCTGAATGGTTCTAGCAGGTCGTCGAGACCGAGCTGGAGGCATCATGTGGACTCCGCTGATCGACCCCCATCGAGTGGTCCGGTTGGAATATTAGTGCATTGACGGGCGCGGAACGAGAGTGGCCGGAGTATTCGATCGGCGGGGCGCAGCCGGCTGCGCAGCCAAGGCTGGCACGAAGACCCCGGCCGCTGGAGGCTTGTAGCCCAGCGATCCGTGCGGCCCTGACGGTAGTGCCGGCGCCAGCCACGAGGAGGATCAGCCGCCGCACCTGCGCGTCCGCGGCATGGCGCTCCAGAGGGCTTCGAACACGACGTCTACGGCGGCCGTCCGCGCTCTGTTGTGCGGCGGGGTCTATGAATGGGTCGGCGAAGGCGACTCGCTTCGCTTACCAGATCGACGCAATCAATTGCGTTCACGGCAAAACTTGCGACACCATGGGCCCAAACCCGGACATCGACCGGGTGCCGCTTGAAGGCGGCGGCGGGCCGAATTACCGGGGAATGTGAGCCATGCAAGCGGTCGTTATGGCGGGAGGCTTTGGCATGCGGCTGCGACCGCATACCGATATCCTTCCGAAGCCTTTGACACCGATCGAAGACATGCCGGTCATCGAGGTCCTGCTTCGCAGGATTGCCACCCAGGGCGTCACTCGGGCGGTGATCTGCACCGGTTCAAAGGCGCGGCTGGTCCGCGCCTACCTGAAGGATGTGCCAAATCTCGGCCTCGACCTTACCTACCATCAGGACCCCGAGCCGAGGGGCACGGCCGGGGCTCTCGGCGACATAGCCGGTCTTCTCGAGGAGGACTTCCTCGTGCTCAATGCCGATGTCCTGACGGATGCCGACGTCGGCGGCATCATGAACTGGCACCGCGACAAGCGGGCGGCTCTCACATTGGCGGTTTCCCGGCGCGACTGGCCGATCCCCTATGGAGTGGTTGAATGTGACGAGGCGGATGTCGTTATCGGCATGCGGGAAAAGCCCGTCGCAACGGTCGATTTGAATCTCGGGATGTACGCACTCTCGCGCCGCCATGTGGATCCGGTGCTGAAGGCAACGCAGGGGCGTCTCGATATGCCGGACCTGATCGCGTCGCTTTTGGCTTCAGGCCAGATGGTATCGGCCGCGAGGATCAAGTGCCGCTGGTTCGACATCGGTCGGGAGTCCGACTTGCTCGCCGCCCGTGAGGCGTACGCCATCGACCCCGATCCCTTCCTCGGCGTGCGGGCCGGCGCGGCCGACTAGGTGCCGGCAGGCGCTGGCCGATCGCCTTGCATCGGCTTCATGTAGATGTCGGGGAAGAAGTCTTGGGCCGGCGTCTCGACGACCGATGTCCATATCGGCCGGAGAAGAAGTCGCGATCGTCGAATTTTCATCAGCAGTTCAAGCCAATCCTCGGGGCTCGCGTCATGACGCGTCAGCCACGTCATCGGCCGCCCGAACAGCCGCTCTGGGATGACGCCGTTGCCGAAGCCAGAACGGGCAGTCGGTTGGCGAGCGCGTCGCTGAGGGCGAAGCTGTGGGTCTCCGGCGCCTGGAAGGGGAACCAGGCGAGGTGCGGTTTGACCGTCCTGACCAGCTTTGCTGTTGCCTTTGCTAGGTCACGCCGGCCGGATTGGTGGTTGGTGACGCCCGGTGAATCGGGGGGCACGTTGCCATGGTGCAGGATATGGAACGTCACGGGCAGGCCCTCGGCCGCGGCAATTTTGGCGACCGCTGTCCACGCATCCTTGCCCTTCACCTTGCTCAACGCATTGATCAGCAGCACCCGCAACGCTTCGCCCGGCCAGATCGGTCGCCAGCGAACGCGCGTGTTGGCGCGTTTTCGGGTATCGATCGGCGCCGATGCGACAATCGGCAGGTCGGGCCAAAAGTGGCGCATGCCTGCTGCGAGGTGGCCACTGCAGGCGACAAGGCGCTCGGCGCCATCTACGAAGGCCGGCCTTGTTCGTTTCATTGTTTTGCGCGCCCCGTCGGCGGCATAGCGGAGCGTGCCATCCAGCAGATGCGGGTCGACCGCCGCCAGATGATAGTCGGTGAGTGTGATGTCGTAGGGGAGGCGCCACGCCTCGAGCAATTCGCCGAGCCTGGCCTCGAAGCCCATCGCGTGAAAAACGTTCACGCGGGCAACGCCGAGATCATGAACGGCCGCGATCAGATCACCTTTGTCTTCAGGCAGTTTGAACGCAATTCCGGCTTGGCTTCGATCGGGGTCTCGACAGAGAAGGAATTCTCGCTCCTTGAGACCGACCCCGTAGATCACGGTCGCCGCGCCGCTTAGGAGTTCCGCGACCGTCTTGGCATAACGGACGGTCCCGCCGCCGCTGTGATGGATGAAGAGGACCGTCGGGCGGGTATCGTCGCGCCGATCGATCCAGCGGCGGAGCCGGCGGCGCGCCCTGTTCGTCCCCCACGGGGCGATTGCTTTCGGTCCGGTCCGGCCATCATCCGCCCGCGACAGGTTCGTTGGCGAAGGATGAGTCATCGGTCAGGATCAGGTGGCATATCCGTTCCCCGGAAACCTTTTCTGGTTCTCACGCCATCATTCTATCGTCGCCGCGAGACCATCGTCGAGCGATGTTGCCGGTGACCACCCGAGACGTTCGCGCGCCAGCCGATTGTCGGAGCAAAGCCGGGACACCTCGCTGTTCGCGGGGCGGATACGAACTTCGTCGGTCTCGACAGGAAGATCCAGACCCATGACTTTCAGGATGCGCTCGACAAGGTCGCCAATACTGACGTCCTCACCGGTGCCTAGGTTGAATTCCAGTCCTTCGACCCCTTCCGCGGCGGCGGCGCGCCGAAAACCGCCGACAGTGTCGGTGACGAATGTCATGTCCCGACGCGGGGTCAGTGCACCGAGCCGGATCCGTTCGCCCCCGAGTGCTTGCTGAATGATCGCCGAGATGACGGCGCGGGGCGACTGTCGCGGCCCAAAGGTGTTGAATGGGCGCACGGTAACGGCTGGCACGCCGAATGACCGGTGGTAGCTCTGAACGAGCTTGTCCGCCGCAATCTTGGATGCAGCATAGGGCGACTGGGCGTTAAGCGGATGGGTTTCCGCCATCGGGATGACCTGGGCGTTTCCGAAGACCTCGCTGGTTGATGTGTGGACGACGCGGCGCACCCCGTGCTTTCGTGCCGCCTCCAGCACGTTCAGCGTGCCGACGGCGTTCACCATGAAATTGTCGCGTGGCGATGCGTAGGAATAAGGAATGGAGATCCGAGCACCGAGGTGGAAAATGGTGTCGACACCCTCCGCCGCGGAATCCACGGCGTTCTCGTCGAGGAGGTCGGCACGACGGATGTCGAGGCTTTCCCTGAGAGCCGCGGAAAACGTGTCGATGAAACCCAAGTTTCCGGCGGAATCGTAACGGACGAAGCACCGCACGCTCCAATTGTCGTGCACCAGCGCTTCGACCAGATGGCTGCCGATGAACCCGGCCGCCCCTGTCACCAACGCCAGCCGCCCGCTTCCGTTCATGTACTCATTGCCTCCCCGGATTTCGTCCCTGCCTGTTGCCCAGGCTGAACAAATTCCCCGCAACGTTCAACCGCCGAACCGGCCAAACCCTTAGCTTGCCCCCAACCACTTCGTCTATGGCAGGATAATCTATATTCACGGTTCAATAGGCTTTCTCGATGCCGTCGCGCTGCCATAGACTATGCGGATCGCAGTAGAAGGCGCGGGTCCCGATGGCGTCTTTGCCCCGCTCGTGCCGGGCGAACTCGCCACTATAGCACCGACGGAAGGAAGCGCGGGCGGAGGTCCCGGCCAGCGGCGCAACCGGCAAGGTGAGGTGTGCGCTGCTCCATAGACCGCAGAATGCTCGGCCAATAGTCATGGGGGTAACCAAGGCGACGTCGACCACCACGATGAACCGGCTACCAGTGGCGATCAGGCTGGACACGATGGCAACAGCCGACAAAGGAAACCAAATGTTGACCGCGCCGGAGGTCGTTCCGGGGGCTAATATCTCACGCAAGATATTAACTCAATGAAATCAGTGTAATTTGGCGGAGGGAGAGGGATTCGAACCCTCGAGACGGTTACCCGCCTACACACTTTCCAGGCGTGCGCCTTCGACCACTCGGCCACCCCTCCTGCCCGGTCCACGCCGGACGCGGCGCGGACTATAGCCACCGCGCCGGCTCGTGCAAGCCGTCCCAGGCAGCCCTTGCCGTCTGCCTCACCCACAACACCGATCCATATGATGCGGCGAGCGGTCACGAACCCCTCGCGAGCGGTTGACGCGAGCCGCCCTTGCGGGCAAATGAGCCGATCGCCACATCGGGAGCAGGCTGGTCGGCGCCATGATCGGGTTCATCGCACGTTTCACGGGTCTCTGGCTGATCGCCGGCGCGCTGGTCGCGCTGGTGGTCGATGGCACGAAGACGATTGCCGCGTCCGCACTGACCGTGACGCCGCTCGGCGGAGCATGGGCCGACATCCTCGGCCCGTCGAGCGTGATGGCCGCGCAGATCTTCGTCCAGCGAACGATCGAGGCCTATATCGGCCATTGGCTGTGGGACCCACTGATCCAGTGGATCCTGATGCTTCCGACCTGGCTGGTGCTGGGACTGCTCGGCGGTTGGCTGGTCTATGCCGGGCGCAAGCGGCGGCTACGCTCGGCGTTCGCGGCATGAATGCAGTGCAGTTCGACTGTGGAAAGGAACACTCATGGGCCTTCTCGACCTGATCGGCAGGAAGACAAAGATGCCGGACGCGGACCAGGCCCTGCCCGGTCGTGATACGGCGATCCCCACGGCAGAGACGCATTTCGTCAATGGCGCGCCGCTGAAGGCGCCCTGCCCGGAAGGCTCCGAGCAAGCGCTGTTCGGGCTGGGCTGCTTCTGGGGCGCCGAGCGGGTGTTCTGGCAGATCCCCGGCGTCCACGTCACCGCCGTCGGTTATGCCGGCGGATCGACGGCGAATCCGACCTATCAGGAAGTCTGCTCCGGCGGCACGGCCACAACGGGGTGGTCCGCGTCGTCTTCGATCCGAAGCAGGTGTCCTACGAGTCGCTGGTCAAGGCGTTCTTCGAGGCCCACGACCCGACCCAGGGCATGCGTCAGGGCAATGATGTCGGCACCCAATATCGCTCGGG
>JAAEOR010000047.1 GCA_024222895.1 Hyphomicrobiales bacterium | reverse complement strand
GAAGCAGCACGACGCGGTTGCTGATGCCGCCGTCATCGGCGTGCCCGACCGAATCAAGGGGGAGTTGGTCAAGGCTTTCGTTACCGTTAAGACCGGCGTCGACACGAATGCGGCGCTGGAACAGGAATTGAGACTATTCGTGCGAGAGCGATTAGAATCGCACGCCTACCCGAAGGAAATCGAGTTCCTGCGGGAATTGCCGGTCGGTAATACCGGCAAGGTCATGAAACGCGAATTGCGCCGCATGGAAAACGAGCGGCGCAACGCCACCGAAGCGGAGAAAACGAATGACAGCGATGATTGAAACCAGGGTCGACGCAGCCGTCGGCTGGATCCTGCTCAACAATACCCGGCACAAGAACGCGATCAACTACGAAATGTACGACGCCATGTTCGACGCACTCGACCGCTTCGAGGCGGATGAGCGCGTGCGCGCCGTGGTCATCAGCGGCAATGGCGGCAATTTCTCGGCCGGCTTCGACGTCACCCAGGGTTCGCCGGAGCCCTACCGCGATTTCGTCAAGAACGTGTCCGGCCGCCTGTCGAAACGCCTGTGGTATTCCCCCAAGCCGACCATTGCCGTGGTCGAGGGCTACTGCATCGGCGGCGGCTTCGAACTGGCGATGGGCGCCGACCTGGTTTACGTCGCCGAGGACGCCGT
>JAAEOR010000046.1 GCA_024222895.1 Hyphomicrobiales bacterium | reverse complement strand
GTGGTGGTGTTGCCGATCCACATCTACCAGCAGATTGCCGAGCTGGGTAAATGGCAGTTCGGCTCCGCGATCGCCGTGGTGCTGTTCGCCACCAGCGTCGTCGCCGTGGTCATCTATCAGCGTTATGCGGCCATCACCGCCGGCGGGAGGACCTGAGATGGCCGACATCGCCCAGACCCGGGTCGCAGCTGCACCCCCACCGTCGCCAGGCCGGCGATGGTCGGAACGCGACGTTCCCCTGGCTCTCCAGATCGGTGCATGGATCGGCTTCGTCATTCTGCTCCTGCCGGTGGTGATCGTCGTCCTGGCTGGACTGAACTCCGGTGACTACCTGACCTTCCCGCCGGAGGGCCTGTCGTTCCGCTGGGTTGTGGATTTCCTGACATCGGAAACCTGGATGGGCGCCTATCTGTTCAGCCTTCTGCTGGCGTTGATCACCATGGCGATCTCGACCGCGCTCGGGACGATGGCCGCGATCGTGCTGGCCCGCTACCAGTTTCCCGGCCGCGACCTGGTGCGCGCCTACTTTCTGTCGCCGCTGATCTTGCCCGGGGTCGTGCTCGGCCTCGCCCTCTATGTGTTCTTTGTCACGACCAATCTCGGCCTCGCCCGTAGCCTGGCCGGGCTGGTGATCGGCCACGTGCTGGTTACTTGTCCTTACGTCATCGGAACCGTTTCCGCCGCACTTGTGTCGTTCGACCAATCGCTGGAGGAGGCGGCGCGCAGCCTCGGGGCCAGACCGTGGACGGCGTTTCGCCGGATCACACTGCCGAACATCTCGGCCGGCATGATGGCCGGCGCGATCTTTGCGTTCATCGTGTCGTTCGGCCAGTTCGATGTTTCGCTGTTCCTCAGCACCCCCGACCTGACACCGCTGCCGATCGCCCTATACATTTCGCTCCGCTACACCTTCGAGCCGACCGCGGCCGCTGCGGGGATCTTCGCGATCCTGCTGGTCGTCGTATCGATGTTGCTGACGGCGCGGCTGGTCAACATGCAAAAATTTGGAGGGATCAAGTTCAGCTAGAGCGTTTTCAGGAAAAGTGTTTGTACTTTTCCGCCCGGAAAGAGCGACAAGCAGGAGAGCGTTTTCAGGAAAAGTGTTTGCACTTTTCCGCCCGGAAAGAGCGACAATCAGGAGTGAGTTTTCAGGAAAAGTGTTTGCGCTTTTCCGCCCGGAAAGAGTGACCAGCAGGAAACCATTTTTCACCGATCGGTCGTGTCGGCACGGGTTTTGCTCCGAAAGGGCACTGACGCGGCAGATGGAATTTGTACCGAGTTGGCGCCTGGTGCCGGGGCGCGGAGCCCCGCCTGACCGGGCGGTCTAAGACGATGGTTCGAGCAATCAAGGAGAGGAACTGATGAAAAAAGCACCAAGCAAGCGAAACAAGTCGCTGACCAGACGCTCATTGTTGAAGAGCGGTGCAGCGCTTGGGGTGGCCGGAAGCCTGCCGCTCTTCAACATCAACCATGCCTGGTCGCAGGATGTGACCTATGATGGCGGCATCTTCGACGCCGAGGGCGCGACCATCAACATCGGCGAGTGGGGCGGCTTCTGGGAGGAGTTCGTCAACAAGAATCTGCTCGATCAGTTCAAGAAGGACTTCAACTGCGACGTCTCCTATGACAGCTCCTGGCCGTGGTTTCCGAAATTCGTCGCCGGCGGCCCGCAGAATCCGGTCTATGACATCGCCAACTGGAACCTGACGGAGATGTTCAAGACGGCGCGGGCCGGCGACTATTTCGTCAGCGAGGAAGAGATCAGGGCCAATGTACCCAATGCTGCCGATTGCTGGGACTTCGCCTTCGAAAACCGCATCGGTGTCACCTGGGGATTTGGCCAGTACTGCTACGCCTATCGGACGGACATCGCGGATCCGGCGCCCACTGCCTTCAGGTCCTTCTGGGACGAGCAGTATGCCGGCGGCAAACGGGGGACCTACATCACCTCGAACACGCTGCAGATGATCTTCTTCCTGACCGCCAGCCACGTCTTCGGGGGAGACTACAAGAACCTTGAAGCCGGCTATGAGGCCATGCGTACGGCGATGCCGATGAAGATCTCGGATTTCACCGGCAACATGCAGACCCTGATCGAGCGCGGCGAGGTGGTGATCGGCGTTCAGTGGGAGGGCGAAGTCTATAACCAGATCGACAAGGGCGCCCCGATCGGTGCCATGCTCTGGGAAGAGCTGAAGCCGATCCTGACCCAGACCAAGACCATCAGCCGGTACTCCGACCCGGTTGCCAAGAAACTGGCCTTTGCCCTGTTGAACCGCACGCTTAGCCCCGAATATGGGGAGGAATTTGGCAAGACCTTCTACATGCGGCCGACCAATAAGAAGACACCAATTACGCCGGCCCTTGCTGCCCAGGGCGTGACCAACACGGCCGACGCCACCAACGGCATGTGGATCCCGGACTGGTACTGGTATCTCGACAATGAGGACGACGTCGTCGAGACCGTCAACGAGATCTTTGCCGGCTGATCGCCTTCGGCCGCGGGCGTCTCGCCCGCGGCCATCGCATTCGTCTTCCACATACGGGATCAGATTGTGTCGACGGTCGAGATCATCGAGCTATCCAAGAGTTACGGTCCAACCGTCGCGCTGACGCCAACCAACTTCAAGGTCGAGGAAGGAGAGTTCTTCTCGCTGCTCGGCCCCTCTGGCTGCGGCAAGACGACCACCCTGCGCATGATTGCCGGGTTCGTGGCCCCGTCGAATGGGATCATCAAGATCGGCGGCACCGACGTGACCTTCCTGCCGCCGGAGCAGCGCGGTATCGGGATCGTGTTTCAGAACTATGCGATCTTTCCGCACATGAATGTCTTCGACAACATCGCCTTCGGCCTGCAGATGCGGAAAGTCGACAAGCCCGAAATCGCGCGCAAGGTGACCGCGGCACTGGAGCAGGTCGGCCTGGTCGGTTACGAGGCCCGTTTCCAGCGCGAAATGTCGGGCGGCGAGCAGCAACGGGTCGCGCTGGCGCGGGTGCTGGTAACCGAGCCGGGGATCCTGCTGCTCGACGAGCCTCTGAGCGCGCTCGACAAGAAGCTGCGCGAGGAGATGAAATACTGGATCAAGGGGCTGCAGAGCGAACTGGGGATCACGACGATCTACGTGACCCACGACCAGGGCGAGGCCCTGACCATGTCGGATCGCATCGCCGTCATGAGTGATGGCCGCGTCGCCCAGATCGGGATTCCGAACGAGATCTATGAGAAGCCTATCGATCGCTTCGTCACCGAGTTCATCGGCGAGTCCAACATCCTGGATGTGTCGGTGACCGCGGTGGAGGATGGCATCTCCCGGGTCACTCTGGGGGAGCAAAGTGCGGCGGCGCGCAGCCTGCCCGGGCTGTCCGCCGGCGACAAGGCAGCGCTGGTGCTGCGGCCGGAGCAGGTTCTGCTCGCCGGTGAAGCGGAGGCGGCGTCCGGCGACGATGTGGTCCGGCTGCAAGGCACCGTGCTTGATCACACCTACCAGGGAGCCTTCGTCCGCTACCGCGTCGATGTGGGCGGCCAGACGCTCATCGCCGAGATCGCCAACCGCGCCGACCGTAATGTCATTCCCGGCGGATCGCAGGTGCCGCTGGCGTGGCGGGCCACCGGCGCCGGGCTCCTCGCCGAATAACTCTCCAGACTCCATCCGACAAGCAAAGGGTACGACATGCGCATTGGGATCGACGTCGGTGGCACGAATACCGATGCCGTGCTGGTAGACGGCATGGACGTGAAGAGCTGGCACAAGAGTCCGACGACCCCCGACGTATCGACCGGCATCATGGCAGCCTTGCGGGCCGTCCTCGACGAGGGAAAGGCTGCTCCCGGCGACATCACCGCGGTGATGATCGGCACCACCCACTTCACCAACGCGGTGGTGGAACGCAAGCGCCTGCTCGGGGTCGCGGCGGTGCGGCTCGGCCTGCCGGCGACCAAGGGGCTGCCGCCGATGGTCGATTGGCCCGGCGACCTGGCGGAAACCCTCGGCGAGCATCGCTATCTGATCCATGGCGGCAATGAGTTCGACGGACGCGAGATCGCGCCGCTCGACGAGGAAGAACTGCGCGCCGCCGGCAAGGATATTCGTGCCAAGGGGCTGCGCGCCGTTGCCGTTACGTCGGTCTTTTCGCCGGTTAATCCGGGAATGGAGGAACGGGCGGCCGCGATCCTCGGCGAAGAGATTCCCGATGCCGCCATCTCGCTCAGTCATGAGATCGGCCGAGTCGGGTTTCTCGAGCGGGAAAACGCAACGATCATGAATGCCTGTCTGGCGGATCTGGCGGCCAAGGTCGTCCAGTCCTTCGACAGCGCGCTGGCGCAGATGGGTATCACCGCGCCCTTCTACATCTCCCAGAATGACGGGACGCTGATGACCGCTGCCCATGTGGCGAAATATCCAGTCCTCACCTTCGCGTCCGGGCCGACCAACTCGATGCGCGGCGCCGCACTGCTGGCGGGCGCCAAGGAAGCCATGGTCGTCGACATCGGCGGCACCACGTCCGATGTCGGCATGCTGCTCCACGGTTTTCCGCGCGAGTCGTCGGTGGCGGTGGAAATCGGTGGGGTGCGAACCAATTTCCGCATGCCCGATGTGCTCGCCTTCGGTCTGGGCGGCGGCAGCCTCGTGCGTGACGACGGCGCCCGGATCGGTCCGGACTCGGTCGGTTACGAATTGACCGAGAAGGCGCTGGTGTTCGGTGGCGATGTCCTGACCACCACCGATATCGTAGTTGCCGCAGGGCTCGCCGACATCGGCGACCGGTCGAAGGTCGCCGATCTTTCGCCCGAGCTGATCGAAACCGCGACCACCACGATGCACCGAATGGTCGATGAGGCAGTCGACAAGATGAAGACCAGCGCGGAGGCGCTGCCGGTCATTCTGGTCGGCGGTGGGTCTGTGCTGATCACCCGCGATCTGCCGAGCGCCTCGGAGATTATCAAGCCCGACCATGCCTCGGTCGCCAACGCGATCGGCGCCGCCATCGCCCAGGTCGGTGGCGAAGTCGATCGGGTCTTTTCGCTGGAGGGGCTCGGACGGGACAAGGCGCTGGACCAGGCAAAGGAAGAAGCCTCAACCATGGCGGTCAATGCCGGTGCGGCCAGCGACACCGTCCAGATCATGGATATCGAAGAAGTGCCGCTCGCCTACTTGCCGTCGAACGCGACCCGGATCCGGGTGAAGGCGGTCGGGGACCTGGAGATGCAATCATGAAGCTCGACCACGGCAGCCTCGAGGATCTGTGCCGCGGCGCCGCCTTTCTGGGAACCGGCGGCGGCGGAGATCCGTATATCGGGCGCCTGATGGTCGAGCATGCCATGGCCGAGTCCGGTCCGGTCGAGATTATCGATCCGTCCGACGTCCCCGACGACGCGCTGGTGATCCCCACGGCAATGATGGGGGCGCCAACCGTGCTGGTGGAGAAGCTGCCGCGCGGCAACGAAGCGGTGAAGTCACTGCGGCGGCTGGAGCAGCATCTCGGCAAGAAGGCGTTCGCCACCATGCCGATCGAGATCGGCGGCATCAACTCGACCATGCCGCTGGTGGTCGGCGCCCGTCTCGGCCTGCCCGTGGTTGACGCCGACGGGATGGGGCGGGCGTTTCCGGAACTGCAGATGGAAACATTTGCTGTCTACGGCGTATCCGGTACGCCGATGGTGATCACCAACGAATATGGTGACAGCACCCTGATCGAGACCCATGACAACAAGATGATGGAATGGATCGCCCGCGGCGTTGCGATCCGCATGGGCGGGGCGGCCTATATCGCCGAATACCCGATGACCGGCGAAGAAGTGAAGCGCACCTCGGTGCCCAACACCATGACCCTGGCGATCGAGATTGGCCGTTGTATTCGCGAGGCGCGGGCAAACCACGTCAATCCGTTTGACGCCCTGCTCGAACTGCTGCCGACGACCCCTTACTCCTTCGGCAAGATCATCTTCCGCGGCAAGATTATCGATATGTTTCGCGAGACCCGTGCCGGATTTGCCGCCGGGCGCGCCCACATCCAGGGGCTGGACGAATGGTCGGGGGTCATGGAGATCGAGATCCAGAACGAGAACCTGACCGCGCGGGTGGATGGCCAGCTCAAGGCGATCGTCCCCGATCTCATCTGCATCATGGATAGCGAAACCGCCGAACCGATCACCACCGAGACCCTGCGCTACGGTCAGCGGGTGACGGTGATGGGGGTCGCGGTGCCACCGATCATGCGTTCGCCCGAGGCATTGGCCCTGTTCGGCCCCGTCGGCTTCGGTATCGACGAGCCGTTCACTCCGATCGAGCAGATGGGCTGAAGGAGGTCTAGTGGTCCGACTCCGACATTTGCTACCCTCCTGCAGTACCCGCCCGAGCAAATGTCGGAGTCATAAGAACCACTAGCAACAATCTGATTCTAGTGGAGTTTCTGAATTTGACATTTGAACAAGAGCCTGGCCGCAAGTGGGACTCAAATGTCAAATTCACTCCACTAGTGCGCACGATCGGCCTCGATGATCTTGACGATCTCTGCCGCGGCGCGGCGATCCTCGGGACCGGCGGCGGCGGCGATCCCTATATCGGCGGGCTGCTGGCCGCCGGGGCCATTCGCACCAACGGGCCGGCGACCTTGTGGAGCCTGGATGAGACGCCGGACGATGCGCTGATCGTTGCTGTTGGCGGCATGGGTGCACCGACCGTGGCGATTGAGAAAATCCCCAATGGCGACGAATATCTTTGGGCGCTGGAAGCGCTGGAACGGCAGTTGGGCCGGCAGGTCGACGCGGTCATCCCGTTTGAGGCCGGCGGCATGAACTCGACCATTCCGGTGATGGTTGCCGCCCGGCGCGGCCTGCCGGTGGTTGACGGCGATGGTATGGGCCGGGCCTTTCCCGAACTGCAGATGGAGACCTTCAACGTCTATGGCGTGCCGGCAGCACCGATGGCGGTCGTCAACGAGTGGGGTGACAGCGTCGTCATCGAGGCTCGGGAAGCCAAGATGGTGGAATGGCTGGCGCGCGGCGTGACGATCCGGATGGGCGGCCATACGGCAATCGCCGAATATGCCATGGATGGCGCCACGGCGCGGCGGGTGTCGATGCCGGCGACCCTCAGCCTGACCTTGAATGTGGGCCGCTGGATTAGCGACGCCCGCGCCGGGCACACCGACGTGCTTCAGGCGCTCATCGACGGTTTTGCCGGCACCCACTACCAGCATGCGAAACTGCTGTTCAAAGGCAAGCTGACAGACGTCTCGCGCCGCACCGAGCGGGGCTTCGCCATCGGCCAGGCGACCATAGAGGGCATCGACGGGTGGACCGGTTCGATGCTGATCCAGTTCCAGAACGAGAACCTGGTCGCCCGTCACGACGGCGTGCTCCGGGCGATCGTCCCCGACCTGATCTGCATCCTCGACAGCGAAAAGGTGGAAGCCGTGACCACTGAACGGCTCCGCTACGGCCAACGGGTTTCCGTGTTGGGGGTCAGCGTGCCGGAGATCATGCGCACGCCGGAGGCGCTTGCCGTGTTTGGCCCGGCGGCGTTCGGCCTCGACGAGCCGTTCGTGCCGATCGAGCGCCTGGCGGGCTAGCGGCATGGCGCGTCACTGCAACTCGGCTGCTCTTCGATCTAGGAATTGGCCTGGCGAGGGCAGGGCTATCAGCCAGTATTTGGCAGTCGTACGGCCCAAGGGACCAATCGCTCAATCATTGACGTTCCCACCATTGTCATCCTGCGGCTTGACCGCAGGATCATTGTCCACGCACGCATACGCTTGGTTGATGCCTTCCCGGCTCAGCTTCTGCTTCTCCGCCAATTCGATCTTCCGTGATCGCGTTGGTCGCCGCGCAGACCCGAAATGCCATAGGTTATCGCAGACGGATATTGATCCTGCGGTCAAGCCGCAGGATGACGATGGTGGGAAGACAGAGGTCGAGCGATTGGCCCCTGGGGCCAGACGTCTGCGAAGGATGGCCCGACAAAACCAGCCCCGCAACCACGGTTACGCGCCATGACTCGATCCGCCCCGAAGCTTGCCGACACCAGAACCGCGCTCACCCTGGCGTCGAACTTCTGGTACGACTTCCGCCGGTTTGCCCGCGCGTCGTTTGTCTATGGCCGACGCAATCAGGAAAACCAGCGGGCGATGATCCACATTCTGTTTCACTCGATCGAACACGGACTGTCGCTGCCGGAGCCGCGCCCCGGTTTCGGCCGCGAGAAGGTCGACAGTCTGATCCGCAAGACAGAGAGCTACATCGCCGAGTTCGGTCCCGACCGCTCAACCGAAAGCGCTCTATCGGCGCTCGATGGCTGGATCGCCTTCAACCGGTCGGCGGATGTGGATGTCGATGACGTCGCTCGCAACCTCGATCGGCTGAACGCCGAAAGCGCGTTCCGCCAGGGCGAGGCCTCCGGCGGTGCCGAGGAGGTGACCGCGGAGGAAATCGCTCGGGTGTCGACCCAGGACTTCGAAGCCTTCATGGCGGCGCGCCACAGCGTCCGCCAATACGCGCCGCGGCTGGTGACCGCCGCCGAGATCGAGGCCGCAGTGCGAGCCGCCCAACAGACGCCGACCGTATGCAATCGCCAGACTTGCCGCGTCTATGCTTTCACCGATCCGGACGAGAAGGAGAAGGTGCTGTCTTATCAGTCCGGCAATCGCGGTTTCGGCCACGAGGTCGGCGTGGTTCTGATCATCACGTCGAACATGGAGCACATGAACCTGATCGGCGAGCGCTATCAGCACTGGATCGACGGCGGTATGTTCGCCATGACCCTGGCGCTGGCCTTTCATGCCGCCGGCATGGGCGCCTGCATGCTGAACTGGAGCGTGACCAAGGATATCGACATGGCGATGCGCAAATGCGTCGGTATCCCGGACAGCGAAGCGGTGATCACCCTGATGGGCGCCGGCCATCTTAAGGAGCACTTCCGGGTGCCGGTTTCGCAGCGCAAGCCGCTGGGCGATATCCTGTCACTCAACCCGCCGATCGATATGAACGCGCCGGGGGTGACGCTGGAGTAGGGGGAGGAGGCGCTGGCCATTGGGACAGGCTGCATGACGCGCACGTCTGTGTTGCGGGTGCGCACGATCAACGCCCTGTTGCGGACCAGACACCATGGCCGCCGATGAGACGACAGGCAGAGGAATCACTTGGGTCGCTGAGGCTGCGATTGACCTAACCTCCTGTCAGTTAAGGCTTTAGCGTCGTGCGTCCTTCGAGGCTCCGCTCACGCGGAGCACCTCAGGATGAGGTCGACTTTTGTGAGCTTCATGACGTTCGGTGGGGCTTTACAGAGAACACCCCGGACCTCATCCTTGTAAGTCAGTGAGTGCCGCAGATGCTAATGTTGGCGTTGCGGTGTCGGAAGAGATCCCGTCTCATCCTCGGGCGTTCAAGCCCGAACCTCAGCTTGGGTACTCTTCCGTCGTTCCCTCGAACCCGAACAG
>JAAEOR010000045.1 GCA_024222895.1 Hyphomicrobiales bacterium | reverse complement strand
CAGCCCACCGGTCGGAAAACCCTTGCCATACGGTGCCTAGCGATCCGCTGTGTTGGTTCGTGAACCACGGCAGTCCTCCGGTGTAGCTGTGCCGTCGAGGGTCGCCCATGATCTCGAAGACACGGTCGCCGTCAGCTCCAATCCCGGTCGGGAGAAGGAAGGCGATTCGCCGACCGAAGGCGAAACTCGCTAGATGCCGAACACCCAACGATTCGATGTCCGATGGACGAATATGCCGAAGCTTTGAACCGGCGAAGGCCGGCAGTAGGTGGTTCCGGAAGATGCTTTCCCAGGTCGCTTGAGTCGGGGGTTCGGTCACGTCCCGGGACGTGGTGTATGAGTGATACCGCGTCGGCCTTGCAGGTTCCTTTCTAGCCGATTGCTGGTTCGAGTGCTGGGGTCACCTCCTCGAGTTGGTCGGGTTCGATGAGTCGGATGCGGGTTTGGGCGAGTGATTCGAGGCTCATGTATCGGCGGGCGATGGCCCATTCGTCGTGTTGTTCGGCGAGTAGGGCGCCGATTAGCCGGATGATCGATGGTCGGGTGGGGAAGATGCCGACGACGTTGGTGCGACGCCGGATCTCCTTGTTGAGACGTTCT
>JAAEOR010000044.1 GCA_024222895.1 Hyphomicrobiales bacterium | reverse complement strand
GGTCGGTTCCCTTCGGGAAGTATTGGCGCAGCAGCCGGTTGGTGTTCTCGTTGGTTCGCCGCTGCCAGGGGCTGTTTGGATCACAGAAGTAGACCGTCAGATCGGTTGCCAGCGTCAGGCGCTGGTGATCCGCAAGCTCCTTGCCCCTGTCCCAGGTGAGAGACCGGCGCAGCTCCTGCGGCAGATTTTTCGCCTGCTTGATGAGCGCGGCCACGACGCTGTCGGTGTTCTTGTTGAGCACCTTGACCAGGAGCACATAGCGGGAGCGACGCTCGACCAGCGTCGCGATGTAGCTGTTCCGGGAGCCGGCAATGAGATCACCCTCCCAATGCCCGGGGACGGCACGGTCCTCCACAGATGCGGGCCGTTCCCGGATCGAGACGGCGTCCTTGATCTGTCCCAGCCCATCGCGCTTCAGACTGGCGTGTCGGGAGCGGCGGATCACGCGCGTCGCCCGCAAATGGGCCAGCAATTCCTTCTTCAGAACGCCCCGCGTCTGGATAAACAGGCTTCGATAGATCGTCTCATGGGACACGCGGCAGTGCTCGTCGTCGGGATATGCGCGCTTCAGCCAGCCCGCGATCTGCTGCGGCGACCACTTGCGCTCAAGCCTGGCTGATACTGTCCGGCACAGCGCCCGCCGACAAGCCAGCTTGCAGCGCTTCGGACGCAGAGCGCGATCCCAAGCCGCCTGATCCGACCGCGTGGCCCGATAACCGATGCGCCCGCCATTGCGCCGCACCTCACGGCTGATCGTCGACGGGG
>JAAEOR010000043.1 GCA_024222895.1 Hyphomicrobiales bacterium | reverse complement strand
CCGCTAGTTCGGGATGCCGCGGCTCGGGTCCGGCGGAAACTCGGCATTGACCTGCAAACCGTTCAGCAGGTCGAGGGCGTAGTTCAGCTGATCGTCCTCTTCCGGATCGAGAGGCACATAGGCCAGCGAACCGGATTCCTCCTCTTCGCCGGCGGCGGCGTCCTCACCCTCCAGATGGCCCTTGAGGTCGGCCTCTCCACGCGGCTCGATTTCGCCTGCTGCCTCCGCCAGTTCGGGGGGCAGGTCCTGGGCCACGTCGATATCCGGATCGATGCCCTTGGCCTGGATCGAGCGGCCCGAAGGCGTGAAATAGCGGGCGGTCGTCAGGCGCAAGGCGCCATTGGCACCGAGCGGAATGATCGTCTGGACCGATCCTTTTCCGAACGATCGAGACCCGATGATCGTCGCGCGACGATGATCCTGCAGGGCGCCGGCAACGATCTCGGACGCCGAAGCCGAACCACCATTGACCAGGATGATCACCGGCTTGCCATCGGCAAGATCGCCGATATGGGCGTTGTAACGCTGGGTTTCCTCCGCATGACGGCTGCGGGTGGAAACGATCTCGCCACGATCCAGGAACGCATCGGAAACCGCGATCGCCTGATCGAGCAGGCCGCCGGGGTTATTGCGCAGGTCGATCACGTAGCCCTTGACGTCCTCCTCGCCAATGTCTTCGTTCAAATCGTCGATCGCGTCCTTGAGACCATCATAGGTTTGTTCGTTGAAGGTGGTGATCCGGACATAGCCGACATCGTCCTCCTCGCGGGAGCGCACCGAGTGGATCGTGATCTCCTCGCGCACAAGTTCGATTTCCAGCAGTTTGTCGACGTTCTCACGCTTGATGGTAAGCAGGATCGGCGTCTTGATCGGTCCGCGCATGCGCTCGACCGCTTCATTGAGCGTCAACCCCTCGATCGGCTCGTCATCGAGAGCAATGATCAGATCGTTGGCCAGCACACCGGCCCGATGAGCGGGGGTATCGTCGATCGGGGAGACGACTTTGATGACGCCATCCTCCATCGTGACCTCGATACCCAGACCACCGAACTTACCGGTGGTCTGCACCTGCATGTCCTTGAAATGCTTCGGGCTCAGATAGCTCGAGTGCGGATCGAGCCCCGACAACATGCCGTTGATCGCCGATTCAATCAGAGCCGCCTCATCCGGGGACTCTACATAGTCAGCGCGAATCCTTTCGAACACATCGCCGAAAAGATTCAGCTCGCGATATGTATCGGCCGACGCGGCGTTCGCCGGACCGCCTGAAAAGAAGTGTGTCTGGGTCAGCGTTACGGCAACGACTGCGCCAAACGCGACACCGGCGAGGAGTAGAGAGGCCTTGCGTATCATCCGCCAACCTTTTCGTCATCTGTTGCGGCCCACCATGGAGCCGGATCAATCGAATCCCCGTCCTTACGGAATTCAATATAGAGCACTGGCTGGGTCGAAACTATGTCAACCGAGCCGGCGCTGGCGAGTTTGGGCGAGGCCATCATCGCCACTGGCTCGCCGGCAAGTACGAATTGGCCAAGCTGGACCGCGATTTCGTCCATACCAGCCAATAGGATATGATAACCGTCGCCGGCATTGATGATCAAGAGCTTGCCATAGCTGCGGAATGGTCCGGCGTAAACAATCCAGCCATCTGACGGAGAATTGACCTGTGCGTTAGGCCGCGTCGCGATCGACATGCCCTCGCTCAGGTTGCTGAAGTCATCCTCCTCGCCATAGGCGCGAAGTGTCTTACCGCTCGCGGGCAAGGGAAGCAGGCCCCGCGCGTCGGCGAAGGATACCGCCGGCGCCAGCCGGTCGGCAGCGCCGAGGTCTGTCGGCGGTGCCTGCTTCCGCTCCGCTTCAGCTGCCGCGCGGTGCTTTGCAGCGGCCGCTTCCGCTTCCGCCTTGGCTTTCGCCGCGGCGGCGATTTCCTTTTCCATGCGGCCGACGAGATCCTTCAGGCTGGTGGCCTGATCGGCTAAGGCGACGGCCCGGCTCTGCTGCGCCGCGAGTTCGGCGGCTGACGCGTCACTCTGGCTTTGCCGCTCGGCGACAAGGAATTCAATCCGGGCCCGATCTTCAGCCAGCGTCGTCGCGTCGGCACGAAGGCGGTCGCGTTCGCGAGCCGCCTCCTGTTTCAGGGATACCAGGCGGCCGAGATCATCCGCCAGCTTGTTCGCCGCCCGGCGCAGATCGGGAACAACAGCGCCCAGCAGGATGGCACTGCGAACCGAGCCGAGGGCGTCTTCGGGTCTCACCAGAATTGCCGGAGGCGGCCGTCGGCCGATTCGCTGCAGGGCAGCGAGCACGGCGGCCAGGACATCTCGCTGATCGAGCAGCGATGCCCGCAACGCGTCTTCATTGAGGGTCAACGCCCGGACGCGCCTTTCGGTGTCATCGATGGCGGCTTCCAGGTCGTGGACCCGCGCTCCGGTGTCGATCAGTGTCTGGCTCAGTGTCGCCCGGTCCTTTTCAAGGGAATCGATCTCCCGGCGGAGTTCGGTCAGCCGCTCTTCGGTGAGAGCAATATCCCGAGTGACCGCCTCAAGCTCGGCGGCGCGAGCCGCACGGGCGGCGGTCGCCTCGTCGACGGGATCCTCGGCGGCGTACCCGATCGGTACCGCAACCGAAACCACCGCGGCCACGGCCAGCGCCGTGGTCAAGCATATTCGGGACACCCTCAACGGCAGTTTCAGTGGACCCTCCAACGATCAGACAAATCTGGTGGACTGGTGAGCCGTCGACCAACCCGGCGACAACGGTGACCGATCAATAGGGCCGCAGGGCGACATCGGCAAATGCTGATCGAGGATGATGCTCCAAATGCCTTGCCGGCAAAGCATTCAGTCACGGTGATAGGGATGTCCCGAGAGGATCGTCGTTGCCCGATAAAGCTGTTCGGCCAGCATGGCGCGCACCAGTTGATGCGGCCAGGTCATGCTACCGAACGCGAGAACCAGTCTGGCGCGATCCAGGACGGCCGGGCCCAGCCCGTCTGCACCGCCAATCACGAAAGCCAATCCGTCCGTTCCCTCATCACGCCATGCGCCAACTCGAGCGGCAAAGGTGCGGCTGTCCAGCGATTTTCCACCTTCATCAAGCGCTACGATGATCGCATCGTTCCGGCATTTGGCAAGCAATGCCTGTGCTTCGCCATCCTTGCGCGCCGATGCCTGAGGCAGCCTGCTCTCCGGGACCTCATAGGTGTTCAGGGTCAGGCCGAGTTGCCGGCCGGCCCGCCCTGTCCGATCGACATAGAGATCGAACAGGGTCCGAACCCCTCCGGCCTTCAGCCGCCCGACAGCAACGATGTCAATCCGCATCGCTCTCCGCCCGAGGCGTCAAGAAGCGACCTGTTCAGACCGCGACCGGCGACGCCGGACGATCCGCCTGCCACATCTTCTCGATATTGTAGAACGCCCGCACTTCCGGCCGGAAAACGTGGACGATGACGTCGCCGGCGTCGACGAGGACCCAGTCGCAGGACTTCAAACCCTCGACGCGGATGTTGCGGGCTCCGGCCTTTTTCAGGTCGTCCAGCAGGCGATCGGCTATCGCCCCGACATGGCGATGCGAACGCCCCGATCCAACGACCATATGGTCGCCGATCGTCGTCTTGCCGGTGATGTCGATTGAGGTCAGATCCTCGACTTTGGAGTCTTGAAGGCTCTCGAGGACCACTTCGAGGGCAGCAGCGGCCGCTAACTCGCCGCCGGCTGGCCCTTTCTGGGGAGAACGGCTCAGTGCGCTCTCACTCCGTAGTGCCGTGGTCAGTTGCTGATCCCTTCCAAGGTTTTTGACGGCTCTCCGCCGACTCGTAAAGATAGTCCCGTCGGGGTGACGGTTTCAAGACGAAGCCGTTGCGGCGCGAATCGCTGTCGAGGACAGGGGTACATTCGGGACCGGCAAAAACACCCAGGCGGGTGGTTTCTTCGCCGGCAGAAGTGCCGCTTCATGCGCCGGCAAACGGCCGTGCGTCAACGTTTTTGCGGCGGGCGATGACAGCGCCGTTAGCGCCATTCCCGGGCGGTTGAAGACGGCAATCGGCACTGTGGCCGCAATCTTTCGCCAGTCTCGCCAATGATGAAAAGTCGCCAGGTTGTCGGCACCCATCATCCAGACCAGATCGAGATTCCGGAGTCTCTGTGACAGTTTCCGCAGCATTTCGGCCGTGAATGTCGTTCCCAGCGTCGCTTCGATCGCCGTCGCCCTGATTCGCGGGTGATTGGCGAGGCGTCTCGCGGCCGCAATCCTGTCGGCCAGATCGAGGGACGGCGCATTCGTCTTCAACGGGTTTTGAGGCGACACAAGCCACCAGACCTGATCGAGACCCATCGCATGCAAACCAACCAGGCTGACCTGCCGATGCCCATCGTGAGGCGGGTCGAAAGACCCTCCAAGCAGGCCGATCCGCATGCCCGGCACGAAGGTCGGGAGTCGGAACGGGTTGGTGGCCGTCGCCTGCCGCCGCGCCTTCGCCGCGTCGATCAAGGCCGGACCTGACCAGTCCCCCTGACGCGATATTTGAAGCTGGTGAGCTGCTCAAGTCCGACCGGACCGCGCGCATGCATCTTGCCGGTGGCGATCCCGATTTCGGCGCCCATGCCAAACTCTCCGCCGTCAGCAAACTGAGTCGAGGCATTGTGCAAAACGATTGCGCTGTCGACTTTGGCGAGAAACCGTTCGGCGGCCGCCTGGTCGCCGGTCACGATCGCGTCGGTGTGATGGGACCCATAGCTTTCGATGTGATCGATGGCCTCCTTGATTCCGCTGACGACGCGAACCGCGATCACGGCATCGAGATATTCGGTCGACCAGTCCCGCTCGGTAGCCGGGGTCACGCCGGGTACCGCGGCCCGCGCTTCGTCATCACCACGGACCAAGCAGCCCGCATCCTTCAGGGCCATGATCAGCGGGGCAAGATGGGTGCCCGCGACGGTTCGGTCGACCAGCAGCGTCTCCGCCGCGCCGCAAATGCCGGGTCGGCGCATTTTGGCATTGACAACAATGTCCTTTGCCATTTCGAGGTCCGCCTCTCGATCAACATAGACGTGGCAGATGCCCTCGAGATGGGCGAAGACAGGAACCCGCGCCTCGGCCTCGACCCGTGCGACCAGGCTCTTGCCGCCGCGCGGTACGATCACGTCGATATTGCCGCCGAGGCCACCGAGCATCAGGCCGACCGCGGCGCGATCGCGGGTCGGCACTTTCTGAACTGCTGACTTGGGCAGCCCGGCAGCCTCCAGGCCCTCGACCAGACAGGCGTGGATAGCGCCGGAGGATCGGAACGAGTCCGATCCGCCGCGCAGAATGGCAGCGTTGCCCGCCTTCACGCACAACGCGCCGGTATCGGCGGTCACGTTCGGCCGGCTTTCGTAAATGATACCAATCACACCCAGCGCCGTCCGAACCCGCTCGATGCGCAGGCCATTGGGTCGATCCCAGGCGTCCATGACCTTGCCGACCGGATCCGGCAGCGCCGCAATCGCCTCAATGCCGGCCGCCATCGCTTCAATCCGTTCGGGGTTCAAGGTCAGGCGATCAACAAACGACTCGGCCGCCCCCGCCTCGCGGGTCTCGTCCACATCCAAAAGGTTCTCAGAGAGAATACCCTCCGCGTTGGCGCGGATGGCCTTTGCCATCGCCTTGAGCGCCACATTCTTTTCCTTGGTTGTCGCGTTGGCGAGCCTCTGCGCCGCAGCGCGGGCCCCCTTTCCGATCGCGGCCATTTCGGCGCCGACATCGACAACAGCGTCGCCGTCCGCATGGACTTCGGCAAGGCTCATGACAGACATCCTTCGAAGAGAAACATTTGCTGCAAT
>JAAEOR010000042.1 GCA_024222895.1 Hyphomicrobiales bacterium | reverse complement strand
TTGAACCGTCCCGGGTTTCGTGCACTCTCGGTTATGTGTGATCGGTCGGTTGACCGTCGCGGGTTTTGGCATGGTATTCGGCTTCGTGTTCGACGGGGGGTCTGCGGCCGAGTCGATGCATGAGACGATGATTGTTGAACCAGTCGACCCAGGCGGCGGTAGCTGCCTCGAGGTCGGCAAGCCGGTTGAGCGGACAGGCACGAAATGGCGAGTCGGCCGGGATGCATTCGGTCTTGTAGAGACCAATGATCGTTTCAGCAAGCGCGTTGTCGTAGGCGTCACCGACCGACCCGATCGAGGGGACCATCCCTGAAAGCATCAGCGACTCACCGAACCGCAGCGACGTATATTGCGACCCGGCGTCGGAGTGGTGGATGGTGTCGCCGTCGAGTGGTGTCCCTTCCCGAGCCCGCATGGCGGCGGCTTGACGGATGGCGGACTCGACAAAAGCGGTCTCTTTCGACGTCGAGCATTCCCAACCGACGATGGTGTCGGCGTAGGCGTCGATCACGAACGCGGTATACGCAAAACAGCCGGTGGCCATCCGCACATAGGTGAAGTCGGCGACTACCAGCTGGTTGGGTGCTTCCACCCTGAACTGGCGGTTGACCAGATCTGGAGCCCGCACCGCGGCTGGATCCGAAATAGTGGTGCGAACCTTCTTGGTTCGGGTCACACCCTGCCAACCATTTCGCCGCATCAACCGCTCGACGGTGCATCGAGCCACTTCGATGCCTTCCCGGTTGAGATGCTCCCACATCTTCAACGATCCATACAACGACTCAGGTGGCCGTCTCCGGTTGTGATCCGGCTCGTAATAGCCGGCCAGGATCTCGGTGATGACAGTGTCCCACAGGGCTCGTTTCGACGGGGCTCGACCAAGCCAGGCGTAGAAGGTTCTCGGGGCGATCTTCCAGCCGTGCGCGGTCAACGCTCGACAGATCGGAGCGACCCCGAACCGAACCCGATACTCGGTGATGAACTCACACATCAGCGGCGTTGCGGGTCGCTCTCCCGCACAAAGAAACTCGTTGCCGCCTTGAGAACCTCAATCGTCCGTTCCAACTCGGCGTTCTTACGTTTCAGATCCCGGATCTCCCGGACCGACGACGTCGAAACCCCATCAGCCTCACCAGCATCGATCTCGGCCTGACGTAGCCACCTACGCAGCGTCTCAGGACTCACCCCCAACCGGCCGGCCACCGTCGTGACCGCCTCCCACTCAGAGGCATAATCCTCCACGTGCTCAACCACCAGACGCACCGCCCTGGCCTTCGTGTTCTCGTCATATCTCTTTGGCATAGACGCCACCTTCCCAACTAAGGAGACGTGCACCAAACCCGGGATGCTTCATTCCGGCGGGTGCTCGATAACGTGCGGGGTGGTGTGTGATCTGTGCGGGCACCGATGCGGTCGGCTCATCCGCTTCCGATAGTGTTTTCGGTCGGCGTGCGGCCTGATCTCTGCAAGATGGTGGGCCAAGGACTGCGGCGGGCCCCGAGCGGAACGAGAAACCGCAACATGGCCCCACCCAAACCGCCTTTCGCCTCGGCCAGGCACATCCCCGCCGCTGTAAACAATGCCTCGGGGTTCTGCGGGCGATGACGGAGCTCCGACGTGTGTGACAGGTCCCACGCATGAAGATGCCATTCAGCGGCGGCCACACCACAATGCAGCCCAACAGTGACTGTCCCATACGGATACCCGTAGGCCAGGTTCCAGTGAGCGGTGGCGCGCCTCAAGTAGTCGGTGGCGGTTTCCGCGAAGTCTGTGATCGCTTCGGGGCCGGAGATATCTCCGATCCTTGCGAGGGCGTCATCGTTGCGCTGGTCCATTTCGGATGCAGTGAACGGCGGCGAGGCATCACCTGCGATTGCCCGGTCGAGCCACTCGTGGTACCAGCGGGCGACGGCCGCCAGGTGGCGTGCTGTTTGCGCACCAGTCCACCGGCCACACGCCGGCCGCTCCCAGGCTCGGTTACTCAAGCCCGAGCTGATCCGTTCAACCGACTCGACTCCATCGCGGAACAGTCGCTCGATAAGATCCACCGTCAGCTGAGCGGCCACTGCACACTCCTCGCCTTCTGCGTCGTTGCCTACGGACCAGAAACTACAGCATCGCACAACACCGATCACCAAATACCGAGCAGTAACGATCATCATTGTGCGTGCGCGGAAACGGCACGTATCCGCTGGCGGGTCGACCACTCCCAGTTGTGCCGTAGGATCTCGGGATGGCCAACGACGCCAAACCGATTCTCCTACTCGACGTTGACGGCGTGCTCGCGCCGGTGGTCGAAGACGCCGCTCCCCGCGGCTTTACCCGTCACGAGATCACGGCCTCCACCGGGAAGGTGCATCAGGTCTGGCTGAACCCAGACCACGGCGTCTGGCTGAGCGAACTTCGATTGCGTTTCGAGTTGGTGTGGGCGACGGGTTGGGAGCGTGACGCTCCTCGGTTGCTCGGGCCGCTCCTGGGTCTCCCTCCGATGGACGTCATTGTCTTCACCCAGCGGCCGCAACTCGGTACGCCGCTGAGGAAGCTCCAAGATGTTGTCGCCCGCGTCGGCGATACGCCCGTGGCGTGGATTGACGACGACCTCGACGGGGAGGCGCATAGCTGGGCCACCAGCCGCAAGGCACCGACGCTACTGCTTGAACCGCATAGCGCCATCGGGCTCAACCGGGATCATGTCCGACAGCTCGCAGCATTCAGCGAGCTCTTATCAGCGCAGAAGAACTGATCCCGAGCCATATCGCCCGCGCCCGCGTACCACGCATACCGGCACTGCTGAGTGCTGGGTGTCGAACACTCCCAGTGACGATCATCGGCCAGTGCAGGGCGGCGTGCCCGAGCGAGCGGGAGTTGGTCGGTGGCTAGCGATGTTGAGGGGCAGGTCGATGCCCCGGGGGGGTAGTAGAGAGGTATGCGCTTGTGTATGCTGTATTGCATGCAGAGTACAAGTGTTCGTATCGACCAGACCACCCACCAAGAACTAAAGCAACTAGCGATCGAGCTCGGCACCACGGTCGGCGAGACCGTGGCGATAGCAGTACGCCGTCTTCGTCAGGAGCGTATTGGCCTGGAGCTGGCGGCTGCACTCACCGCTAACGAGGTCAAGTGGCTTGATGCTGACCTCGGGTGACGTCGCTGAACTCGATCTTGGCCCGCCGGCGGGACGAGAGGCTGGGTTCAGACACCCTGCCGTGGTGGTAACCGCTCAACGCATCCTTGACGCCGAACCCAACGTCGTCCAAGTGGTGCCCTTGACCACCACAATCCGTGGATTCGGTTCAGAGGTTCTGGTCGAACCTGATGACTCCAATGGGTTGGAGCAGCCGTCGGCAGCGCAGTGCCAACACGTGCGCGCCGTCTCAATTGGACGGGTTGACCGCATCCGGGGCAACGTCGGTGCGGTCACACTCACCCAGATCCGAGACGTCATAGGCCTGGTCCTCGACATACCCAGCTAGTCGCAGTCCACCCAGATCCACAATTCTGTTGCGATAACAAGCATTTCGCCGACCGCCCCCGAACGGCACCTCGCGCTCGGTCAGGCCAACACTCACCGTGACGATCATCATCGTGCTGGTCCGCTCGGCCGGTAGGAAGGCTGCCTGATGAGGCTTCGGCCGCGTGATTGTGGGTGTATTCCGTCGATACCGCGCTGGCTCCAGAGGGACCGGACTCGCTGGGCCTGGTGGCCTTTACGGGCGCGTCGGTGTACGGACAATCCCCCGGGAGGGTGACGCCTTCTTCTCCTGCATTTTGTATGGTTCGGTCATAGGAGACCGATAACCGGAAAGGCGTCGGAATGACGCGGATCGACAAGATGGCTGGCCTCGCGGCTCCTCCATTGTCCGACGTGGCCCTTGCCGCCCTTTTCACTGTCCTTCTCGAACTCGAGATTTGGTTGTTCAAGCCCGACACCAACGCACCCGTCATCGCATCGGTGGCGGCGCTTGCAGCGGGCGTTGCGTTAGCGTTCCGGCAGGTTCGGCCATTCCCCGCTTTGCTGGTGAATCTTGCTGGGACGTTGGTCTTGATCGGTCTTGGCAACCCGAGCAACTTCATTCAGTGGACCAGCCTCGTCATGGTGTGGTCGATTGCCGCGTATGGCCGACCCGTTGAGCGGTGGCTTGGTCTGGGACTCGCGTTGGCGGGGCTGGGCTTCTACTTTGCCCGCATCCCGGATCAGGGGGGCCTCCCTGTGCTCATCGCCAGTGCTGCGGTGTGGACGATGGTCTGGTTGGTCAGCCGCTTGTTTGGGGCTCGTATGTTGGAGGAGGAGCTTCGTGAGGCTCGCAACGCCGCGCATGCGTTCGCAGTTGCGCAGGAGGAGCGCCTCAGTTTCGAGAATGCCCGCACCAGCATGGCTCGAGACCTTCACGATCTTATCGGCCACACCGTGAACCTGATGTTGGTGCATGCGGAAGGGGCGAGGATGGCCCTTGACGACGACCCCGCGTCGACTCGGCTTGCCCTCGACACCATCATCTCCACCGCCCGTCAGACCATGACGGAGCTCGATCGTTTACTCAAAACGCTCCACAGCGGTTCGGAATCCGTGCTGCGTCATCCATCGCCCGGAATGGAAAGCCTGCCTCGTCTTCGCGACGAGCTGATAGCGGCAGGAGTCGATGTCGAACTCCGGGTGCACGGAGACGCTGCCGATGTGCCAGGCAGCATTGGGGTGAGCGCTTACCGTATCGTCCAGGCTGCATTGACCAACACGTTGAAGTACTCAGGATCATCGGACGTGTCGGTGGACGTCACCGTGAATCCCTCTGTCGTAACTCTTGACGTCAGTGACACCGGTGCGGGTCTCGACGTCGAGGACGTCGAAGGCTTCGGGCTGCGAGGCATCCGAGAGCGCATGGACCTGCACGGCGGCGACGTTGCGATCCGCAATCGCTCTGGTGGTGGCGTTCAGATCCTGTGCCATTTTCCGGTGAGGTCGACATGATCTCAGTACTGCTTGCGGATGACGACCATCTGATGCGGGCCGGTGTGCGGCTCATCCTCAACCAAGCAAGCGACATCGCGGTTGTGGCTGAGGCATCTGACGGTGCTAGCGCGCTGGTGAAAGCGCGCGAGGAGAAACCCGACGTGGTGCTGATGGACATTCGGATGCCGGGAACCGACGGCATCGAGGCAACAAAGGAGCTGACGGAGGGCGGACCCTGGCCTCGCGTCATTATGTTGACAACGTTCGACGTGGACGAATACGTCTTTGCATCCCTCCGGGCGGGGGCGAGTGGGTTCTTGTTGAAGCGAGCAGAGCCGGCAGCCCTCATCGAAGGGATTCGGACGGTGGCGAGAGGTGACGGGTTGCTCTCGCCGGCTGTCACCAAACGCCTTATTGAAGAGTTCACCGCCAGCTTGCCGCGTCCCACGGAGATGGAACGGCGTATCCAACCTCTTACCGCTCGCGAACAGGAAGTGCTGATGCACCTGGGACGTGGCCTTTCCAACTTGGAAATGAGTGAGCAGCTGTTCATTACCGAGAACACGGTCAAAACGCACATCAAGCGGGTCTTGTCGAAGATCGAGGCGCGGGATCGGGTGCATGCGGTTGTGATCGCCTACGAAAGTGGCCTGATGGATGACGGGCGAAGCCGCGACATCTAGAGATCGAGTCGGGTCGCCGAGTCTCTGGCGTTCGAGTTCACCGGACACGCACCGGGTGGGCTAGAGCGCATAGTTGATCTCGGCGAGCAGAATCAACTCAATGTCGGTGAATGGCACCCAGTCAGCAATGTCGACGGATTCGATGGTCGCATCGTTCCCAGACAGAACCGAAACTGCAGCTTCACCGGCATCGTTAATCAGGCCGCCACGTGTTGGCACCGCCAGAGCCGGGACCTTGTCGACGGGACTCGTCTCGCCTGTGATTGGAACGAAGAAGGCCTCGCTACCGGCGAAGGAGATACTGAAGATGCCTGAACTCTCCCGATTCCACAGAAACGTCCAAACGAAAGGGATCTGTTCGACGGGTGGCGCAAGTCTGAGATCTAGGGTTCGGTCTGAGAACGGCACCACATCGAGCCGCTCGAAGGCAACCCCGTCTCTGAGATCGAACATGGCGACCAGGTGGGTGAAGCTGATATCGATTTCACTGTTGCCCGACTCGGCCAGGATGAGTGAGACAGCCAACCAGCAACCGTCGGGAGACGGGACCGCATTGCGGGCGGCTACCGATGATGCTGCCCCGGTACCCACTGCACGTTCAAGGGCAGCTTGCGGTGGAAAGGCGAAGGTGCGCTCCCCAGTCGTGATGTCGAGTACATACGGTCTGTTGTACTCCATTCCGACGACCGAGTTGGAACTCGGCAACCAGAATTGAGCCTCATATGCCACCCCGCCTCCAGGTGCGGCTGGATCTGGCCAGCTGGCGAGCTCTGCGCGCCCAGTTGGCGACGCTCTCTCGATGCTCACATGCCAATTGGTGGCCTTTGTCGCATTGAAGTGTGGCTCCGAGTTGTCGGTGGTCTCGTACCGAGACACGAACACAAGGTGTGCATCGCCTTCCGGGCTCCAGGCGGCATTGACCTGGCGCTCCACCAGGACAACGTCACTTGGCTTCGCCACGTCTGAGCCTCGACAGGCAGTGAGAATGGCCATTCCTGCCAGAGCGCCGAGCAGTGCCGATCGCGGTATTCGGGTCGACATCAGGTGAAGCTGCGCAGCGCGGTGACAAGGACCGCAACCAGTAAGAGCGAGATGGCCGTCGCGATCCATGTCACAACAGTCACCGGGCCAATGCCTCTCCGGCGGTTTCGCTCCCATCTGAGAGCCACAATGGCGACTAGCGCCAACCCACCTACCGCCAGCCAAGACCCAATCTCGCTGTCGAGACGCGGCAGCACCATCAGACCGACCACTAACCCCACGCTTGAACCTGCCAGCGAGCCAATCAGCACATCGTGCACTAACCAACCGCCGTGATCTCCAGAGTCGCGGTCGCCCGTCATTGGACCCGGCGGCACTGGTACCCGTGTGCCACGCTGCCTGTATTGGGTCTGCACGGTCGCATGGTGTCTCCTTCGCAAGCTGCGGCTTGCCACTTCCACCACACCGTACGCCGCGAACGCCCTCCTGACGTCACCCTCAGGTGTGCTTCCCGTTGGACACAGGAGTGATTTCGCCTCCGTTCAGCGATGACGAGCAGCGAATCCAAGGGCTGGAAGCTGGAGGTTGGGGGGGTACGTGATTTACCTCAGAGGGGTGACGACACCGCAGCCGGCAGTTCGTAAGTTCATATGTAGACGGACGTGGGAGTCGAGCGAAGGGTACCGAGGTGTTACTTCCGCACGGCCGTCGCATCCACCTCGTCGGTTGTGATGACCGGTTGCTCCGCGACCGCTGATCACCGACCCGATTCCAGGGAGACGCCATGAAGCGAATCGTGATCGGAACTGTCACCTTTATGTCACTGCTAGCAATCGCATTCGCTGCCCTGGCCAACGGAGGCCCGATCGCTTCAGCCGCGACAGCCGACGAAGGTCCTGCCTCGTGGGAGCCCTGTGACGCAAGGGCCGGGGGCGAGACGGTGCCTGCTGAATGCACCACGCTGTCGGTGCCGGAGAATCGGCAGGACCCGGGCTCCCGCCAAATCTCGATACCGGTCATCCGCATCAAAGCGACCGGTGCCGACCCGGCAGAAGCGATCTTTCGTTTCGAAGGGGGCCCCGGAAAGACGAATCAGGAGTTCGATACGCCGGCCGGCTTCCTTGAGCGGCACGACGTTGTTCAGGTCGGCTATCGCGGGGTCGACGGTTCCGTCGTTCTCGATTGCCCTGAGTACAAGAAGGCGCTCAAGGGAAGAGGTGGCGACCTCTTCAGCGAAGAGTCGCAGGCAGAGATGCATGCGGCGATGGGCGAGTGTGCCAGCAGCCTCCAAGATAAGGGCGTGGACCTCGATGGTTACACCATTCTCGAAGTCACCGATGACATTGAGGCCGTCCGACTGGCGCTCGGATACGACCGCATCTCGCTCCTCAGCGAAAGCTATGGCACCCGCGTTGCCCAGATCTATGCGCAACGCTTCCCGGACAACGTGGTTCGCTCAGCGATGATCGGCGTCAACCCGCCAGGTCGGTTCATTTGGGACCCCGAGATGATCGACTACCAAATCGGCCTGTACTCCGACCTGTGCGCCAAAGACCCGGAATGTAGTGAGCGCACCTCGGATCTTGCCGACACGATACGTCAGGTCAACGCGGACATGCCGGGACGGTGGCTCGTCTACCCAATTGACCCGGGCAAGGTGAAGGTTGTGGCTTTCGCACAGCTCTTCCACGCCGAGACGGCTCCGATGGCGATCGATGCCTATTTGTCTGCGGCCGAGGGCGACGCCAGCGGATTGGCGTTCATGTCCTTTGCCTACAACTTGCAGGTCCCCAAGCTCGCGGTCTGGGGCGACATGATTGCCAAGGCCTACAGCGCAGACTTCGACCCAGATCTTGACTACGGACAACTGGGGGCTCCGGATTCGATCATGGGCTCGCCGATCGCACAGCTGCTCTGGCCGTTCACCGCATCATGGACCCAGACCCAGATGCCCGAGGAGTACCGGACGGCTCAGCCGTCAGACGTGGACACACTGATCATCAACGGGAACCTGGACTTCTCGACACCCGCAGAGAACGCCACTGCCGAGTTGCTTCCGCTACTGAGCAACGGCCACGAGGTCATCTTGACGGACATGGGCCATACCGATGACTTCTGGACAGCACAGCCGGCCGCCGCCGAGCAACTACTCCTCACCTACTTCGACAGCGGCGACGTTGACGCTTCAGGGTTTCAGCATCAGCCCGTCAGCTTCGCGGCTCCCTTTCCCAGTTTCACCGTTTTGGGGAAGGCAATGGTTGTGCTGCCGCTGCTCATTTTTGGCCTGCTAGGGCTAGTCATTTGGCGAATCGTGGTACGCCGAGGCCGCAAGCGGCTCGTCCGCACCGAAGCACCGCCCGAGGTCCCTGAGTCTCTTGAAGCTGTCTAGGAGGGAGTGCAATCATGCAGGAGTCGCAAACAAACACTATTGACATGGGCCAACAGGAAGGCCAATACACACTCGGCAAGATCCTGGGCATATGGGCGCTTGCCGCAGTGCCGATGGGGATCATGACATGGGCCGTCATGCCGTTCTTGATCGATCGATTCGCCGTGGCACCCGGACTGATGTTTATGCCCCTCATCGTGGCCGGACTGATATGGCAGGGTGTCCTGTCCTACATCATTCTCAGACGAGAGGTCGTGCCCTTCACTAGAGCGAACCTGGCTCGGCGGCTGTGGATGAACCACCCCATAGAACCCCAGACGGGCGTTCGGAACAAACGCCTGTACCTCTGGGCCATTGGCGCTGCGGTGATCCTATTTGCTTGGGATCAGATCGGTCTGCTCGGGTTCCTCGACGACGCCTGGGTGGACACCATTCCCGCCATAGAACAACCAGATTGGGCAGTACTCGAGAACCTCTCGGATATCGCTGTCGGCCACTGGTGGCTGCTCGGTCTCCTCCTGCCGTGGACCATCTTCAACTACGTCCTAGGCGAAGAACTGCTCTTCCGAGGGGTACTGCTACCCAAAATGAACGGTGTGTTCGGCAAATGGGACTGGCTCGCGAACGCCGGATTGTTCACCCTCTATCACTTCCACCAACCCTGGGAGATGCCTTCGCAACTGATACCGAGGGACTGGATCTTCCCGTTCATCACCAAGCGCTTCCAATCGTTCTGGATGGGTGCCATAGTCCACGGATCCCTTCGAGCGATCGGGCTGTATGTGATCTTCACACTCGTGATCATGGGCAAGCTGTAGCTGCGCCCAGAGGAGCAAGCAGGTGTGCCAGTCACCCCGGAATTGGTCCACCTCACCGCCGCCGACACTTACGGAGCAATCATCGCCGACCTAGACCTGCCGTGGCTCTAGGCGAGACGGCGCCTTCGAGGGACCCCACAAGTATGGGGTCCCTCGAAACATCTGCATCCATTGATAGCGACTCCCAATACCGACCACACCGAAGCCAAGGCGCTCAGACCACCAAATATGAAGCCCGCCTGAGGGGCAGTTCAGAAGTGCAGCCATTTCTTATGCACCAGGGAGATCAGTCTGTTTCCTGTCAACAGGCAAACG
>JAAEOR010000041.1 GCA_024222895.1 Hyphomicrobiales bacterium | reverse complement strand
GGCGTCAAGCCGGGCGCCGGCGCGCTGAGAGCCTGTCTGGTCAACAATCAGGCCAACGTCTCGCAGGAATGCCTGAGTACGATGGAGGTTACGGTGGGGCTTCTGGCCAAGCGCGCCGCGGCGCAAGAGGCGGTCCCGCAAATCTGTGCCAACGACGCGCGCCGGCGCTGCTCTGAGTTTCAGCAAGGCCGCGCCCGCGTCCTGCGGTGTTTGATCCGCCCCGACATTGCTCGCGGCGTTTCAAGGAAGTGCAGGCAGGCCATCACCGACGCCGGCTGGAATTAGAGGCGATGTCAGTTACGAAAATGATCGCTCTCGACACAAGCAAGATTCTCGAATTCTGGGAGGCCGCATGATGGCCGGGTTTAGCAAGGCGCTGCTGGCGTCACTCTTCTCGATTCTGGTCGCCACCTCGTCGGCCTCCGCGCAACGCGTTCTGTCCGAGGGCGAAATCATCAACAGTCTTGCCGGCAGTGGCTCTGCAGGAGCGGCCGCGGGCTTCGATGTCGCCGCTATCCGTGGCGAGATATTCGAGCGCATTCAGGTCGAAGGCACGGAATCGGCGGCCCAGCCGATGCCGGTCCTCCAGTCTCTGTCGAAGTTCCCGAACCTGGCCATCGAAGTACAGTTTGATTTCGATTCCGCCTGGATACGCCCGGCGTCCTGGCAGACAATCGGCTATATCGCCGACGGCTTGCACCATCCCCTGCTGGCCGGCGACCGCTTCGTCGTCGTCGGCCACACCGACGGCAAGGGCGCACGCGACTACAATCTCGATCTCAGCCAACGTCGCGCCGAGGCCGTGGCGGAAATGCTGATCTCGACCTTCCGGATACCGCCGGATCAGGTTGTTGCGCTGGGCCTTGGCGAGGAACAGCTGGCCGATCCCAACAATCCCGAGGCGGCCATCAATCGCCGCGTCCAGCTGCTGAACATCGGACCGCGATAAATTCGGCCGCGTAACACTCTTCGCAACGCGAGAACGCGCCCGGGCCACCGGGCGCATTCATATTGTGCGTGCGCCGTCAGTGCTTGCAGGTGATTGACTGGAAGCCGTCGCAGAAGGCCTGGTCGCACACCGCGCCGGTGCTGATCAGCCGAGTTGGTTGACTGGCGCCGATGTCGGCGGCGACGTTGAAGGCGACAGCGCCACCGGCAAAACCTTTGGCCTGGCACCAGGCCGTCGCCGCCTGCTGGCCGCAGCCCTCGCCCCAGCTGAAGCAATAGTCGAGCCGGTTCGGCCCGTGCATCGGATTGGCGAACACCTGGGTCGGATCCGGCCGTGTGCAGGTGATGTTGGCAAAACCATCACAGAAGGCTTGATCGCACACCGCACCGGTGCTCAACAGCCGGGTCGGCTGGGTGGCTCCGATATCATTGGCTATGTTGAACGCGGTGGCCCCACCGGAAAAACCCTGCGCCTGGCACCAGGCGGTTGCCGCCTGCTCGCCGCAGCCCTCGCCCCAGCTGAAGCACCAATCGAGCCGGTTCGGGCCCTGCATTGGGTTGTTGAAGTTCGCTGTCTCGGCCAGGGCACTGGCAGCAAACATGGACAG
This sequence comes from Hyphomicrobiales bacterium, assembly GCA_024222895.1. GTDB lineage: Bacteria > Pseudomonadota > Alphaproteobacteria > Rhizobiales > Kaistiaceae > Bauldia. Next base: position 3,583 of record JAAEOR010000041.1, on the reverse strand, counting down.
GAACGCAATGCCGCCAAGTCCGGCGACCGTCATCGATCTCAGCATTTCATGGTCCTCCTTGCGTGAGGCCATCCGAGGTTCGACTTTACCAGCCCTCCCAAAGTCTCAGCCGGAATGGCAAATGTCGTCCACCGGTCGGTCATCGGCTTGAAGCGCCCGAAGCCATTCTCGTACCAATCGCCGCAACCACGACCATCCGATGCACGACCTTCAGACGGCATACAACAGGCAACGGTTCAAGGATATGAACCGTGTCACCATGAGCCTCTTCTGGTCGCGCGGGCCCCGCCTTTCAGAATTGCGGCTCGATCCAAACCACACACAGATCGCCGGTATCGACCCCGACCTTCCGGCACTGAGGCTCGGTTAGATTGAAGAAGAAGACGTCGGACCCTTTCCCCCATGGGCGGATCGTGCGCGCAAAGGCGGAAGATTGGTTCAGGCTGACCATCGCCGGGAAGGACCCGCTCCGACCCGCCAGGTACTCGGGCTTGACGACAATATAGCGACGCAGGTCAGGCTGCTTGCGCAGTATCCTGGCAGTGAACTCGATGGGACGGTTGGTCATGAGTTCATCTCATGGCCATGTTCGACCCGGCGGCTTCAAACTCGCCGGCTGAGCCAGACGAGTTCGCAGATCAGTCCGTATGGGAATCGGGATGGCGCGCCTTATCCAGATACTGCCGCGTCTTCCGCTCCCGCAGGTTGCTGCCGTCCACCAGATAGGCAAGCCCGTGAAAGGCGAGGGCGACGGCCCAGGCGCCGAGGACCCACAAGGACCAGGTCAGTCTGCCATCACCGACCAGGTCGAGGACTGCAAAAAAGACACCGATGATGAGGAAGCTCCCGGCGTGCCATACGAGCCCGGTCAGATACCTGGCACGCCGCCGCGCCAAGTCTTCCGGAGATTTTGGCCCAGGGTGGGACATGTCACGGTCCGGATGGCGGTCTCATCCCCGCGGGCGGGCTACGGTGTGTCCACGGTCATCGGACAGGAGGGATCGGCAGCCCACTCCTGAAGCGAAGCGGTATAAACGGCGATATCCTGGAACCCGAGTCGCGTCATGACGAAGGCGTTGAGCGACGCCAGAATGCCTCCGCCGCAATAGGTGATGGCGCGGGCGCTCCTGCCCCGCTCGTGCATCGCTTCAAGGTCGGCCTCAGGGCGGAAACGGCCTTTCTCGTCGAGCAGGTCCGTGCCCGGAATATTGACGGCAGTCGGAATGTGGCCGGGGCGCGCATACATGGTCATCTCTCCCTGGTACATCGGCGCCGGCATTGCATCGATCAGCACGACGCCCGGGTTGGTGATCGCCGCCATGACTTCGGCCCGATCGGCGATCAGACCGTCACGTGGACGAGGAGTCAGGCGCCGGGCCGGCGCCGTGGCGGCATCGGTGGAAAGCGCCCTGCCGTCTTCGTTCCAGGCGGCGAGGCCGCCGTCGAGTAGCGCGGCCTGGTCGAATCCGACCCACCGCAGCATCCACCACACACGCGCGGCCCAGGCTGAAAAGGAGCTGTCGTAGAGCACGACCCGCGTATCGTCGCCGACACCAAGCCTGCCCATGGCTGCGCAAAATTCCGCCGGGCTTGGCGGCGTGAACTCCACGGCACCGGCGCCATCACAAAGATCGCCCTTGAGATCGGCGAACCCGGCTGAGGGGATATGGCCGCGGCGGTAATCGGCAAGGCCGCTGGTGTTGTGAGCACCGTCCGGACCTGTTTCCGTGTGGACCGAGCAATCCAGAACCACCAGATCGCCATCGGCGAGGTGCCGGGCAAGCCATTCGGTCGAGACAAGCGTTTCCATGACCTGTCAATTGTCGGTCGTGCGTGCGGGTCGAACCTTGACCGAGGTCAACACGGCGGGGCCGCAAAAGGCGACCTCAACCGACCGTCGGGCGCAGATTTCCAGATCCGACTTGACAAATCCGGTTGTGTGGCCGGATAGGTACCTTGAGATGGACTAGGGACCCACCGCTTCCCTCAGGCCACGGTCCGCCGGGTCGGGGAACCGCCCCAGCCCCCTGGCTGACATGGTACTGAGCGCGCAAGGGCAACGAGCAGATAAGGACGTCTTTGAATGAGAAACCTATTCGCAACGAGAGCTTTGGTATTCGTCGCATTGTCGGCATTCGCCACGGGAACTGCCTTGGCCGAGGACAACATCCGTGGCTCGACGACGGGGCCGACATCGGCGCCGGGCTACAGCCATCCGGACCAATATGCCCATATCACGACAGAAAAGCCGGCCGACAATATGTACCCCGTGGTCCCGCATCCGGAGCAGGACAAGGCGGCGGCATCAAAACTCGAAGCGCTCGCCAAGAAATCCGGCAAAAAACCGAACTTCCTCATTTTCCTGCTCGACGACGTCGGCTGGATGGATCCCGGCTTCAACGGCGGCGGTATTGCCGTCGGGCAGCCGACGCCGACCCTCGACAAGCTCGCGGCGGAGGGGCTGATACTGACGTCCGCTTATTCGACACCATCCTGTACGCCCAGCCGGGCGACCATTCATACCGGCCAGACACCGCTACATCATGGTCTGTTGCGTCCTCCGATGTACAACGAACCGGGCGGGCTCGCCGGTGCGGTGACGATGCCGGCCGTCCTCAAGAAACTCGGCTACGTCACCCAGGGCGTCGGTAAGTGGCATATGGGCGAGAACAAGGGCTCGCTGCCGCAGAACCTCGGCTATGATGACTATCGCGGCTTTCTCGGTGTGTCCGACATGTACACCGAGTGGCGCGATGTCTATTTCAACCCCGAAATCGCACTGAGCCCCGGCCGGTTCGCGATGCTGCAAAAAGAGGCCTTCAATCACCACGACGTCCACTGCACGCCCGCCAATACAGAGCAGTGCGAAGACCTCAAATTGATCGACCTCGACTACATCAAGGACCTGGATGAAGCGTGGACCCAGGTGAGTCTCGACTTCCTCGACAAGATGAAGGGCAGCGACACCCCCTGGTATCTCTATCACGCGACCCGCGGATGCCATTTCGACAACTATCCGAACGACAAATGGGCTGGCGCTTCGCGGGCCCGCACGGTCTATGCCGACTGCATGGTGCAGATGGATGACATCTTCAAGCGGCTCGTCGCCAAGCTGGAAGAGACCGGCGAGCTTGACAATACGATGATCGTGTTCACCTCCGACAACGGACCCGAATGCGAGATTCCTCCCAACGGCCACACACCGTTCCGTGGCTGCAAGGGGTCGAGCTGGGAGGGCGGCGTCCGCGTGCCGACCTTCGTCTATTGGAAGGACATGATCAAGCCACGCAAATCGGAGGGCCTGTTCGACCAGGCGGACCTGTTCAACACGCTGATCTCACTTGCCGGTGCGCCGCGCGAGGAGCTCGCGGACCATGTGCCGAAGAACCGCTATGTCGACGGCGTTGATCAGTCGTCCTTCCTGATCGCCGACGATGGGCAATCCGCCCGGCGCGCTCGTATCTACACGATGAATCAGTATCTCACCGCGGCCCGCGTCGATGAGTTCAAATACATCATCACCGCGCAGGTGGAAGGCGGCCTGTTCGATCGCGGCTATACGGGCGGCTTCAGCGGATCAATC
>JAAEOR010000040.1 GCA_024222895.1 Hyphomicrobiales bacterium | reverse complement strand
GCCCTTGCCCGCGCCAGCTATCTGGAAAGCGCGCGTGCCAAGCCGCCTATCCCACGATCAAACGTCGCAGCTCAGATCGCCAAAGTGGCCGACTTTTGCGCCGCCCAATGGCCGGGTTTTGCTCCGCCGTTGACACCCGCCTTCGTGGAGCCCGTTTCGGACACGAGTCGCCATGTCATCCTTGCTCATCACGAGTTCGCCGCGTGAGCTTCTCCGCCTGTTGATCAACCATCTCGCGAGTGATGCGGCTGTTCTCAAACGCGGTATTACCGTAGGCGAAACTGCGCCGCTGCTGCTCCTTCTGCTCGGAGGTCGACTTCACGGTTCTGGCGGCCTCGATCAGTTTTCTCAATTCATCGGTCATCTCTTGACCTTCCGCCGCGACGTGCCTCCCAGTTTGAATCAGTAGGGGTCAATGAGCTACCTACTTTTTCACGTCGTGCTCCAAGATCAACCGACGCTCGCCCCTCCGCTCCCCTCCGCTGATGCAGCCTCTTCCACGAGCGAGTAGCTCGTGCTGCGCCCGCCGCCGGCATCCTTCACCAGAATGCCGCGCTCAACGAGATCGGTGATGTCGCGAAGCGCCGTGTCCTGGGAGCACTTCTCGATCCCGGCATACTTGGATGAGGTGAGCTTGCCGGAGAAGCCGTCGAGCAGCCGGTTGAGCATGTCGCTTTGGCGAGAGTTGATCTCCGCCTGCCCGTGGCGTTCCCAGAACCGGGCCTTGGTCAGCACGCCGGCGAGGACGCCCTCCGCGCCGTCGATCGCCCGGCCAAGACAAGCCAGGAACCAAACCAGCCATGCGGTGATGTCGAGATCGCCTGCCTGCGTGCGCTCGAGGACATCGTAGTAGGCTTTGCGCTCCTGCCGAATCTGCGCCGACATGCTGTAAAAGCGCTCGGCGCTGCCCTCCGATCTTGCCAGCGCCATGTCGGCGATCGCGCGGGCGATACGCCCGTTCCCGTCATCGAACGGGTGGATGGTCACGAACCAGAGATGCGCGACGCCAGCCTTGAGGACGGGATCGATCTCGGCCTTATCATTGAACCAGGCGAGGAAGGCCATCATCTCGGCATCGAGCCGCGGCGCATCCGGCGCCTGGAAGTGGACATGCACCCGGCCCATCGGTCCGGAGACGACCTGCATCGGCCCCTGTCAGTAGCACTCGGTGTTGTCCGGTTTTGATAGCACATCAGTTGTCCGCTTCTGTTTTTGCATTTTGCCTTGTGGATTGGGTGGTCAGGCGCGCTTGAGCGGCTGTCCCCCTATCCACAAGTCTCAAGACTGTCGCGTCGAAGCGGGTCACGCGGCGGCCCTCAAGCTTGCCATATCGATCAGTTGGCCCTCGGCGTCATAGCGG
>JAAEOR010000039.1 GCA_024222895.1 Hyphomicrobiales bacterium | reverse complement strand
TGGTCTGGGTATCGGTGCCGGCCTTGTCATCGACGGCCGCGTTTATCGTGGCGCAGGTGGAGCAGCCGGCGAGTTCGGCCACAATTTCGATCAACGCGGTCGCCAGTGCGAGTGCGGACGGGATGGATGCATGGAGACATATTGCTCCGATCCGGGCTTGCTCGAAACGTGGCGACAGCGGGATCCGACAACGAACGGTAAGTCCGCCGACGATCTGAATGCTGCAGCCAACTCGGGCGACTCGATCGCTCGAGATATTCTCCGTGACTCCGGCGTTCGTCTTGGCCGCCACGTGGCGGCCCTGGTGAACATCGTCGATCCCGAGATCGTCGTGTTTGGCGCGGAGGGGGTTCGGTTCGGCGATCATCTATTCGGCCCTTTGCGCGAAGTTCTCGCCGACGTTTGCTACCCGGGCCCGCCCCCCATGGCGATTGATCTGCCGGGGGAGAGCTGGCCGCGTGGTGCGGCGGCGCTGGCCATCCAGCATTTCTTTGATTTTGAGGCGACAGGAGGATACAGGCCAAAACAATCAAACAGTGACGCAAAGAGCTACGCTTTGGCGTAGCCTATGTTGCAGGTGCCGGGTACGCTGAGTGCCGGGCCTAACCCATCGGGAGGAAAACGATGAACAAATTTGGATATCTCGCGGTCGCAGCGACCGGTATGTCATTGGCACTTGGCGGTAGCGCCAGCGCCGAACCGAAGACCCTGATGCTTCATCAGTGGGAGTCCGGATCCGACGCCGCCGCCATCGCCAAGCTCGGCGAGATGTTTGAAGCAGCCGGCGGCAGCTGGGAGCAAACAGCGATCGCCGGCCACACTGCCAACACGCTGGCCAAGCTTCGCGCCGACGTCGTGGCCGGCAATGCGCCCGCCGCCGTGCAGTTGAAAGGCCCCGAAATTGCCGAGTGGAACGAGACCGGCAGGACAGCCAATCTCGATGAACTTGCTGCCGCCGAGGGCTGGGAGGACGTCGTCGCTCCGGAACTGCTGCCCGTGATGAAGCCGGCCGGCAACTGGGTGGCGGCGCCGATGAACATCCACCGGATCAACTGGATCTGGGGCAACAAGGCGGTAATGGCCGAGGCCGGAGTCGATGAACTGCCCAAGACCTGGGACGAGTACAACGCGGCGTGCGAGAAGGCCGCTGCAATCGGCAAGCACTGCCTGGCGCACTACAGCGCTGACTGGACAGATGCGACCACCTTCGAGGTGGTGCTCTACGGGATGCATCCCGAGACCTTCCAGGCCGCTTTCGTCGATGCCGACCTCGACGCCATGCGTTCGGACGAGATGATCGAGGCTCTTGATCAGATGCGATTGATGGTAACGGAGCACGTTGACCCCGACATTCTGGGCAGCAACGACTACGACGCCACCGGGCAGTCGCTGGGCAATGGCGACGCCATGTTCGAGATCATGGGCGACTGGTTCATCGGCAACCTCAAATCATGGGGCTTCGAGCCGGGCGCCGACATCGCTTGCGCGGGCGCGCCGCGAAACTCGGGTGAGCCGGGCTTCATTCTGAACTCGGACTCGGTCGTGTTCTTCGAGCAGTCTGACCCGGACTACATCGAAGGGCAGAAGATGCTGGCGTCCTTGATCCTTTCGCCGGACTTTCAGACGATCTTCAACCAGGCCAAGGGTTCAATCCCGGCCCGGCTTGATGTCGACCTGTCGGAAGGCTTCAACCCGTGTCAGCAACTCGCCCAGACGGACCTGGCCGCGTCGATCGAGGCAGGCACGCTGGTGCGCTCTATGGCCCACAACATGACCGTGCTGCAGAAGTATCGCGGTGCCATGATGGAGATCATCACCGAGTTCGTGAACTCCGACATGTCCTCCGAAGAGGCGGCCAACCTGATGGCTGACGAGGTCGAGGCGCAGATGTAGCCAGGCGATCCGACCTCGGCGCGCACAGACGCGCCGGGGTCTCCTCGAGGTACCCATGACCATGCAGCAAAACGCGTCTGCCGGGACCCACCTCGGCAGCTTCCGCGCCCGTCTCGGCGAGTGGCTTCCGATCATCGTCCTGGCACCATCGCTGATCGCGAGCTTCGTCTACGTCTTCGTCTTCACGGGCTGGACGTTCTACATCTCGCTGTCGGACTCCTCGTTGCTTCCCACTTATGGGTGGGTCGGCTTTGACAACTACGCCTCGCTGTGGGCGAGCCGGCGCTGGAACATCGCCTACACCAACCTGTTCTTCTTCTCCGGCTTCTATGTTCTGGGTTCGATGGCGGTTGGCCTGTTGCTGGCGATCCTGATCGACCAAAGAGTTCGCGCCGAAAGCGTCTGGCGCACGATCTTCCTCTACCCGCTGGCGGTCTCCTTCGTGGTCACCGGGACAGTCTGGTCCTGGTTGTACTCACCGGTCGCCGGCATCGAGTTCATGGTGAAGTCCCTGGGCTTCGAGGATTTCGATTTCGCGCTCACCGCGAGTCGAGACTATGCAATCTATGCGGTGATCCTCACTGGAATCTGGCAGTCGTCCGGCTTCGCCATGGCGCTGTTCCTGGCGGGCCTCCGATCCGTCGATCAGGACCTGGTCAAGGCCGCGCAGATCGACGGGGCGTCAATGTTTCGCACCTATGCGCGGGTCATCCTGCCGGCGATTGGCCCGATCTTCATCGCCGTCGCCGTGGTGATGCTGCAGTTCGCCATCAAGACCTTCGACCTCGTGATCGCGTTGACCGGCGGCGGTCCGGGGATATCCACCACTTTCCCCGCCATCTACGTCTACGATCTCATGTTCCAACGTGGGCAGATCGCGCAGGGTGCAGGCGCCGCCATCATGATGTTGGCAGCTCTGGCGGTCGTCCTGATTCCCTACGCTTTCTGGGTCGTTTGGCGCCGCCGCCGGGAGGCATCGCATGGCTGACGCAGCTGTCCTCAACGACCCCGCAGCCGCAGCCGCACAGCGCACCTATGTGCTGAATCGCGTCATCATCTACGGACTGCTGGGCGTGTTCTCGATCATCTATCTGACGCCGTTGGTGGTCGTGATCTTCAACTCGTTCCGTCCGCTGCCGGAGATCGCGGAGCACGGCCTCATCAATTTCCCGCGGTCGCTCTCCTTCACCGCATGGGGGGAGGCGTGGTCGACGTTTTGCATCAACGGCGCGTGCGAGGGGATGCGCCGTAATTTCTTCAATTCGCTGTACATGACCATCCCGGCGACGATCATCTCGACGTTTCTAGGCGCGCTGAACGGCTACATCCTTTCCAAATGGCGCTTTAAGGGATCGGAGATCATCTTCACGGCCATGCTCTTTGGCGTGTTCATCCCCGGCCAGCTGGCGTTGCTGCCGTGGGCCTTCCTGCTCGGTCAGATCGGCCTATCGAATTCGATCGCCGGTCTGGCGCTGGTCCACATCATCCAGGGACTGAGCTTCACGACCCTGTTCTGCCGCAATTTCTACGTCGGCATACCTGATGATCTGATCAAGGCCGCGCGAATCGACGGCGCCGGCTTCTGGCGCATCTTTCGCAAGATCGTCCTCCCTCTCTCACCACCAATTCTGATCGTGACCGTCGTTTGGCAGTTCACGGGCATCTGGAACGAGTTCCTGTTCGGCGTCGTACTGTCGTCGGGCAAGCACCAGCCGATCACCGCGGCGCTCGTCGCGTTCGCGGCCAGCCAAACCAGTGTCCGCAACTTCGACATCATGAGTGCGGGCGTGTTGATCGGCGCGCTCCCGCCGCTGCTCGTCTACTTCCTGGGCGGCAAGTATTTCGTGCGCGGCCTGACCCAGGGCGCGATCAAGTGAGGCAAACATGTCGTCGTTGACAGTCCGTAGTCTGTACAAGAGCTTCGGTGTGGTCGAGGTGCTGAAGGGCATCGATCTCGAGGCGCAATCCGGTGAGTTCATCGCGCTGGTTGGACCGTCCGGCTGTGGAAAATCAACTTTGCTGGCGATGATTGCCGGCCTAGAGAGCGTCACCTCTGGCGAGATCCGGATCGGCGACCGCCTGGTCAATTCGGTGGCGCCAAAGGATCGTGACATCGCGATGGTGTTTCAGTC
>JAAEOR010000038.1 GCA_024222895.1 Hyphomicrobiales bacterium | reverse complement strand
TAAACGCGCCATAGGCCGTTCCGGTCGTCAGATTCCAGGTGCTGGTGCCGGTTGCCTGACCGCCCGCGCCAACAAACGTGAACGTGGCCCCGGTCCCCATCAACGCCTTGATGGCCTCGGCTTCCAGACGTCGCGCCTCGACGGGGAGGGTGTCAGGCATCGACGGCTGGGCCAGTGCCGGCTGGACGGCCGCACCGGTTACCACGGTCAGAACAGTTGTCAGTGCCCTCGAAACGATTGCCATTCTTCGCCTCCCTGACTCCACCCTGCGCTCGTCCTCCGCGAAGGCGGAGGACCCAGGTTTTATTCTACTGGATTCCCGCCGGATCTCTCACCGCTCTGTCCGGGCCGAAAAGTGCCAACACCTTTCCTGACAGAGCTGGCGCGGCAATGAGCGGAGGTGACACCAGTCAAGTGCAATTGTGGTCCGCGCCTGGCTCATGCCAACACCCAAAGTGTCACAATCGCTTGTGCAACAGAGCTAATTCTGGCTCGGTCTCGCGTGCCGCGGCTGGTAGAACCCGACCTTGCCGCCGCCCGGCAATCGAAACGCCGAGAGCAGGCCCCATCCCTCGTCCGACACGTCGTCGGTGGCGACATCGGCCTCGCTGAGTTTCCGACGGCACTCGTCGATATCGTCGCACATCAGATAGAGCTGATGCGCCTGACCACCGTCACCCGGATGGAAGGCGACCTCCGACGGTGGCAGGGAGAAGATCAGCCAGCCATCGCCGGCATCGACGTTGGCCATCTTCAGGGTGTCGTGAAGGAAGCGGCGATCAGACTCCGCGTCGGTCGAGTAGATGACCATATGGGCGCCATTGAACATTCCATCCTCCTCGCGCTGTCGCCTCATTTCGGATGCGCGTTGCGCTTCTGGCAGACAGGCTCTGCTGCCGTTGATACTCCCGGGGCCAACCAAAGGCTGCGTGACGCGACCCAATCGTCGAAAGTTGAGAGGAGTAGAGAACAAACATTGAACAAATACAATCGAGTCATTGTTATTTGTCCATTAGGTTCATTGTGCATAAGGTAAGGGTTTGAGCGATATCCGGACATCCGTCCGAGTGTAGAGTGCGTACGAGGTGAGACAATGGCGGCCCGCGCGTATTGGCAAGGCCAGATCAGATTGGCGCTTGTTTCCATCCCGGTACAGGTGTTCCCGGCCGCGAAGTCCGCCGCCCGCATCTCCTTCAACCAGATTCACAAGCCCAGCGGCAAGCGCATCCGCTATCAGAAGCTGGTGCCGGGCGTCGGCGAGGCGGCGGCTGAAGACATCGTCAAGGGTTACGAGGTGGAGAAGGGCAAATACGTCCTCTTCGACGAAGACGAAATCAGCGGCGTGAAGCTTGAGGCGAAGCGCACGCTCGACCTGATCCAGTTCGTCGACGCCGACGAGATCGATGTGCTCTACGCGGAGAAACCGTACTATGTCTCGCCCGAGGATGACGAGACCGCGGGCGAAGCCTATGTGGTTCTGCGTGATGCGCTGCAATCCACCAACAAGGTGGGGATCGGCCATATCGTTGCTCGCGGCCACTCGAACCTCGTGGCGTTGCGGCCGAGCGGCAAAGGCCTGATGATCGAGACGTTGCGCTACGCCGATCAAGTGCACAAGCCGGATGGCTACTTCGCCGACGTCCCCGTTGCCGAGCCGGAGCCCGAGCTGTTGTCGTTGGCCGAAGAGCTGATCGAGCGTAAGGCAAAGCCGTGGGACCCGAAAGCATTCAGCGATCCCTATGAAGCGGCGCTGCGCGCGCTGATCGACGCCAAGGTCGAAAACAGGCCACCTGATGAGATCGACGAGCCACAGATCAGCGCCAAGGTCATCGATCTGATGGAAGCGCTGAAGAAGAGCGTCGGCGGCAAGAAGACGACGACAACCAAGAAGGCGGCGGCCGCGGCCAAGAAGCCGGCCGCGAAAAAGGCTCCGGCCGGCAAGACCGCTACTCGGAAGTCGACTGCGAAGAAGTCGGCTGCGAAGGGCCGGCGCGCAGCCTGATCTCGCATGACCGATCAGACGGTGGGCGCACAGCCCGAAGGCGCTACCGGTCCGCCCGCTGCCGAACTTGCCACGCGCGGATTCATTGGCCGCCCGTGGCCAACCATTCTGGCGGCAACGTTTGCCGGTCTGTTCGCCATGTCGCTGTCGTTCATGGTCGCCCTTCCAATCCTCGTGTCGATGGTTGCCCTGTTCGCCGGCATCCTGCTGGTTTTCGGGTTCCGTACCGGCGACATGCGCTATCGCCTGACCGCCGACGGGTTACAGCGCTCCTTCCGGCCCCTGGCGGCCAGGTTCTTTCACCTGCCGGGGCGTGAGCAGACCTTCCGCTTCGATCAGATGCGCTTCTACCGGCGCGATAGGGACTGGTCGCGGTATCGGGTACAGGAGGTCGAGAGCCTGACGATCGGCGTGCGCCGACCGCCGTACCGGATCGTGATCCACGACATGATCGACAAGGCAGAATTTGGCGCCTTTGCGGACCGCTTCGAACAGTTGGCGGCACGCGATATCACCGAGATCCCGCGCAAACCTGGTTTCTACCAGTCGGTCTGGGCCATGCTGCTCACGGCCTTGTTCGCCGTGATCGCGGTGGTCCTCATCCTGTTGTTCGCCATCGGGATGCTGAACCCTACGGGCATTTTCCGCCTGCTGGTCGTCATCATTCCCGGCGTGATCTACATGGCCTGGCGGGTGACTGCAGCGCACCGCCGGTCAAGCGACTGAGTGCGACCGGGCGCGGGCCGAGATCGGGACAGGACGCGTCATTCCCGCCAGTATTCTTCGCGATTGATCGCGTCGGCGCACAGAACGCCGCCGGTCGCGGCGGGAGTGTGCACCCCCAAAGGTTGAACCATCCAGGCGTCGGCGTGTTCTTCAGGGATCGCGAAGGGCGGCGTATACCCCAATGGGAAGGCGGGCGCGAACCCGTGGCGGGTGTAGTAGCCCGGGTGGCCGAGGACGAACACCAATATGACGCCGGATTGCGCGAGCGCACTGAGGCCGTTGGCAATCAGCGCGGCGCCGACGCCCTGTCCCTGCGCCGCGGGGATGACCGCCAACGGTGCCAGCAAATATGCTCGGGCATCCGCGTCAGCGACGCTCGCTTTGCTGAACAGGACATGACCGACCGGGTGGCGATCCCTTGTGGCGAGCAATGAAAGCGTAGGGCTGGCAGTCGGGTCCTGCAGGAGGGCAAGGGTCAGGTCTGCTTCGGTGTTGCAGCCAAAGGCGGCGCTGTGTACCGATGCGATGGCGTCGATATCGGATGGTTCCGTTGGCCGAATGATCATGGCCTCGTCTCCCGTTGGGTTTGCACGGCTGCGAGATGGTTGAGGTGGCTCAGGCCCGAAGCCCTGGAGGAATCTTTCAAACATGGCTGGTGGCGGGATGTTGAACGCGCGGCATAAAGCCAGCACGTCGCGGAAGTCGTTTTCGTCGGGCTCGTATTCCGTGTGAAACTGCACCAGCCACTCGGCAGTGATGCACCGCACCCGGTGACCGTCGATCGTTCCGTGTCCGGTTAGGGACTCCGGCGGATAGGGCAGGCCGTCGATGTGGTTTCCCTCGGCATCGAATTCATAGGTATGCACGTCGACCAGATGGCCTTCGGGATTGCCAAGCACAAAATTGAAGGCGGTGGTGTCCGGGCGGGCAATCTCGCTGTAGCCTCGAGCCTCGAGAACCATGCGCAATCTCTGCGCATCGGAATGGCGAATGGCGATGTCGAGATCTTCATGGGGTCGGGTCTGGTGCCCGAGCAGGGCGTCGACGGCCCATCCGCCGTCGATGACAACCGGGATGCCCTCGCGTTCAAGCAATTGCAGAAGCGCGATCACGTCGGCAGGTGGGAAGTCGTTGTCCGGCATACCGTCCCAAAAGAGCCCGGGCGCTGACCGTGGCTGATTCCCTGAAAACCTACCGGGCCAAGCGCGACTTTGCCCGCACGGCTGAGCCGTCCGGCCAGGCCCATGGCCCCGCCCGTGGACATCGCTACCTTATCCAGAAGCACGATGCGACCCGTCTGCATTTCGACCTTCGACTCGGAATCGGCGGGGTTCTCGTTTCCTGGGCGGTTCCCAATGGGCCGAGCTACGATCCCCGCGACAAGCGGCTGGCGGTGCATGTCGAGGATCATCCGCTCGACTATGGGGATTTCGAGGGGACCATCCCCAAGGGTGAATATGGCGGCGGCACTGTCATGCTGTGGGACGACGGGACGTGGGAGCCGGTCGGCGACGCCGAGGCCGGCTTTGCCAAGGGCGACTTCAAATTTATTCTTCACGGCCAGCGGCTTCGGGGCAAATGGGTGCTTGTCCGGATGAAGCCGAAGCGTGGCGAGCGGTCCAAGCGCGAGAACTGGCTGCTGATCAAGGAAAAGGACGCCTACGCCACCGAGGAGTCCAAGCCGATCATCGAACGGGTGCTGACAAGTGTTCGCTCAGGCCGGACGATGGCGGAAATCGCCGAGGGACATGTCGAATGGAAGGACGCCGGCTTTGCGATCAAGAAGGGGCGCAAGGCGCCTGTCGCCGCACTCGCCAGGCCGCCGAAATTTGTTGCCCCCCAGCTTGCCACATTGGCCGAAATACCGCCGACCGGCGACGACTGGCTGCACGAGATCAAATATGATGGCTACCGGGTGATTGCTGCGATCGGCGGCGGTGAAGCCGCGGTCTATACCCGCCGGGGGCTCGACTGGACCGACCGCTTCCGGCAGCTGGTCCGCCCCCTGATCGATCTGCCCTGCCGCAGCGCGCTGGTCGACGGCGAAGTCGCGGTCACCGACAAGGCGGGGCGGACCGATTTCGGCGCCCTGCAGGTGGCGCTGGGGGAGGGAAGCGGCGCCGGCATGGGCTATTATCTCTTCGACCTGCTCAGCTTCAACGGAACCGACATGCGTCGGTTGCCGCTGACTGATCGCAAGCAACGCCTTGCCGAATTGCTGCAGGACCAGCCGCGCAACGGACCGCTGTTCTACTCGGATCATGTGGTCGGCCACGGCGACGACATGCTTGCGCGGGTGTGTGCCATGGGTCTGGAGGGCATCATCTCCAAGCGCGCCGGGTCCACCTACCGGTCCGGTCGCGGCAAGTCCTGGCTGAAGGCCAAATGCGCCTGGGGGCAGGAGTTCGTCATCATTGGCTGGCGCCCCTCCGATGTGAAGGGCCGGCCGTTTTCGTCGATTCTGCTGGCGGTGCGCGAGGGCGGCGAACTCACCTATCGTGGCCGGGTCGGGTCGGGCTTCGGCGAACGCGAGCTCGATGGGCTATGGCCGGAGCTGAAGAAGCGCGAGGTCAAGACGCCGCCGGCTGCGGACGTGCCCGCCGACGTTCGCCGCAAGGCGCATTTCGTCAAGCCGGAGATCGTGGCCGAAATCGCCTTTCGCGGATTCACCGATGAAGGTTCGATCCGCCATGGCAGCTTCAAGGGTTTGCGCAAAGACAAGGCGCCGGCGTTGGTCGTGGAAGAGAAGCCACCGAAGAAGGCAAAGCGAAAGATCGACAAACCAAAGACGGCGCGGAAGGGCAGTGCAGTGGTTGCCATCGATGATGCGCGTGACGACAAGGCAGTCGAGATCGCCGGTGTCCGGGTGACCCATCCGGACAAGATCGTGTTTCCCGGTCAGGGGATCACCAAGCGGTCACTGGCCGCCTATTTCCTCAACGTCGCCGGCCATATCCTGCCGCAGGTGGCGAACCGGCCGCTCAGCCTGGTGCGATGTCCCGACGGCGCCGACGGCGACTGCTTCTTCCAGAAGCATGCCTCACCGGGTTTCCCCAAGGCCTTCAAGCCGATCCGCATCAAGGAGAAGCGCGGCAGCGACATTTACCTCTTTATCGAGGACGTGCAGGGTCTGATCGCCTGCGTGCAGATGGGTGCGCTGGAGCTTCATATCTGGGGATCGCACAACGACAATCTCGAGATGCCCGACCGCATCGTCTTCGACCTCGACCCCGACGAGGACATGGATTTCACCATCGTGCGCAAAGCGGCGCGGGACATGCGCGACCGGCTTTCGGCACTCGGCCTGGAGAGCTTTCCCCTGGCGACCGGCGGCAAGGGTGTCCATGTGGTCGCACCGTTGGTGCCGCGTTACGGCTGGGAGGAGGTCAAGGTGTTTGCCGAGGCGGTCGCCCGGATCATCGCCGCGGAAGAGCCGGACAAATACCTCGCGGTGGCAACCAAGGCGAAGCGGACTGGCCGTATCTTCATCGACTATCTGCGCAACGGCCGGGGCGCCACGGCCATCGCCCCGTTCTCGACGCGGGCGCGCTCGGGAGCACCAGTTGCCTGGCCGCTCTCATGGGGCGCATTGGCACGCCTGAAAGACGCGCGCCCCGCTTCCGTGGAGACCGCTGCGGGGTTGCTCAAGCGGCAGAAGCAGGATCCCTGGGCCAGTTATTTCGACGTCGAACAGGTGTTGCCGCTGAATCGGCTTGGCGGGTAACGAACCGTCGACTTGGTGGCTTCAAGAACATAAAGTGAACAAATTTCTGTACAAGCCTGTGGATGACGTGGGCGTTTGGGCGGCGGCCGGTCGCAGAACGCGCTAGGGTCCGCAATAGCAAACAGGGAAGGCACAAGCCATGGCGGGCAGCGTCAACAAGGTCATTCTGATTGGTAATCTGGGTCGCGACCCGGAAGTGCGGAAACTCAATTCGGGTGCTCCAGTGGTCAATATGCGGCTTGCCACGTCGGAATCCTGGCGCGATCGCAACACCGGCGAACGCCAGGAGCGCACCGAGTGGCACAACGTCGTCATCTTCAACGAAAACCTCGCCAAGCTTGCCGAGCAGTACCTTCGCAAGGGGTCGAAGGTGTATGTCGAGGGCCAGTTGCAGACCCGAAAATGGCAGGATCAGAGCGGCAACGACCGCTACACGACCGAAGTCGTGATCCAGAGGTTCCGCGGCGAACTTACCTTTCTTGACCGGGCCGGCGATCAAGGGGGCGCCCGTAGCGAGGGCGATTTCGGTCGCGCCACCCCGATGGAAGGTGGCGGGGACCCAGGCGGCGGATCGTCGGGTGGCGGTTCCTATTCGGAGGAGCTGGACGACGAGATCCCGTTCTAGCACCTGGCATCACAACTGGCCGATCCGCTGGTTTTTGAATCTCTTCTGGCGGACCTTTGCCTTGGTCCAGGCAACGGGTGTTTGCACACTGCCTGATAGACAGAATCATCAGAGTTACATCTACATCATATGTCAGAGGCAGCTATCGTAAATTCCTTAGTTGACTCATCGGATTCCGACTCGATCCGCTAGGTTCGCACCACCCGAAGTAGCATCACCTGTCCGGCAGGTTCGAAGACTACCTCTACGTGAGAGAGGTCGGTCAAATCGACCTCTCTCAAGAGGTTATACATATCTTGCTCACTGCGATACTCAAGAAACCAGTCCATAAACATTTCCATGTAGCCTTTTTCTCCGGTATCCTGGTGAAAATTGGCAATGACTAATTTCCCTCCCCTGCCCAAAAGCTCGAATAATTTACGAGTCAGGCGAACTGCAAATCGAGTATCGAGATAATCAAACAAACCCAGTGAATAGATCAAATCGAAATCCCGGTAAGCGAATTTATTACGGATGATACTTGAGACATTTTCGACAACGGTCACCAGATTTGGATGGTGGCACGCGTTGTCTATTTCTTTGATCGATCTTGCATCCTGGTCGAAGCCGCAAAACAGCTCGAGATTGTCAGCGCTCGAAACATCAATCCTGTCCAACTCGCGGAGATGGCCGCAGGCAACAGACAGAATGCGTGGCGCGTTCGCCGTTGCCAAAATATCACCGATCTCCTCGGCAATCATATCCGAGCGGTTGCGTACGGCCTTGCAGGCCAAGGCCATCCGGTTTCGAAGGTAGAGGCTCCTGCCCAGGGCGGTCGCCGCTGACAGATCACGCCGGTATTGACCGGCTCCGTAAATGAAATCCAACAGTCGAGCGTCTCCCGGGTACCCATCGGGCTTTTCGAACGACCGTCTTGTGAATGGGTCGTCGAGAAGGTTGCTGAGCACCCCTCGTTTGCGGACCGCCTCAATGAGCGATCGCCATTCGCCGTTGCCGAGTTCGCTCCTGACGGCCAGCAGATAGGCACCTATGGTGGAGACAGTATCTCCCAACCGCTTCTGCTCGCCGCCATCAAGGCGATGCGAAAACCGCTCCAAACGGCTTAGTATCTCGGAGAAATGGCCGACTGGCTCGTTGCGATCGATCTCGGGGGGGCTCGACGGGGCGAATTCGCCAGGCGCTATGAGTTCAACGTTGACCGTTCTTTGAGAGCCCTTTTTGCCGAATGCCATTTAGACCTTTTTGAGGCGATTTGAGCGCATGTTCGTTGTCACCGCATGACCCAAATGGGATACTCGGTATCACTCCGCACGTCGCGTGGGTCTGTCGAAACGGCACGCTCTCGATCATTTGCAGAGGCAGGCAATACCAACGAGGCTCACGAGCTCCAGGAAGAATCGCAAACC
>JAAEOR010000037.1 GCA_024222895.1 Hyphomicrobiales bacterium | reverse complement strand
GGCTCGATACTCATCCCGGTGATGAAGGACAAGGGCTACGACGAAGACTACGCGGTCAACGTAACGGTCACCTCCTCGATCGCCGGCATCATGATTCCGCCCAGCCACAACATGATCATCTACGCAGTCGCGGCCGGTGGCGGCATCTCGATCAGCCAGCTCTTCCTGGCCGGCCTCGTGCCCGGCATCGTCATGTGCGCCTGCCTGGCAGTGGCAGCTTATCTGATTGCAGTGCGGCGCGGTTATGCGTCGGAGCCGTTTCCTGGTTGGCGTGCACTGCTGATGTCCTTCCTCGACGCGGTCCCCGGCCTCTTCACCGCGGTGATCATCGTCGGTGGCGTCCTCTCCGGTATCTTCACGGTGACCGAGTCCGGCGCATTCGGTGCGATGTATGCGGCGCTGGTGACCATCTTCTACTACCGGGCGATGAGTTGGGAGAGCTTCAAGCTCGCCGTCGTTCGCGCCGTCAGGACGACGTCGATGGTCATGATCCTGATTGCCTGCGCCTCCGCCTTTGCCTACATGCTCACCTTTCACCAGGTGCCGTTGCGCATGATCGAATTCGTCACGGCGATTTCGGAAAACCCCATCGCCATCCTGCTGATGATGAACCTGCTCCTGCTCGTCCTCGGCATGATCATGGACATGGCGGCGCTGATCCTGATCTGCACACCAATTTTCCTTCCCCTGGTCCAGACCTTTGACATGGACCCTCTGCAATTCGGCATGATCCTGATGATGAACCTCGGTCTCGGGCTCTGCACGCCGCCTGTCGGGGCTTGCCTCTTCGTCGGCTGTGCGATCGGCAAGGTGCCAATCGAAAAAGCGGTGAAGACGATTTTCCCCTTTTATATCGCCATTTTCATCGCGCTGATGCTGACCACCTTTATTCCGGCAATCTCGTTGACCCTGCCGAGACTGTTCGGCGGATAGCGGCGGGGTCACGTCCCGTCTCCCCAGTCGGCTTTCTTGATCCTGGTCAATCACGGCGCCGGGGCTCGCGGTCATACTGAGCGCGGAAAGGCATGCCCGTGGTTCACGATTTCAACCTCGAGATCGGCAGCCTGTTCGGGGTGACGGTCTACTGGTACGGCGCGGTCTACACGCTAGGTTTCCTCGGCGTCCTGGGCTGGTTCACCATCCGCCGGCGGCGGCTCGGCTGGTCCATGGCCGACGTGTTTGAGTTTGCCAGCCTCATGGCGGCCGGCATCCTCATAGGCGGCCGCGTCTTCGACATCCTGGTCTACGAGCTCGACTTCTACCGCGCAGACCCGTGGACGGCGTTGAACTGGTGGCGCGGCGGCATGGCATCCCATGGCGTGTTGCTCGGTGGCGTCCTCGGCATCCTCGTCTTCTGCCGTTGGCGGAACAAGCCGTTCATCGTCACCGCCGACGAACTCGCCGTGCCCGCCGCCTTCTTCATGAGCGTCGGCCGGCTGGGCAACTTCATCGAGGGCGGCGTGATCGGATCGCTGACCTCAGTGTCATGGGGCGTGATCTATCCTGACGTGGAAGGACCGCGCCATCCCGTGGCGCTGTATGAGAGCGCCAAGAACTTCCTGATGATCCCCATCCTGATGGTGATCCTCAGACGATTTCCCGCCGGTCGCGGCATGGCCACCGGCGCGTTCGTTTTCCTGTATGCAGCGCTCCGTTTTCTGGTCGACGAGTTCCGCGACTACGAAGGCGGCTGGCTCGGCATTGGCCAGGGTCAGTATTTCAACCTTGTCATGGCGGCGTTCGGGCTCGGCATCCTGATCTGGGCGTTGCGGCGACCCGCGGCGACGGCGACACCTGCACCGACGCCGACGCGCCGCGTCGGCTGGCTCAGGGTGGTGGTCTTCACGTTCCTGTGCCTCTACCCGCTCGGCATTCCGACCAGCTGGACGCGCGTCAACATCGAAGAGATCCGCGGCGCGACGGCATCTGAGTCGTTGCCGGTCAACGGGAACTGATCGATTTCCCTGAAGGCGCGTATCGGGATTCAGCCGCTCAACCCTTTTCGAAACGGGCTCTGAGACACTACAAAAATGTTGGGACTTCTTCCCTGGGCACACCCTAATAAGGCTGTAAAACGCTCCGGTTGTCCTTTACTTCGACGACGTTTGGGATGTTTTCAACCGCGGCGCGGGAAGGCCTGAGAGCAGCCTGGTCCCAAACAGTACCACTGAGTTCGACAATGCCATTCG
>JAAEOR010000036.1 GCA_024222895.1 Hyphomicrobiales bacterium | reverse complement strand
GGCACACCAGTTCTATGTCGGCCGATTCGAGCGCAGCCGTTATGGTGTCTTCGAATGAGTCCTTGGTGGAATGGGCCTTGTGATCGACGATCGTCGTGGCGATCCCCGCCTCGATGGCTGTTGCGAGGCCTGGCGCCCTGGGACGGTTGGAAACGACCAGGCTGATTTCCGCCGGATATCGTCCCGGCTTGGCCGCAGCGATCAGCGCGGTCATATTGGTGCCGCGACCGGAGATCAGGACAGCGACGCGGCGCTTCATCAGGTTCTACCAAGCGCGAGCCGGTTGTCGAACGACACGGCGTCCGCTTCACGATTGACCACTTCACCGAGGCGGAAAACCGTTTCTCCTGCGCTGACGAGTGTGGCGGTCACAGCGTCGACCCGCTCACGATCGACAATCATCGTCATGCCGACGCCGCAGTTGAACGTCTTGAGCATCTCTGCCTCCTCCAACGGTCCGGCCTCTGCCAGCCAGCGAAAGACCGGAGGGACCTCTATGCTGGCGAGGTCAATCTGGGCGGCCAAGTGCGTTGGCAGTGCACGTGGTACATTTTCCACCAAGCCGCCACCGGTGATGTGGGCGAGGCCCTTGACGCCCCCCGGGCCGCGCAGGGCGGCAAGCACGGACTTAACGTAGATCCGGGTCGGTGCCATCAGCGCTCGTCCCAGACTCGTGGTCGCAAATGGGGAGGGGGCGTCGTAGGCAATCCCCGAGCGATCGACAACAAGCCGGACAAGCGAAAAGCCGTTGGAGTGCACACCGGCCGATCCCAGCCCGAGAATGACGTCTCCGACTGCGATATCGCGTCGCGGCAAGAGCTGATCCCTCTCCGCGGCGCCGACGGCAAAACCGGCCAGGTCGAAGTCTTTGGCACCATACATCCCCGGCATTTCGGCTGTTTCGCCACCAATCAACGCGGCGCCAGCAATCCGGCAGCCGCGTGCGGCCCCGGCGACAACATCCATGGCAACGCCCGTGTCGATCCTTGCGGTGGCGAAGTAGTCGAGAAAGAAAAGCGGCTCGGCACCTTGAACGATCAGGTCGTTGACACACATCGCCACAAGGTCGACGCCGACACCGTCAAGAATGCCGGTGTCGATGGCGATTCTCAGTTTTGTGCCGACACCATCGGTCGCCGCCACCAGAACCGGATCACGGAAGGCTGTCGCCGCAAGATCGAAAAGCCCCCCAAAACCGCCAATTTCGCCGTCGGCGCCCGGTCGTCGCGTCGTTCTTACGATTGGCTTGATAGCCTCGACGAGCCGGTTTCCCTCGTCGATGTTCACGCCGGCTTGCGAATATGTGGCGGAGCCGGAGTCGGTGGCGGATGTCATGCTAGAATATTCCGATCTTGGGCTTTGGATTTGCGGCCTGCCGACCGTACATTCGGATGAGAAGACAGGGCGCTTGGCGGGCAGACGGGCTTGCGCAGACAGGATGAGCGTTCCATTGGGCTCTGATGGCTGATTTTCGCGGTTGGTCCGTCGCTCACAGTCTACAGGCCGGCTCTTGACGGATGCGTTTGTCGTTTCTAACCCGTCTGTCTGTGAAGCTAAAGTCCGGGCGTGGGGCGCAAACGACGACTGGTGCGGGGTTAATTTGGTGACCATACCCAATCTGATCAGTATCGGTCGGCTGTTTCTTGTTCCGGTAGCGATCTGGCTGATTGTGT
>JAAEOR010000035.1 GCA_024222895.1 Hyphomicrobiales bacterium | reverse complement strand
GCGGCTCTTCGGTCTACACCTGGGCAGCCGACGATACCGGCGTCAATCTCGACGGTTCGAGTGGCGGCGGCTTCGACACGTACAACCTGACCCGCGGCGGCAGCACTCTCGCCTCGGTCGCGGTTGACGCTGACGTGACTCTTCTGATCGGGCCATGACCGGCCGGTCGACCGGTCCAGTGGAGCGACCAAACGCCTTCTCGTCAGTGTGGGCATTGGGTTCCGGCCTAATGGCCAGCGGAACGATCTGCTGTTCTGTCTCGACAAGTGTCGCTATTGTCATGGCTTGAGGCCGCCGGGCGAACCATGAGCGATAGTGAAACGACCGTTGCGGCTGACGGGGCAGGGGGTACGCCATCCGAAGCGCCGCGGCTCGAGCTCAACACCTCCCGCCAATTTGCGTCGTGGCTGGCGGAGACAGGTGGCAGCCTTGCATTCACCACTTATCAGAGTGGCAAGGTCTTTCTGATCGGCAGCAACCGCGAGACAGGCCGGTTGTCGGTTTTCGAGCGGACTCTCGACCAACCGATGGGCATGCTGATCGCCGAACTGCGGCCGCCGCCCGATCCAGCGCCGCAGTGACGCCGTTCGGTTGTCACGTGTTCCAGCAAGAACACGGGAGAGGTGTGTCTTGATCACCACCAAATCGACACTCGCGGGCTTACCGCTAGGCGTCTGGGCCATACCGAGCGCCTTTTGCACCGCGGCTGCCTGTCAGTCTTGCGAGGAAAGACAAAATCGCCCAATCTGACGCTTCGATACCGGTCATCCGGGGAATGTCGGATAAAGCAGATCATGCTTCTACCTAAAGGCGGAGCGCTCTAGTTGAGTCGGCTGGGCCTGTTTGCAACCCGGCCGACATTGGATTTCTGTCTGCGACCGCTCGACGTCAGGCTGCCTTGACGTCGATCTTCTTCTCCGACGCCTTTGCTCCCGCACTCCGCGGAAGCACTACGGTCAGCACGCCGTTCTTGAACCGAGCGTCGATCTTGTCCGCCTCGACATCTTCGGGCAGGCCGAAGGAGCGCATGAACGCGCCGTAGCGACGCTCCGACAGGTGATAGCCCTTTTCGTTCTCCTCGCGTTCCTCTTTCTTTTCTCCGTTGATGGTCAGCACTCCGTCGGCGACCTTTACGTCGATGTCTCCCTCGTTCATGCCAGGAAGTTCAGCGGTTACGGTGAAGCCGTCGCCCTTCTCGACAATGTCGACGGCCGGCATCGTGGCGCCGCCACTCATTCGGCGCCAAGCCGGTACTGACGGGAAACCGCGTGAGAAGTCCTCGAACAGTCGGTCCATCTCATCGCGAAAGGACTCAAAGGGAGACCAACCGCGGGGGCGCGCGGCGGTGATGTCTTTGGTTCCCTGTGTGGTAGGGGTCTTCGCTGGTTCAGCCATCTCTTCACCCTTTCCTTTGGAACGAAGGTTTCCGTTGTTGGTTTTGTGGGCTGCCGCCACGCTCTTCGCATTGATTTCCGTCAATCTTCCGAGAGCGCGCGATCGACAACTTGGCCGCCGTCGGTTACGCGATCACTCGGATGCATGACCACGACGTCGCCTGGCGCCAATCCTTCGACGACCTCGGCGTGACTGCTGTTTCGATGGCCGATTTCGACCGTGGTCGCAACCGCAATACCGTCGGCGACCGTGAATACGGTCCAGTCCGATCCTGTGCGGAACAGCGCTCCGAGGGGTATGCCGACGGCGTCTTCACTTTCCCAGATCGTGATGTGGGCCATCACACGGAAGGCGTGGCCGAGGCGTTCCCAAGTCTCCGGTGGATCGACGACGTCGAGGATCACATCGACTCTTTGCTCCTCGATGCCGAGCGCCGAGACCTTCGTATAGGCGGCCGGATCAACCCGCCGGACCTTGGCTGAAAGCGGCCCGCCGCCCCACTGGTCGATGGTCGCCGCCCCGCCGGATTGAACATTGACGGCATCGCTTGACAGGAGGTGGACAATCACCTCCATGTCGCCGGGGTCGCCGATCTCCAGGAGGCCCTGGCCGGCGCGGATCACCTGCTCGCTTTCGGTCAACACCTTCAGAACGGTGCCACTGACAGGTGCACGCATCGTCAGGCAACATGCATCTCGGCTGGCGCTTTCCAGTTGGTCTGGCTCGATCAGTCGAGCCTCGGCGCTGACCAGTTCGCTTTCACGAAGGTTCAGGGCTGCCTTTGCCTCGGCAACCCGTGCTCTGGCTGTATCAAGGTCGGCGATCGCCCTTTCAAGCGCACGGGCGGGGATGGTCTCCGCACTCGCGAGGCGTTGGGCGCGTTCGAGGTCTGCCTCCATCAGCCGTTCGGACGCTTCTGCCGCGGTGAGCCTGGCCTTGGCGAGGGTCACTGCGGCGTGGGCGGCCCTGACAGCGGCCTCCAGTTCGCGCCGCGACCGGATATCTAGAAACGGCGGATCGGCGGGATGGATCGAGGCCACGGTCGTGGTATTGCGGAACACCGTTTCGCCCACCTCGACCGGGAGTCTCTGCACTCGTCCACCGATCGGCGCCGACACGAGGAAGACATCCTTGATCCGCGCCACACCTTCCTCGTCGATGGTCACGGTAAGCGGACCTCGCTCGACGGACGCCACATCAACCGGGACAGGTTGCGGCGAAAGTGCATAGATCGCCGCGGCTATCACGAGGGCCACGACCACAAGGCCAATGCCCCGTTTGACCCATCTAGACATCATTTCCTACTCCCTTGTCTTGAGCACGGCGACGAGATCGAGATTGTCGACTCGGCGTCGGACGATCAGCGCCGAGGTGACGGCTGCTGCGACAACCACGACGCTGGCGATCGCGTAGACGCTTGGCTGGAGGATGAACGGCACACGGTATATGTCCGTGGCGAGGCTTTCAGTAATCGCCAGTCCTAGGCCGGCGCCGATCACCCACCCGAGCGGTTGGGCGGCCGCGACGATCACTCCGATCTCGACGAACAGCACATTCGACACCTCGGCACGCCGAAAGCCCAGGACCCGAAGGGTTGCCAATTCGCGCGCACGCTCCGAAAGTTGAATGCGGGCGCTGTTGTAGACAACGCCAAACGCGATGATGATGCTGAGCGTCAGGTATACGGTCAGCATCACACCCATGCTCTCCTGGATCGTTTCCTGGAAGCGCTGCCGAGATCGGCTCATGAGGGCAACCGCTGAGATCTGCGGCGTCTCCTTGACCTCGGTGTAGAGGGCGTCGAGCTCGGTATCGTCGAGGAGGAGATGAATGCCGGAGACCCGGGGCCCAGTACCGGAAAGCCGAGCAAGGGCGTCAATGTTCATGTAGACCACCAGGCCGAGGAGGCTCTGGATCACCTCGGCGACGGGGACGCCGACAGTTCGCCTGTTGCCGGTCAGGAACTCCACTTCCACGAGATCGCCGGGCTTGAGGTGCAGGATGTCGGCCACGCGGTCGCCGATGGCGATGCCGTCGCTGGGCAGGGCCACGGCGCGGAATTCGTTATCAAGGACGCGGCTCAGTTCCGTCCGCTCAGGTTTGCCCGTAATGGCAAGCTGTCGCTCGTAGTGACCGTTGCGGATGGTAACCGGCATTTCGAGGAAGGGTTCGGCAACGATCACGCCAGGCAGCTTTTGGGCGAGCTGGACGGCCGCCGCCGACCTTTCGGAGGAAAACGCCAGCGTCGCGTCCTGCCGTTCCGTTCGGTGGTAGATTGTGTCGATCATGGACTCGACAGATGCCAGGGTTCCCATCGCGATCACCATCAAGGCAACCGCGAACGCCGTACCGATAGCCGTGAGCGCAGCCCGCACCGGGTAACGGGTGAGATGGCGAAGTGCCATGTTGGTCAGTTGAGAGAAGATGCGCACGCGACTGAACGCCCCGCCGAGGAATTGGCGATAGGCTGGGGGGGCCGGGGGTCGCATGGCGACGGCGGCCGGCAACGAGAAGACCGAGCTAATCGCCCGTAACGCGCCGGCGCCGGCCGCGAGAAAGCTGACCCCGGCGGCGATCAGGTAGATGTCGGGATCGGATCGAAAAACCAGAAAAGGAAAGTTAAAGAGCTGCGAGTACTGAATGGTCATCGCCCGGCCGAGCCAGGTTCCGGCAGCCGCGCCAATGGCAATGCCGAAGGCAGCAATAGCAAGGACCAGCTTGAGGTAATGCCAGGCCACGTCGAAGCGCCCGTAGCCGAGCGCCTTGAGCAGGCCGATCTGCTCTCGCTCCAGCTCGATCAACCGGGTCAGAATCATGTTGATCAGGAAAGCAGAGACCAGCAGGAAGATGGGTGGAATGGTCTGCGCCATGGTGCCCATCTGGTCCAGTTCGCCGTCAAGAAAAGCGTTGGATATCTGGTCCTTGCGCCCGTAAGCGCCAGATCCACCATAGCGTTCGAGGAGGTCGTCGATAGCCTCGATGACCTGGGTTTCATTGGCCTCGCGCAAGAGACGCGCGCTCAGCGAGTTGAACGCCCCTTCGAGGTCAAGAAGCGACTCAAGTGTCGGTTCCGGCATCCAGATCACGCCAAAGCGCCGGCTGTCGGGTATCATATCGCCGGGGCCCAGCGAGTAGACATATTCCGGCGACAGGACGATGCCGACAACGGTCAGTGTCGTCTTGGCGCCGCCGATGATCGCTTTGAACTGCGAGCCGATCTCGAGGCGTTGGGCATCTGCGAATGCGTCGTCAATCGCCACCTCGTTGGTGCGCCCGATTTCCGGCAGGCGTCCACGGCGAAGGAACAAACCGTTGACGCTCAGAATGCCGGTGGCCGGGATCGAGATCATCAGGCCGGTGGCCGGTTCGCGGAATCCAGTAATGTCGAGAAGGGCGGGTTCCACGATCCGCGCCGAGACGGCGGCGACTCCGTCGAGGGATTCGATCTCGACCGCCAGGCTTCGCGGCGCGCGCGTCGCCGACGCGAATATATCGCCGAATTTGTAGCGTTCGTAGTAGGTTGAGCGCGTTTCCTCCAGCGATCTGTGGGTGCCGACAGCGATGATCAGAGTTGCGACGCCACACGCCATCACCAGCGCGATGGCCAACGATTGCGCCCAGAGGCGGCGAAGGTCACGAAAGAGCTTGATATCGAGGGCGCCCACGACCGTCACCAATGAACGTCGGCGGGCAGCAGGCGGGTTTCATTCTCAACGATGGTGTTGATCGCACCATCGGAGAAGTGAAACACCCGATCTGCGATCGAGCCGATTGTCACGTTGTGGGTAATGATCGCGGTCGTCGTTCCAAGCTCGCGGTTTGTGGCGGTCAGGGCCTCGAGCACCAGGATCCCGGTCTTTGAATCCAGCGCTCCGGTCGGCTCGTCGCACAGCATGACCTCCGGACGTTTGGCGACCGCCCGGGCAATGGCGACGCGCTGCTGCTCGCCGCCGGATAGCTGGGCCGGGAAGTGGGATATCCGTTCCTTCAGCCCGACCAGTTCGAGGGCTTCCTCCGGCTTCATGGCGTTGCGGGCGATTTCGGTCACCAGCGCGACGTTCTCGCGCGCCGTAAGGCTGGGGATGAGATTGTAGAACTGGAATACGAAGCCGACGTGATCGCGTCTATAACGGGTTAGTTGGCGATCGGACGCGTTGGTCAGATCATGGTCGCGGTAGTGAACGCTGCCGCTTGTGGCCGTATCGAGCCCGCCGAGGATATTGAGGAAGGTCGACTTGCCGCTCCCCGACGGCCCAAGCATCACTGTTAGCTCGCCGTGATAGAGCTCAGCGTCGACGCCACGTAACGCACGCACCGCGACGTCACCGGTCTGGTAGACCTTGGTCAGATCCCTGATCTCAAAAACAGCCTCGCGCACGATGGTCTCCCGGTGCGCAGAAGCTAGCGGCTGTAGCGACGATCGTGCTTGACGCAGGTCAATGCTCGACCGGCCCACTGCATCACTATTACGTCAGATTCCTGAGTGCGGCCCTGCGCGCTGGCGCGAGCCTGAAAGAGACCGAGACACACCATGAAAGACTACCGGGAAGCCGCCCGTGAGGTTTCGGAATCGGCCGCTGCGCTACGCAAGGGGATTCCCGACCCGATGGCGGGCTTTGCGGGCATGGGGCAGGGCGCCTACGCCGACGGCGTTCTGGATACCAAGACGAAGGAACTGATCGCACTGGCGCTTGCCGTTGCCTCGCGATGCGATGGCTGCGTCGCTTATCACGCGAAGAGGGTCGCACAGCTCGGCGCCACGCGAGACGAGGTCTTCGAGACCATCGGGGTCGCCATCCAGATGGGTGGCGGGCCGTCGATGGTTTACGGCGGCGAAGCCTTACGCGCGTTCGAAGCCTTTACGGAAAATTCGACTTTGACAGGAGTGTGAACGAATGGGCCAATCAGACGTTCTTTGGTTCGAGGCCGTTACACGGCCGGATGTGGCACTGGTTGGCGGCAAGAATTCGTCGCTTGGCGAGATGGTGCAAAACCTGGAAGCGGAAGGCATTCGCGTTCCTCCAGGATTCGCCACGACATCGGAAGCCTACTGGCGCTACGTCGAAGCGAACGACCTCAGGCCGGTGATCATTGATCGGCTTGGTGAGATGGCCAGCGGCAAGAAAACACTGGCCGAGGTCGGTCAGTCGATCCGCAGTGCGTTTTTGGGTGGCGACTGGCCGGAGCAGACCGCGACGGCGATCACCGACGCTTACCGCGAACTCGGAAAGCGTGCCGGCAAGGAAGACCTCGACGTAGCGGTGCGTTCCTCGGCGACGGCGGAAGACTTGCCCGATGCCAGCTTCGCAGGCCAACAGGAAACCTATCTGAACATCTCCGGCGAGGGCGCCCTGCTTGACGCGTGCCGTCGCTGTTACGCATCGCTGTTCACCGACCGGGCGATCTCCTATCGTCAGGTTCGCGGCTTTGATCACATGCAGGTGGCATTGTCGGTCGGCGTGCAGCAGATGGTCCGCTCCGATATCGGTGGCTCCGGGGTGATGTTCTCCATCGACACGGAATCCGGGTTCGACAAGGTCGTGCGCATCGATGCGGCCTGGGGCCTGGGAGAAAACGTCGTGCAGGGAGCTGTCGATCCCGACGCATACCAGGTGTTCAAGCCGCTGCTGGACGACGAGTCGCTTCTGCCGATCGTCGAGAAGACCCTCGGCGAAAAGGCGATCAAGATGGTCTACGCCCCCGGGGATCCGCCGATCAAGAATGTTCCGACTTCAAAGGCCGAAAGGGCATCCTTTGTATTGAGCGATCAGGAGATCATCCTCCTCGGACGATGGGCGGCGGCCATAGAGCGGCACTACGACTGTCCGATGGACATGGAGTGGGCCAAGGATGGCGAGACGGGGGAGATGTTCATCGTCCAGGCACGCCCTGAGACCGTGCAATCGCGTCTCGAAGCCAACGTCTTCAAGTCTTATCGCGTCCTGGAGAAGGGCAAGACCCTGAGCATCGGGCTCAGCATCGGCTCTGCGATCGCAACCGGCCGCGTCTGCTTGATCGAACATGTGCGGGACATCGACAAGTTCGTCGACGGCGCCATACTCGTCACCGGAATGACCGACCCCGACTGGGTGCCGATCATGAAACGGGCGGCGGCGATCGTCACCGACCACGGCGGCCGTACGTCCCATGCAGCGATCGTTAGCCGCGAACTCGGCCTGCCGGCCATTGTCGGCACAGGCGACGCGACCCACGTTCTGCACACCGATCAGGAAGTGACTGTATCATGCGCTGAAGGCGACCAGGGCTTCATCTATGCGGGAACGGCTTCCTTCGAAATCGATGAGCTCGATCTCGATACGCTGCCGGAAACCAAGACGAAGGTCATGCTCAACCTCGCCAACCCATCGGCGGCGTTCAACTGGTGGCGGATTCCGGCCGACGGTGTTGGCCTGGCCCGCATGGAGTTCGTCGTCGCCAACCAGGTCCAGGTGCATCCGATGGCGCTGGTGAACTTCGAGATGCTGAAGGACGAGACGGTCAAGCAGCAGATCGAGGCGCTCACCGCGGGCTACGACGACAAGAGCGAGTACTTTATCGACACGCTGTCGCGAGGGCTGGCGCGCATCGCCGCCGTCCTCCATCCGAAACCGGTCATCATCCGGATGAGCGACTTCAAGACGAATGAGTATGCCAGCCTGGTGGGTGGGGCCGACTTCGAGCCGGAGGAAGAAAACCCGATGCTCGGGTTTCGCGGAGCTTCGCGCTATTACTCGCCGCGCTATCGTGAGGGTTTTGCCCTGGAGTGTCGGGCGATCCAACGCCTGCGCAACGAACTCGGCTTCAAGAACGTGGTGGTGATGATCCCATTCTGCCGCTCCATCAAGGAAGCCGACAAGGTCCTCGAAGTCATGGCGGAAAACGGACTCGTCCGCGGGGAGGATGGACTTGAGGTGTATGTGATGTGCGAGATCCCCTCAAACGTCATCCTGGCCTCGGAATTTGCCACGCGGTTCGACGGTTTTTCCATCGGTTCCAACGACCTGACTCAACTGACGCTCGGCGTCGATCGGGATTCGGAGGAATTGGCTGGAATATTCGATGAAGAGGACGAAGCAGTCGAATGGATGATCGGTAGCGTTTGCGAGGCCGCCCACATGGCCGGTGCAAAAATCGGATTATGCGGTCAGGCGCCGAGCGATCACCCGGCCTTCGCGCGTTTTCTGGTGGGTTGCGGCGTCGACTCGATGTCGGTCACACCGGACAGCTTCTTTTCGGTTAAACGCCATGTGGCCGACGCGGAGGCCGAGGCGGCTGAAGACGAGCCGGTCGCTGCACGGGCGTAAAAACCTCCTGGGTGGTGCACGACCTAAGACCCTTGAAGCCGGGGCGAGGCCATATCAGGTGACCTTGTCCCGGTTCGGCTGTCTGACGAGGCGCTTGATCATGGGAGTCAGCGCCAGAAGAACGACAGCCGCGACGATGGCCAAGAGGCCATAGTCGACAAACGCGGCCTGATAGATGGAATGCTCGTCGGCGACGGTTCGGCTGCCGCCTGGTTTCCGGTGTCAAGGCGTCAGCATCTCATCCGGTCGCGATTGCATCTGACCGTTCGCCGGGAGGCCGGTTGTGAGGCTCGTAGACGATCGGTTCACTGGTGGAGTCGGCGGCTGGCGGGCCGTTTATGAACGCACCTGGATCGTCCGGACCCGTGCAGATGCCCTGTTCGAAATGGAACATGTGCGGCCTGGGATCATACTTGTTCTTGACGGCAAGCAGCCGGTCGTAGTTTGCGCCGAAATATCGTCTGTTGGTGTCCGTCAGGCCCCGGCGCGGATAGTTCTGGTAAACCTGACCGTTGGAGTAGGGCGCCATCAGCGCCATGAACCCGTCAAGCCATGCACTGGCGTTGGCCGCATCCGTATCGTCGGTCCAGAAGGTGTCGACAAAGAAATCGAAATCAACTGAGCGATGGACGAAAGCGCAGGCATCCGATGGTATTTCGGCAATTGCCCCGCCATAGGCCTCGAGACAGACGACGTTGACCGTACCGTCTGGGGCATCTGCGAAATAGTCAAAGGCTCTTGACCAGACAGCTTCGCTCACTGGTTTGTCGATGTAGCAAGCCTGCTTGTCCTCGGTGACTTTGTCCCAGGCGATGTCGAACAGCGGCGTTTCGTCGATGGCTTGGAGTGCAACCGGATAGGACTGGACCGTATCCGCATCCATGATTGGATCGCCGATCTCCATCAAGGCCGCGAGTTCAGCGCGCCCCTCATCAGGGCTCCCGAGATTGAGGCCGCGGATCGTCGGCATCGGCTCGCTGCCGATGTCGAACCGGTTCGAAATGAACCCCAGAAAACCGAGTTTTGATGGACCGCCGGTACGGATGTAGCGGTTCTGGACCTCTGTCAGTGCGCGCGGGGCGCTGTCCCGCGACCACGCGAGACCGAAGCCCCAGACCTGTGACATCGGATGCAGCCTGTAGGTAACGTCGACAAGGATACCGAAATTGCTGCCGGTGCCGCCGCGCACGGCCCAGAAGAGGTCGGCGTTCTGATCGCCTGTTGCCTTAACCGTCCGACCGTCGCGGAGCATCATCCGAAACGCGATGACATTGTCGCAATTCATACCGAATTGCCTGGATGTGTAGCTGTAGCCGCCCCCTGCATGTAGCCGGCTATCCCCACATCCGGGCAGATGCCGCCCGGCAGATGCAGTCGGTAGGAACCGAGAACCGCGTTGATGGTTCCGAAATTGGCACCCGAACCGATGGTCGCCGTCAATCCGACCGGGTCGACTTGAACGCCGTTCATGCGACTGACGTCGATCACCATCCCGTCGTTGACGCTGTAGCCCGCGGTGCTGTGACCGCCGGACCGGGGGACGGCCCACCATCCATATTGTCGCGCCCATTGCAGGCAAAGGCGGATGTCTTGTTCTACGTCGCAGAAGACAATGATCTTTGGTCGGCTGGCGGTCTTATTGAATGACGTTCGGGCAGACTCGGAATAATTGCCTTCGCCAGGTAGCACGATGCCGCCGACAAGCGCTCCGCCGAATTTCGCGATTGTCTGTCTGTCGGCTCCAAGATCCTCGAAGACGCTGTCGGGCAAGCCGGACCAGAGTTCGACCTGACCGGATTTTGCGGCCCGCTTGGGGCTCGGGCGGTAGGGCAATTGAGATCAATCCAATTTGTTTGTTCGGATGCAGAGCCAGATTAACCGCCTCGCGGCCGGATCGATATGGGAATTTGGATCAAGCGGCGGTGCCGAAGGTCAAGCTGACACACCGCATCAGAGCGTTGCGGTTCGGGCCCGTGGAGCGGATTGTCGTCGCTCGGTGTCCGATAGCGGTCAGCTCGGATTTGCGATCCGACGGAGTGCGTCCGCGGCGAGCGTCTCGACCGGCCGTGTGGCATCAAGGGTCGACCAGTCGATCCGACCGGACGGTTGATCGGCCTGGAGCATGACGATCGCCTGCGTCGCGTCGGATGCGTCGTCGGTTCGATGGGATATCCTGTCGATCAGGGTCTCGACCGGACCGGTTAGCCATAAGCCGGTGAAAGGGACGCCAGCGTCTCGGGCCACTGCTGCGATGAGCGAGCGTTCTTCCGGTGTCTTGTGGACGGCGTCGACGATCACGCTGTGACCGGCTTCCAGCACAGTTTCGGCCTGGCGCCGCAAGGCCGCAAACACGTCCTCCGTGACTGTTGGGCTGTAGGCGGAGGCGGGCAGGCGCTCGAGTTCGTCGACGTGCATGAGGCGTTTGCGTTCAATGTCGCTTCGCAGATGAACCGCACCCGGTGCCCGGCCGATCTGATGAGCGACCAGCCGCGACAATGTCGTCTTCCCGGTTCCGGAAAAGCCGCCCACCGCAATCAGTTGCGGTTCGCTAGGCCTGAGAAACCCCATAGCGTGGTCGAAGTAACGCAACGCCTCCAGCCGTGCCCGGGGATCAGCGTCGACGGTCACGAACCGCAGGGCCTCGATTTTGGCGCGGATGGCCGCACGTAGCGCCAGGAGGAGCGGCAAAAGTGACAGACCTTCAAGCTCGTCCAATAGCTGGTTACTTCGCCACAGATATCGATTGAAGAGCTGATTGGCCTCGGTGTGAAGGCCGCGCTCCCACATATCCATCAACAGGAACGCCAGGTCGTAGAGTACGTCGATGGTGGCAATCGATTCATCGAACTCGATCGCGTCAAAGAGAACCGGCACGCCGTCGATTAGCGTGATGTTGCGAAGATGCAGGTCCCCATGACAGCGACGTACGTGACCGTTGGCACCGCGCTTCAGGAGTTGCGCCCTGGACCGGGCGAAGGACGCGCGCATCGCGTCTTGAAATGCCAGCGCTGACGCAGGTGGAAAGACCTCGTCGCGCTCCACCAGAGATGCCACGGTCTCGTCTACCACGCCTTCAAGATCCTTGGTGGCTGCTACCCCGTCGCAGCGTTCGGCTGACGCGAAGGCGTCGAGGACGATCGCTGACAATTGCTTGAGTATCGCCGGTGTCAATTCTCCGCGCTCGGCAACAAGATCAAGGGTCATCGTTTCGTCGAAGCGGCGCATGTGGACAGCCCATTCGACCGGCTCGCCGCCGCCATCGATACCCAGCGAGCCATCCGCCTCACGGGTGATCGGCACGACTCCAAGATAGAGGTCTGGGGCGAACCGGCGATTGACGGCGACCTCGGCCTCACAGGTGGCCTTGCGTCTGGCGAGGGTCGACAGATCCATGAAGGGGAAGTGCACGGCGCGCTTCACCTTGTAGACGTCAGAGCCCGCGAGAAAGACAGCGGCTCCGTTGGTATCGATCCGCCTCACCGGCTGGTGAAGGTTGTAGGTTGCGGGATCCGCAAGAAAGGCGAAAACGGCCTCCTGCGTTGCGTTCATTCCGCGGCTCGGACGACGACGGGACGCGGAGCGATGTCCTGGATCTTCTCGTGGAGATCCAGGATTTCGTCACGGCCGCAGAGTCGTGTCCCCGGGGTCATCACCGCCGCCGTCCCGGCAGCCGCCCCGAGCAAGACGGCCGGTTCGACTTCGTGGCCCGCCGCCAGGGCATGGGTCATTCCGGCAACAAAACTGTCACCGGCGCCAACCGCCGACTGAACCTCGACCTTGAGTGGGGGGAGATGGAAGACACCCCCATCATGGGCGATGACGGCACCTCCGGCTCCCATGGTGACCGCAATGACTTCTGCCTGTCCGGCAGCGACCATCGCCATAGCGGCTTCCGCGCAGGCCTCGATATCGAGCTTGCGTCCGACGATTGCCTGCAACTCATTGAGGCTGGGCTTCACCAGGTGGACCGGAGTGGCACCCAGCGTCGCATGGAGCCCGGGACCGTGGCTGTCCAGCACAAATCGCGCACCCTTTTCGGCGGCGATGGCACCAAATCGGGCAAGGATATCGGGCGATGCGCCGTGCGGTATACTGCCGCTGGCCACCAGCCAGGAGAAATTTGCGCCCCGTACTGCATCGAGGGCGGCGTCGACCTCCGCCTCGGTTAGATCGGTGCCGCTGGGGATGAACCGATATTCGAGCCCGCTGCTTCGCTCGTAAACCATATGAGCCATGCGGGTGTTGCCGTGCACTTCGATAATGTGCGTGTGGACACCGATCCGGCCGAGGAGTTCAGTGAGCAGGGCGCCCGTGACGCCGCCGACGACACAATAGGCCTCGACGTCGCCGCCAAGCTCCGTGATCACGCGAGCGACATTTACCCCGCCACCGCCCGGTTCGAAGGATTCGTTGGTGGTTCGTGTCTTGTGGGTAGGGCGTACCACTTCGGCTTCGGCCGAAACGTCGATGGTCGGATTGAGCGCAAGGCACACGATTTCCGGCAAGAGACTGCTCCAAGGATCTCGGGAGTTTAGTGTCGACAGAAAAGCCGAAGACCGCTGTCCCGTCCAGATCATTGTGGTGGGTTGCAAGTGGATCAGAAATGCGTTGGATCAACTCTTGAGCGGGCTTGGAGGAATACAGTTCACACATTGATGTGCCGTCGGCTTGAATTGAAGGCAGCGACATTGCCGTTTTCTTCACATTGCCGGCCGTCGGGATCCGCAAAAGCACCGGTTCCTCTGCGATAGCGGGCCGGCTCGTGAAAACGTTACTGTGGCGCGATCAACCGAGGCTCTATATCTCGAAGGCAACGCCATGCAGTGGAAAGCAGGACGTTAAGAAATGGTCGATGTCTCCTTCAGCGTAGCCCTTCTTGCAGGACTCCTGTCCTTTCTCTCTCCCTGCGTGTTGCCGTTGGTTCCGCCGTACCTCGGTTACCTGGCGGGCTTGAGTCTCGATCAGCTCACCGGCGAGGGACCGAGCAAAGCTGACCGGCGGACCGTCTTCTTTGCCTCGGTTGCATTCGTTCTCGGGTTTTCCACGGTTTTCGTCCTGTTAGGCGCAGCAGCGACCTTCCTTGGGCAACTGCTTCGCAGCTATCTGGATATTCTGACCATCGTCGGCGGTGGCATCATTATCGTCATGGGGCTGCACTTTCTCGGTGTCTTCAAGATTGGCCTTCTCCTCCGTCAGGCGCGGATCGAGGTCCGCAATACTCGGGCCGGTCCGCTGGGCGCCTATGCGATGGGGCTGGCGTTCGCGTTCGGCTGGACGCCCTGCATCGGCCCGGTTCTGGCGGTCATTCTCGGTCTGGCCGGCGCGGAGGATACCGTTGGCAGCGGCGCCGTATTGCTGGCCGTATACTCGGCCGGTCTCGGACTGCCCTTCATCGTGGCGGGCCTGTTTGCCGGATCGTTCATGAGATTCATGAAGCGGTTCCGCAGTCATGTCGGAACCGTCGAAAAGACGATGGGTGCCATGCTGGTGGTGACCGGCGTGCTGTTCGTCACCGGCCAGTTCAGCAATATCGCCTTCTGGCTGCTCGAAACCTTCCCTGGTCTTGCTCAACTCGGCTGAAGTTGCCGCCGAATCACCAACGTTTCGGGCATGATGCGGTCACCCGCATCAGCAACTGAGCAACATCCATGTCCAAGAGAACCTGTCTCGCTATCATCCTTGCCGCCGGCGAGGGGACCCGGATGCGGTCTGCAGTCCCGAAAGTGCTGCACAAGATCGGCGGGCGACCGATGCTCGGCCATGTCATCGACGCCGCCGGTACCGCGGGCGCCAGTGAGACGGCGGTCGTTGTCGCCCCCGGGGACGACGCCGTGACCCGGTTCGTCGCAACGGAGGGCGGTGGAACGATCTTTACGCAGCGGCAGCCGCAAGGAACCGCCCACGCCGTTCTGGCGGCCCGAAAAGCACTGGCCGGTGGCCACGATGACATCCTGGTCCTCTACGGTGATACGCCACTGGTTACGGGTCGGACGCTCAAGCGCATGCGCCGCGCGCTGGCCAATGGAGCCGATGTCGTCGTGCTCGGCTTTCGTCCGTCCGACCCCGCCGGCTATGGTCGGCTGATCATGGATGGTCGACAACTCGCGGCAATCCGCGAACTCAAGGACGCGAGCGCCGCGGAGCGATCGATCGGCCTCGTCAATGCAGGAGTCATGGCTTTCCGCGGCGATATGGCGAAGGCACTGAGGAAGATCGGCAACAGCAATGCCAAGCAGGAGTACTATCTGACCGACCTTGTGGCGCTCGCCAATGCCGCCGGGAAGACCGTCACAGTTCAGGAGGTCGGGGCCAACGAAGTAATCGGCGTGAACACCCGTGCAGAGCTGGCGGGGGCTGAGGCGGCCTTTCAGCGGCGTGCCCGGCAAGTGGCGATGGACAGGGGCGCAACACTGATCGATCCGGAAAGCGTGTTCTTAAGCTATGATACGAAGATCGGCCGGGATACCATTGTCGAACCACAAGTTTTCTTTGGGACCGGGGTGACGATCGCCGAGGACGTGACCATCCGGGCCCACTCTTATATCGAAGGAGCGGCGATCGCACGCGGGGCGGAAATCGGGCCGTTCGCGCGACTGCGGCCAGGAGCCCGTGTCCGTGACAAAGCGCGCGTCGGCAACTTCGTCGAAGTCAAGAACGCTGTGATTGACGTGGGCGCCAAGGCCAATCATCTCGCCTATATCGGTGATGCTCATGTCGGCACCGGCGCCAACATCGGCGCCGGCGTGATCACCTGCAATTACGATGGATTCGCCAAAAACCACACGGAGATCGGTGCCGGTGTTTTTGTCGGCTCCAACAGCGCTCTGATTGCGCCCGTCACCATTGGCGACGGAGCGTATGTAGGCTCGGGGAGCGTCATCAATCGAGACGTTGCCCCTGATGCGCTGGCGATCGCGCGGGGACGACAGACTGAAAAACCAGGCTGGGTCGCGGCCTTTCGAAAGCTATCGATGCGGCGCAAGAAGGGCGGCGGGAAAGAAACGGTTCGCTAGGCAGCGAGCGCGGTCCGAATGCCGTTCATTGCCCGGTCAACGAAGCTCAGCAGTTCGCCCACGGACGCGCCGTCGCGAGCGGCGGCAGACAGCCCGGCCAGAACGAATACGACGTAGCCGGCCAGGTCCGGCGCTGCCGCTGGCGCTTCGCGAGCGATCAGTCCCTCAATCGCTGTGCGTGTCTGTTTCCGGTACTCCCGAGTCAAGTCCGCCGCGGCTGCGTTCGTGCAGTTGATGGACCCGTTCATGACCAGGCATCCGCCGCCATCGTGATGCCTGGTGTATTCCCTGGCTGCATCAGCGAACATTTGCGCCAGGACCCCACCGACCGGCTCGTGTGATTGTAGTGCCCGGGCGATGAATTCACCGGACGTCCGCGCGTAAAGTTCCACCGCCCGTTCAAACAGGCCGAATTTGCTGCCGAAGGCGGCGTAGAGGCTCGGCGGATTGACACCGATCGCCGCTCCGAGACGAGCCACACCGACGCCGTCATAGCCGTCGCGTCGAAACTCCTCCAAGGCGATGGCCACGGCCTGTTCCCTGTCAAACAGCGCGGGTCGCCCGCGACCGTCAATTTTTTTAGCGACCACTAGATATTTCCCTTCACATGCGATATTAAAATGTAGCGGTCGCTAAAGTAAAGTATGAATGAGGCCGCGCTTGGACCAATTCATCAGGTTCGCCGATCGTCTCGGCGGGCGGAAATAAAGGGAAACTGGAATGACAATCGCAAAATTGGCAAGTCTCGGCGCAATAGCGCTCGGCTTTGCACTGGCCCCCGCCTCGGCTGCGGAACTGAAGGCCTATCCGAACGCGAACGACATTGCACCGCCGCTGACCCATATCGAGAAATACGCTCCGGTTCTCGAGGGATCCCAGGGCCCGGCCATCGGCGAGAAGGGCTTTGCGGTCGAGGATTTCGGCAATGGAGCCTTCTTTGTGACTGAGGGCGTCTACCAGGTGCTGTTTGTCCGCACCGACGATGGTTTGATCCTGGTCGACGCACCGCCGAACATTGGCCAGAAACTCCTTGCCGCCGCAGAGGAGATCGCGCCGGGCGAGCCGATCACCCATTTGATCTACAGCCATCCGCACATTGATCATATTGGCTTTGCCAGTGGAATTATCGAGGCATTTCCGGATGTTGTGACCGTGGCTCATCAGGAGACAGCGGACAACCTGGCCCGCGCCAAGGATCCGGCTCGCCCTGCACCGGCGACGGTTTTCGAGGGGGTCGGGAATGTCTTCCCGCTTGAGACCGGAGGCCAGACGCTCGAGCTTCGATATCCCGGTCCCAATCATCAGGACGGCAACATCGAGATCTGGCATCCTGACAGCAATACACTGATGCTCGTTGATGTGGTGTTCCCGGGCTGGATGATGTGGCGGCGGCTTGCGCTTGCCGAAGACATTCCGGGCACCTTCGATGTCATCCAGGACATCAACCAGCGCTATGATTTCGACAACCTCGTTGCCGGGCACGTCGGCAAACCCGGAACAAAGGCGGATGTCGATTTGCAGGTCGAGTTCATGATCGATCTCCACAACGCCGCGGGCGCGGCGCTTGGCTCGGTCAAGCCCGGCGAGGGCGTCGATCCGGCCGATTTTGCCAATCCCTGGGGCGTCTTTGACAATTACATCGATCGCGTCGTGGTCGAATGCGTCAACGCGCTGACGCCGAAATGGCAGGACAAGATGTCCGGTTTTGACGTGTTCATCTACGACCAGTGCATGGCCATGGAGCAAAGCCTCCGCGTCGACGGCCCGAGCCTCCGCGGCTAAGGAGCGTCTTCCGGTAGATCCTACCAGCGGCACGCGCGGCCCTGGAGGCCGTGCGTGCCCACCCACGGGCGACCCTCGACCCTCGTGAAGGGGGGTGGGAGCCCCGGCTTGATCCGCGTTAAGGCGCGAAACAGGATGTGATTTACAGCTAGGCGCAGGAGATGCGCATACTCCCCCGACGATCGCCAGCGACTCGGGGAGCCTCGGTTTCATGTGCGGCATTGTGGGGATTCTCGGGACGCGGGCGGCGGCTCCGCTGTTGGTGGACTCGCTCAAAAGGCTCGAGTATCGGGGCTATGATTCCGCCGGAGTGGCAACGCTCGAGGACGGGCGGTTGGCGCGCTGCCGGGCTGAGGGCAAACTCAAGCATCTTGAAGACCGATTGAAAGCGACCAGGCTGACCGGGCGCACCGGCATCGGTCACACCCGCTGGGCAACCCACGGCGCACCGACGGAGTCCAACGCTCATCCGCACGCCACCGACCGTCTGGCGTTGGTGCACAACGGCATTATCGAGAATTACCGGGAACTGCGTGGCGAACTCGAACAATGCGGCGCGGTGTTCGCCTCGGATACCGATACCGAAGTCATCGCCCATTTGATTGACCTGGGCCTGGCCAGTGGAGCGGCGCCAAAGGAAGCCGTCGAGGCGGCTCTGCGGCGACTCCGGGGCGCCTTCGCGATCGCCGTTCTGTTCGGTGGGGACGATGAACTGATGATTGGCGCCCGGCGAGGCAGTCCTCTGGCGATCGGTCACGGTGACGGGGAGATGTATCTGGGTTCCGATGCGATCGCCCTGGCTCCGCTCACCGACCAGATCGCTTATCTGGAGGACGGTGACCTTGCGGTGCTTATCCGCACCGGTGTCGATGTTTTCGACGCCGACGGTCGCCCGGTCGAGCGACCTCCGACCCGTGCCACGGTTACCAGCCTGCTGGTGGATAAAGGCAACCACCGGCATTTCATGCTCAAGGAGATCAACGAGCAGCCCGAGGTCGTTGGGCACACGCTTGCCCATTATCTCGATCTCACCGGCGGACGGTGCAAACCGCTCGATCTCGGCGTCGACTTCGCACGGCTCGATCGTCTGTCGATCACGGCATGTGGCACAGCCTATTATGCCGGCATGGTTGCGCGGTACTGGTTCGAACGTTTCGCCCGATTGCCCATCGACATCGATATTGCGTCCGAGTTTCGGTACCGCGAACAACCCCTGGCGAAGAAGGGACTATCGCTGGTGATTTCGCAGTCGGGTGAAACCGCGGACACGCTGGCGTCGCTGCGTTATGCGAAGGCCGAGGGGCAGCAGGTCGCGGCTGTCGTCAATGTCGAGCAATCGACGATTGCCCGCGAAGCGGACATGATCCTGCCGACCCTTGCAGGGCCGGAGATCGGCGTTGCCTCGACCAAGGCGTTCACCTGCCAGCTGGCGGTGCTCGCCTGTCTGGCGATCGCCGCGGGCCGCGCCCGGAACGTGTTGCCGGAGGCCGAGGAAGCCAGACTTGTGGCGGCGTTCGCGGAAGTGCCGAGGCTGATGAGCCAGGTGCTCCGGCTGGAAGACGGAATCGAGGCGATCGCACGTGATCTCGGCCGGGCGGAGCATGTTCTCTATCTGGGTCGCGGGACAAGCTACCCGATTGCGCTCGAGGGTGCACTGAAGCTGAAGGAAATCTCGTACATTCATGCCGAAGGCTATGCGGCCGGCGAACTCAAGCACGGCCCCATCGCCTTGATCGATGAAGCGATGCCGGTTGTGGTGATCGCGCCGCACGACCATGTGTTCGAGAAGACAGTATCCAATGTCCAGGAAGTCGCCGCCCGCGACGGCCGCATCATTCTGGTGAGCGACGAGGCGGGGATCTCAGCGGCCGGCGTCAACGCCGACCGCGTGGTCGTGCCGTCGATGCCGGCCGAGATCACGCCGCTGGTCTATGCCCTGCCGGTCCAGTTGCTCGCCTACCACACCGCCGTCTTCATGGGGACGGATGTCGATCAACCCCGCAACCTCGCCAAGTCGGTAACCGTGGAATAGCAGCCGCCGGCCTTATATTGGGACGCAACGGGGCGTGTAGTTCTCGACGGCGTGCACCTGGGCGCCGCCCCGGACAGTGGCCGCTTACGACGTCAATGCCGTCAAAAGCTGTCGCGCTGGCTACTCAGCCTGTTTGCGGAGTCCGCGCCGCATCCGCGTCCCTTGCCCTTCTCATTCCTCCTTCAATAGTGGAATAATGAGACGTCCGGTCGCCCGCGCGGCCGAGGAGGTCGCGAGATGTCTGACGGCGAGCATACGCCGGAAACCGCCACCGAGCATGCTCGGAGAAGCGGAGGAATGCATCGGCTCAGGAACTATTTCCTGACCGGACTGATCATCGCCGCCCCGC
Organism: Hyphomicrobiales bacterium; assembly: GCA_024222895.1. Taxonomy (GTDB): domain Bacteria; phylum Pseudomonadota; class Alphaproteobacteria; order Rhizobiales; family Kaistiaceae; genus Bauldia. The sequence continues at coordinate 7,636 of JAAEOR010000035.1, read as the reverse complement.
TTTTCCTCACGATTTATATCACCTGGGGGTTCATCGTCTGGATCGACAGCTGGGTCACACCGCTCATTCCGACGGCTTACAGCCCCGATACATACCTGCCTTTCAGCATTCCGGGGTTTGGATTGCTGGTGGCGATCATCTCGATCACCCTGATCGGCTTCCTCACCGCGAATCTGGTTGGACGCACGGCGGTCTCGTGGGGCGAGTCGCTGCTCGGCCGAATGCCGGTCGTGCGCAATCTCTACAACGGCCTCAAGCAGATTTTTGAGACCGTGCTGTCCAATCGCGCCAAGTCTTTCCAGACGGTCGGCCTGATCGAGTATCCACGCAAAGGCCTGTGGGCGATTGTTTTCATTGCGACGGGGACCCGCGGTGAGGTTGGTCATCGGCTAAGCGAGGAACGCGACGACATGGTGTCGGTGTTCCTGCCGACAACGCCGAATCCCACGTCCGGCTTTCTGCTCTTCGTGCCCGAGGCTGATGTCATCCGGCTCGACATGACCGTGGAGGAAGCGGCAAAGCTTGTTATTTCGGCGGGGCTGGTGTCGCCGGACTTCAACGGTGACGACGGTGACGACGGTGACAACCCGCCGCTCACGGGCCCGCCCGGTGCGGTGGTGGAGGGCGGGTCGCCGATCAAGGTGGACGCGACGCTCAACCGGCCCTGAGCAGTCGCACCGCTTCGTCGCGTCCAAAGATATAGAGAAGCAGGCGCAGGGCCTGCCCACGCGGGCTCGCCAGCCCGGGGTCGGTATCGACGATCGTCCGGGCGTCATTGCGGGCGATTTCCATCAGGTCGGCGTGATAGGCGGGATCGGCGATGCGAAAACCCGGCATTCCCGACTGGCGGGTCCCGAGCACCTCGCCACCGCCGCGTAATCGCAGGTCCTCCTCGGCGATGACGAAACCGTCTTCGCTTTCGCGCATGATCTTGAGCCGATCGCGCGCGATCGAACCGAGGGGCGGCTTATAGAGCAGCAGGCAGACCGACGGCTTGTCGCCACGACCGACCCGGCCGCGCAGCTGATGGAGTTGGGCCAGGCCGAACCGTTCCGCATGCTCGATCACCATGATCGTCGCATCGCTGACGTCGACACCAACCTCCACAACCGTGGTCGCCACCAGGATGCTTGTGTCGCCAGCAACGAATCCTGCCATTGCCGCGTCGCGCTCGGCCGCTTTCATTCGGCCGTGGATCAGGCCGACCCTATCGCCCAGTTCGGCCGTCAAAGCGGCATGGCGATCTTCCGCCGCGGCGACGTCAAGCGCCTCCGACTCCTCGATCAGGGGGCAGACCCAGTAGGCCTTGGCGCCGGATGCTGCCGAACTGCGGATCCGGGCAACGACCTCATCGAGGCGCGTCAACGGCATGGCCCGTGTTTCGATGGGACGTCGGCCGGCGGGCTTTTCGGTCAGCCGGGATACATCCATGTCGCCGTAAAAAGTGAGAACGAGAGTGCGGGGGATTGGCGTCGCCGTCATCACCAGAATATCGGTATCGCCACCCTTGGCGGTCAAAGCCAGTCGTTGATGGACACCGAAGCGATGCTGCTCGTCAACGACAGCCAGACCGAGGTCGTGGAAATCGACACCCGCCTGGAACAAGGCATGGGTCCCGATGAGAAGGTCGATGGACCCGTCGCCGAGGCCGGCAATCACGGTCTCCCGGTCGCGGCCCCGTTCGCGGCCGGTCAGAACCCCCATACTCAGGCCGGCGGCGTCGGCCAGCGGTGCGATGGTGCGCGCGTGTTGGCGGACGAGGAGTTCGGTGGGCGCCATGATCGCCGCCTGGGCGCCGGACTCGATCACCGCGGCCGCGGCGAGGAGCGCGACAATCGTCTTGCCGGAGCCGACATCGCCCTGCAGAAGCCGGAGCATGCGCTCCGGGGCCTCGAGATCACCGTCGATGTCGGCGAGTGCCGAGCGTTGGCTGTCGGTGAGCGAAAACGGCAGGTCGGCCAGAATGCGCGGCCGGATGCGATCGTCGCCATGGCGCGGACGGCCGGCGCTGCGCCGTTGGTGGGCGCGAATCAAAGCCAGTGCGAGCTGCCCGGCCAGGAGTTCGTCATAGGCGAGCCGCGTACGCGACGGGCTCACAGGTTCCAGATCGCCAGCCGATTGCGGATTGTGGGCGATGTCCAGCGCCGTTTCGAAGTTGCTCCAATCGCGCTCATCGGACAGAGCCGGTTCGAGCCATTCCGGCAGGTCGGGGATGCCGGCAAGCGCGCTGTCGATTGCTCGCAGCAGCGTCTTGCGGGCCAGCCCGGCAGTCATTGGATAGACCGGTTCGATCAACGGCAGGTCGTCGAGTTCGGCTTCGCTGACGATATAGTCCGGATGGATCATGCTTGCCCGGCCGTTGAACCACTCCATCTGGCCGGAGACATACCGGGTTTCGCCGACGGGCAGCGTTCGACCCAGCCAGGCCTCATTGGCGTGAAAGAAGGTGAGCGCGATCTCGCCGGTCTCGTCGTGGCAGTAGACCCGGTGCGGCACGCGCCGGTTCCCACGTGGTGCCGTCTGGTGACGGTCGACTCGCACTTTGAGAGTCACCACCGCGCCTTCAGGGGCCTCGGCAATGCCGGGCCGCCGACTGCGGTCGATCACGGAAACCGGAAGATGAAACAGAAGTTCAATGATGCGAGGGTCGCTATCCGCGTCTGGCCGGCCGACCAGCCTGCGAAGCGTGACGCCCAGCTTGGGGCCGATGCCGGCAAGGCTGGTGACCGGGCGAAACAGCGGGTCGAGGATCGGTGGGCGCATGACGGCTTCCGGTAATAACCGATCGCAGCGGGCCGGTCGATTCTCGCCACGCCGCGGCCCCTTGACGGACCCGAAATCCGAGCCTATTGCCGAACGCTATCCATCTTGTCACGCCAAGGCCACGGTGGCCCCACGTTTGAACCCCGTCACGGGGACAAGGATTCCGTTGTTTTTCGTCGGCAGGATTGATTGGTGGGCTCGAGACATCTCAAGCCCACTTAATCGGTAAACCGGGTCGATTGCGGCCCGTCTCAGTTCGAAAGACGGAACCGATGCAGCCCAGCTTTGTCAGAAGCGCGATCGTGCTCGGACTGCTTGCCGCCGCAGGGCCTTTCGCGATCGACATGTACCTGCCGGCGTTGCCTGCAATCGCAGAGAATCTGTCGGCCTCGGAAGGGGCGACGCAGATGACTCTGATGGTGTTCTTTGTGGCCTTTGGCGTTTGTCAGCTGGTCTACGGCCCGGTGTCGGACATGGTCGGTCGCAAACCGCCGCTCTATTTCGGCCTGACGGTATTTGCGCTGGGTGGGATCGGATGTGCGTTGGCGCCGAGCATCGGATGGCTGATCGCCTTCCGGGTCGTCCAGGGCATTGGCGCGTCGTCCGTCATGGTGATCCCACGGGCGATCATTCGTGACATGCACACTGGCGTGGAGGCGACGCGGCTGATGGCGCTGGTGATGCTGGTCATCAGCATTTCTCCGATGCTGGCTCCACTGATTGGCAGTGCGCTTATTGGTCCGTTCGGCTGGCGCGGGGTCTTCGTGGCGATTACCGCGGTGGCAGCCGTGGGATTTGTAATGCTGGTCGCTTTTCTGCCAGAGACCCGGCCTCATAAAGACAGGGTCGCCGTCAGCCTTGCCAGCCTCACAGGCGGATTTGGCCATCTCCTCCGCCATGGCCGGTTTTTGGGGCTGACGTTCATTGGTGGACTGGGGATGTCCAGCTTCTTTACGTTCCTGGCAGCGTCCTCCTTTGTCTATATCGAGCATTTCGGCCTCACCCCCACCGAGTACGCTCTGGCCTTCTCGGTCAACGCGATTGGCTTTTTTGGCGTATCTCAGCTTGCCGCGTGGCTCGGAGGGCGCTTCGGAATGGCCCGCATGGTCGTCACCGCCACTGCGGGATTCGCCTTTTTCTCCGCTGTTCTCTTTTTCGTCACCCTGGCCGGAGCAGACAGCCTTGCGGTGCTCATGCCGCTGATTTTTGTCGCATTTGCCTTTCTCGGGCTGGTCATTCCGACGACGATGGTACTGGCACTTGACGATCACGGGCCGATTGCCGGAATGGCCTCGGCGCTCGGCGCTCGGCGGAACGCTGCAGATGGTCAGCGGCGCCGTTATGATTGTCGTCGTCAGCTATTTTGCGGACGGGACCGCTTTGCCGATGGTCACCATCATCGCAATGTGCGCGGCCGGTGCACTGTTGCTTGCCTGGCTGACCCTCGGGCGCGGCGGTTTTGCCACCCAGGCGGCGGAGTAGCGCGCATTGCTCAACCTCCAAACGGTCGGCGTTGCACTTTCGGAGTGCAGATACTGTGTCAGGTGGCGATAAGCGTATGAGTTCATACTGTTGGGCCGCATGACGCCGTAGATGCCGTCCGAAGTGCAAAACCCTTCGGGCCGGCATCGAGTATGAGAGATGCGCGCTAACCTCATCGGATGCCGGGATTGCCGAAGGGAAACAGGACCCTATAGTCTCGAATCACAGGGCGGGCCGGACAGCGGAGACCAATACGACCATGGTGTTTGGAAAATGCATTGGCGCGGTGACGGTGGTCGCCGGATTGATCGCGGTGTCGCCGGCGCACGCCGCGGGCTGCCACAAGGAAAGGGACTTCAATTCCTGGCTGAAGGGGGTCGGCAACGAAGCGGCGGCGGCCGGGATTTCCCAGAACGCCATCCAGGCCGGCCTTGGCGCAGCCCGTTTCGACCAGAGCATTGTCGACAAGGATCGTTCTCAGGGCGTGTTTGCCCAGACCTTCCTTCAGTTTTCAGATCGCATGGTCGAGAAATATCGGGTCAACCAGGCACCCGGCCAGATCAGGAAACACGGCAAGACCTTCCAGCGCATTGAACAGCAGTTTGGTGTGCCTGCGGAGATCATCGTTGCGTTCTGGGGACTCGAGACCGACTTCGGTGCAGTCATCGGCGACGGTCCGACACTCACCGCCCTTGCAACACTGGCCTATGATTGCCGCCGGCCCGAGCTGTTCCGCGAGCAACTGATCGCTGCATTGAAGATCATCGACCGCGGCGACCTGACCCCTGCGCAAATGCGCGGCCCCTGGGCCGGCGAAATGGGACAACTGCAATTCTTGCCGTCGCACTATTATGACTACGGCGTCGACTTCGACGGGAACGGACGGGTTGATCTGTTGAAGAGTTCCGCCGACGCGCTGGCGTCGGCGGCCAAGTTCCTGTCAGCCCTTGGTTGGCGGCGTGGTGAACCGTGGCTGCAGGAGGTCAAGGTCCCCAAGGATTTCCCCTGGGAGATGGCGGATCTTCGGTTTCGGTTCCCGCGTTCGGAGTGGGTGGCGGCGGGTGTGACCGGCGTCGGCAAGAAGTTGCCGAACGACGGGCTGGAGGCCGCCCTGGTTCTCCCTATGGGGCGCAACGGGCCGGCGTTTCTTGCCTATCCCAACTTCTACATCCTGCTGGAATGGAATTCCTCGCTGGTCTATGCGACATCGGCGGCCTATTTCGCGACACGCATCGACGGAGCACCGCGTGTCAGCCGCGGCGGCACGATCAACAGCCTTTCGGCCAAGGAAGTTGCGCGGCTCCAGACGATTCTCGCCAAACGCGGCTACGACGTTGGCAAGGTCGACGGGATCATCGGTGAAAAGACGCGCGCTGCGGTCAAGGAGGTCCAGCTAAAGCTGGGCATGCCGGCGGACTCCTACCCGACCAAGGAGCTTCTCGCGAAGCTGTAAGACAAGAGGTAACGAGATGGCCAAATTCTACGATCACATCGATCCCAAGGTTCATGCGTTCATCGACCGGCAGCACATATTCTTCACAGCGACGGCAGCCGAGGGATCCCGGATCAACCTGTCTCCTAAGGGCCTCGACGGATTCCGTGTACTCGACACCAAGACCGTCGCCTATCTTGATTGGACCGGCAGCGGCAACGAGACAGCCGCGCACATCCGCGCCGACGGGCGACTGACGATCATGATGTGCGCATTCGACGGACCGCCGAATATCCTTCGTCTTTATGGGCGCGGCCGGGTTCTACCGAAGAGCAGCGACGCATTCCGCGAGATGATCGACTCGTCGTTCGATGGCGAGGAGCCCGCAAGCGCGCGGCAGATCATTGTCCTCGACGTCGAGTCTGTGCAGACATCCTGCGGGTTCGGCGTTCCGGTCTATGACTATCAGGGTGAACGGGCATCACTGGCACGATGGGCCGAAGCCGCCTCGGATCTGCCGGGATATCGGGCCGGCAACAACCTCGAAACGATTGACGGTATCCCGACCGGCCATATCGAGTAGCGTAAATGCGGGGGTGCGGTTTCAATACTCCACGAAACGCGGGACGACCCGGCGGCCGTGTCCGAGCTTCATGCCCAGCTGGATCGTCATCAGACCGATTGGCTCAAGCAGCCGGGCGTTCTCGAGCGGGCCGGCTGCCAGCGGGGCGAAGCCCATGGCGGTAATCAAGGCCTCCACCCGCTGATTGGCGAATTCGTGATCGCCGGCATAGAGGACCTGCGGCGGCGTATCGGGATCACTCAACTGGATGTCGAGTACGTCAGAGAAAATGGTGTTGAACGCCTTCACCAGCCGCGCTTGCGGGACGAGCTTGTGAATTTCCTCGGCCCCCGACGTCGTCATGCCGACGGCGAGTGAGAAGTCCGGACCGATCGGGTTGGTGATGTCGACCAGAATCTTGCCCGCCAGGCTTCCGGCCTCTGCAACGGCGGCGGCGACCTCACCATACGGCACCGCGAGAAACACGACATCGGCGTTGGCCGCGCCGGCAATCGGGCCGGCGCTGACATCACCGGGGATGTCTTCGGCAAGGGCTGCAACTTTTTCAACGTCGCGGCCGGTTATCGTGACCGCTTCGCCTGCCGCGGCGAGCCGTCGCGCCAGGCCTCGCCCCATGCGACCGGCGCCTATCGTTGCAATGCTCATGCCTTCATCCTCACATAACTTCCTGGTGCATCCTCAAGTGGTTTCAGCTTGCCGCCGCCCATGAGCGGTGGTTTGACTTTCGTTTTGGTCTTGGCCTCGATCCATTTTTGCCAGTGCGGCCACCACGAGCCGGCATGTTCCTTCGCCTTGCCAATCCAATCCTCGTAACCGTCGCCCTTTGGGGCCGGCCCGGTCCAGTATTGGTACTTGTTCCGTGATGGCGGATTGATGACGCCGGCGATATGGCCCGAACCCGTGACCACAAACGTCACCCGACCGCCAAAAAAGGAAGATCCCAGAAAGACCGAGCGGGCCGGGGCGATATGATCCTCTCTGGTCGCCAGGTTATAGATCGGTGCCTTTGCCTTCTTCAGGTCGAGGCGTACGCCAGCCACTTCCATCTCGCCCGATGACAGCCGGTTTTCGAGGTAGCAGTTGCGAAGATAGAATGCGTGATTCGCTGCGGGCATGCGCGTTGCATCGGCGTTCCAGTAGAGCAGGTCGAAGGGTGCCGGATCCCGGCCCTTGAGGTAGTTGGCGATCACATAGGGCCAGATAAGGTCATTGGCGCGCAGAAGATTGAACGCGTTCGCCATCTTCTCGCCGCCCAGATAGCCCCGCATCTTCATCCGATATTCGAGGTCGGCGATCTGTTCCTCGTCGGCGAACACCCGCAGATCACCGGCATGGGTGAAGTCCACCTGGGTTGCAAACAGCGTCGCCGACTTGAT